>NZ_NRDP01000007.1:0-351329 GCF_002878475.1 Dyella sp. AD56
TATGACAACGCGTTGGCCGAGACCATCAACGGGCTCTACAAGGCCGAGCTGATTCACCGCCGAGCACCATGGAAAACCAGAGAAGCGGTGGAACTGGCCACGCTCGAATGGGTGTCATGGTTCAACCACCAACGCTTACTCGAACCCATCGGGTATATTCCACCCGCCGAGGCCGAAGCTAACTACTACCGTCAGCTGGCTTCCGACTTGGTGCAGGCCGCATGATCACTTAAACCAAATAGCCTCCGCGAAAACCGGGGCGATTCAGTGTGCGGTGGCGGGTGCCTTCAGCTCTGTGCTCGATTACCTCAAAGGGGAGCACAACCCGCGCATCACCATTTCGGTGGAGGTCAAGCCAGACCTGGAAGGGCTAGTTTCGAATTCGGCGCCGCTGATCGAAACCCACCTGACGCCCAAACCCACCGGCAATCTGGTGGATGTCTCGCCGGATGGGCCCGATAGCGTGGTGAAGGTGAATGTGGCCAAGCTGGGGGACTATCTGCAGCAGCTGAAAACCGACAACGACCAGTTGCATGCACAAGTCACCACCAATGCTGTGGCCAACAGCGACCGGGCGAAGTTGTTCGCGGCGATAGTCCCCACGCCACCCTCTGTGAAGAGCAGCATCGATAAAGTGTTTGCCTCGGCGCAGCCCTCCGCCGCAGCGGACACGGTCTGTCGTGAGCGCAATCAGGCGCAATGCGGCTGGGCCAAGCTGGCCACGGGTGATGTCCAGGCAGCGAGCGCATCGTTCACGGAGGCCGTGTCCGACAGCTCGCTTCCACACGACCAGGTGGCATCGGCCACGAGTGGGCTCGGCTACACAAAGCTCACCGAAGGCAAGACTGCCGAGGCGGCGTCACTGATCAAACAGGCTGCCGCTGCCGGAGACCTTGGCGCTACCAAGCAACTCAATGCGGTCCAAGAGCCCAGCAAGTCAAAATAGGCGTTGGCGCGGCCAAGGAACCCCGAGTCAGAGTGCGCTTTTTTCACCGCTGCGTAGCGAGAAGCCGCCTTCAGCGCACCTGTCCCACGCTTGCGCCCGTGAACCCCTGCGCCACCATCCACGCATAAAACGCATCGATCCACTTATCGCTGGTAGTGCCCTGCAGCTTCATGCCAAAGCCATGCCCGCCAGCGCTGTAGATATGCGCTTCGGGCTTGTTGCCCGCAGCAAGCAATGCAGCGTAGAACTTGGCGACATCATCCCGCGCGACTGGATCGTCCTGAGCCCAGGCCATGAACACCGGTGGCAACTTGGCGGGGATGCTGGGCATGCGTCCGAACGGTGCGCCGTAGATGAGTGCGGCGAAGTCGGGGCGGGTGCTGGCGTCGTCTTGTAGTAGCACTTCGCTCGCCAGCATGCCGCCAGCGGAGAAACCGACGATGCCCACTTTGTCGGGCGCCACATGCCATTCGGCGGCGTGCAGGCGGACGAGCTTGATGGCCTGGATGCCATCGGCGATGCCGTACTTCGCTGCCGCATCCATATCCATGTTGGCTGGAATACCGGGCTGGCGCTTTTCCATGGTGCGGTACTTGAGCACGAAGGCGGCGATGCCCTTGCTTTGCAGCCAGCGCGCAACGTCGTTGCCTTCCCGGTCGATGGCCAGCGCCACAACCGCGCCACCGGGTGCGATAACCACACCTGCGCCCGTGGCTTTGCCGGGCTCCGGCAGATAAGCGGTGAGGGTCGGCTCGACAACGTTGATGATCACCGTGCCGACCGGCGTGTTCTTCTCCACCTGTTCCTTCTGCGTCCAGTGCTCTGAGCCCGGCGCCACGCCGGGCCACAGCTTCACGGTTTGCGCGTGGCTGGCCAGGGCTGCCAGTAGCATCAGCACGAGGGTGGGAAGTCGCCACATAGCGTTGCTCTCCGATCATGCGGGTAAGCAGGTGGCCGTCATTGTTTCCCGCGCGTGTGTTTGCAGCGTGATCCCGTAGGACGCCGAAACGGGGCGAGTGCACTTTGTGGAAGACGGCTCAGCCGTTGCCTTGTCGTGGCAATGGGATGCGCTGAGCCCAGAAAAGGAAATGGGCGGCCCTTGCGTGGCCGCCCATCTGTCCATCCAGCCATGTTCAGTAGGCTGTTGGTGCTCCGCCAGCAGGGCGGTCGCTTGCTCTAGGGGGTCATCTATATGACTCAGGAGCAGGGTCAGATTAAGCGATCAATTGTTGTATCCCCATCAGGGGAATCTTTAGAAGTTGTGAAAATCGGGCGGTAGTAGAAAAAAGCTGCGGTCGCAGCGGACTACTCGGCAAGCCGTGCCCTCAATTCGAGCAGATTCGCCTGTCGTCCTGATTCTTCGACTCTGCACGTGGGTGCCTGGTACTCGGGAATCTGCAATCCATCGATGGTATTGGCGCAGCGGTTGTTGCGGAACTGTATCCAGCGGAGTTCTTCTGCTTTGAGCTTGGCCTGACGCTCGGGATCCAGCCTCACCATGAGTGCGGCATAAGCGTCGTTGAGGCGCTTGTCCTGGTAAACGAGCTCCGCTCGCGCGCACGCCACTATGGCGGCAGTATCGTCGCTGGCTTTGCTCAAGCAAGCGCCGTAGCTAGGGCGCAGGCCGTATACATGGGACATGTCGGCGCCATAGGTGTCTGCCGCCGCCTAGGGGCTGAGCATGACGGCGGGGATCAGCAATGCACAGAGTAGAAGTGTGGGTACGGGTATCTCTTCCATGATGGTGAACGTGGCTGGACCTTACTGGCAGGCTCGCGCGCGGACAATCGGCGTGGAGATGCACAGAAGGGCAAGAAGAGGGCAGAGTGCTTTCTCCGAGAGAAATGCGCTCCGCCCGCTTCGCCGCGTAGGTGTTCCCGTTACAAGCTGGGCCCGGCCACGTGCTGCTGGGCAGTGAGATTCTGGTTCAACGACGGGGCTATCGGCGTTGCGCTCATCTGCGCGGCGGCTTGCTGGCTGCTCTGGTCGAGCGGTGTCTGGATGGCGTCCATCACGTTGACGCTGGCGTACTGCTTGAACGGCGAGCTGAGCGGGCCCTGCACGGCAAACCCGCGGCTCGCATCGTCCGATAGCACCACGTGATCGATCTGGTTCATGCCTGCGCCAAGAGCGGCGGCGGTGAGGCTGCCAGCAAACATCTGCGTGTGTGCGCCGGAGGCGCGGCCCTGCGTTTCATCCAGGCGCGCCACGCACTGGTAGGCCTGCTGGTACATGCCATGCGCGGGGTGTTGCGCGTCGAGCAGGCTGGGCGTGTGGGTCTGCGCGAGATCCTTGGCCTGCGTGATGGCGGCGAGCGTGGCCGGTCCGGCAACGCCATCCGGCTTCAGGCCGTGGGCGAGCTGGAAGGTTTCCACGGCTTCGTGCGTGCGCTGGCCAAAGTGCTGGTCGGGCTTGATGGCGTGGCCGTCTCGCGAGGTCATGCCGAGTGCGGCCAGATCCTGTTGCAAGTGGCCGACGGTCGCGCCTTGATCGCCTTGGCGAAGGGCGTGCGTGTGCGTATGGGTTGCCGTCGCGTTTGTGCTGTGGGCCGGCGCCTTGGTGTGGGCATGGGGGCCCAGCGCTGCGCGCAGTTGTTCTTCATTGAGCGGCGGGGTTTTCTCGACCGTGCCGGCTTTCCAGGATTCGGCCTTGGATACGCCGTCGGCCAGCGCGTTGAGCTCATCCGTGCTCATCTGCTTCACCTTCTTGCCATGAAGATCGAAGCCTTCGGCAGCTGCGGTGTTGTAGATGGTCTTTATCTGGTTGTCGTGGTGCGCTTCACCGCTGTAATCCTTGGTGGAATAGGACTTGACCAGTTCGTCGACCGTCTTGTCGCCCATTCGGTGGAGCAGGAGAGACTTCTGCGCTTCGCGGCCGGCTTCGTAGCTTTCGAAGACGGCGTTGCCCCACTGGTCCAGGGCGACGACACCCTTGTAGTTCGTCTGCGCGCTGTGCAGTGCCTCTTCCTTGGTGCGTGGAAGGCGGTTCTCCGGCGTGTCGACGCTATCTTTAAAACCGAACTTGAGGTTGCCAGGGTTGTTGTTGCGCCAGGCCACCGTGCCATCCCGTGCGGTGAGCCAGCTACCGTCTTCCAGTTCGTACACGCGGGTCATACCCTGCGTGGCGATCAGTTTGTCGATCTTCTTGTCTGACACGACGTCCATGTTTGTCTCCTTGATTGATGACGACCATCAGCCGTCAAAGAATGCCTTTGCTGCAATCCGTCCTGACTTCCTTGCAGGCGTTGCCACCGCCCGCCTTGCATGCGGCCATGGCCTTGGCGACAGCGTCGGCTTTCGCCTCGTGGTCGGCAACGCCAGCACCGAATGATTTACCGCTGCTGTCGCGCACGAGCGACATGCAGCCGTCCTGTTGCTGGACCAGAACGCGGCAACCTGGGCCCTGGCAGTCTTCGGTGATGCTCTTCTGGAGTTGCTGCAACGTGGTCGCGCCGTGCTCGAACGCAAACTTCCCAGTCGCGTCGTTCACAGCCAGAGCGGAGTAGTAGGTAGGCACACTCCAATGGCCATCCATGTCCTGAACCAAGCCGGATGCGGGAATGGCCAGCTTTTCCCGGCGCGGATCGCCTTCGCCTGCCTCGTACGTGTCGCGCGTCGCCTTGGTTACGTACCACTTGCCTTGCTTCTGCACGAAGTCGAACGTGGTGGTCGATGGCATCTCGCCGCTGTCGAACTGATCAATGTGCACGTGGCCAACCGATACCTCGACATGGTCCGGGTAGAACTGGTCATCGTGGTACTGGCTGCATGTCGAGCAGGCGATGAGTTTGTCGCTGGTGACTTCAGGGGCGAACTTGCCGTTGGTGTTGCCGAACAGGGTGAGCTGCCGATGGCGCACGCCATCCTTGTCGGGCGCGGTTTCGTAGACGGCGGCTGCGGTCGCGCCTGCCTGCGTGCCGCTGGCCTTGAACGACAGTAGGGTCATCCCCGCGGGTGCGGCGGCGGCAACTTCGGCGGGCGCCTGTGGCGGTGTACCGGCCCAGGCCAGCCCGGCGGCGGCCAGGGCGATGGCGGTGGTCAGGGCGCTAAGCGCGAATTTCATCGACACGATTCCTTCTGTGAGCCGCGTGGCCCGGGGCGGCACGTGGCAAATCGTTGGGGGCGGGTACGGGTCCTGCCATCGGGTTCCTTTGAGCACCTTAAAGGGCTGGATCAAAACCCCGTGTAAGATTTTTCTGACGCAGCCTGTAGGTTGACGCATTTCACGTTGTGGGTTCAGCCAAGGGCTGGGTTGCTGTACAAAAAGGGGGCAGAGTGCTTTCCCCTGGCCGCCGTTGGGTTGAGCGAGGTTGGAGCCAGGTCATTTCTTCGGTACGGAGGCTGAAGACCCATGTTCGGATGGTTTCGCAAAGGAACGCTTCTAGGCAGCGAACTCACCCATTGGCAGTTCGACTGCTTTGGATGGCTGCTGCGGCACACCGGCGGGCTGGATGCTCTCAGGCAGCGCCCGTTGGTTCAGCCCACGCCACAGTTTTTCCCCGAGCGAGGTTTGCAGGGGCATGCGATGGCAGAGGCGATCTTCGCGCGCGTGCGGGAGTACGCGGGCATGGCAGATTGGCCATGCGTGTTGCAGGCACAGGAGGCGGATCCCAATCCTGTCGTGGCCCCCGCATTGCTGGTCAAGGGCAGCCCGTCATCGCCGGCAGGCACGTTTCGCGCCACGGAGGACGGGGCGCTGATCACCTATCACCCGAATCGCGTGCGTGACCCCATGAGCCTCGTCGCGACGTTCGCACACGAGCTGGCGCATTACCGCACGGCCGGGTGTCCTGAGCCGCCACCGGGTGGCTGGGATGTATGGGAGCACGCGACGGACCTGGCTGCTGTCTTCCTCGGCTTCGGCCTGTTCCTCGCCAACTCGCGCTTCAGCTTTTCGCAGTTCTCCGACGGACAGACCATGGGCTGGCAGTGGCGTCAGCAGGGCTATCTGTCCGAGCCGGAGATCCTGCATATGCACGCCATTCGCTGCGTGTTGCTGGGCACACCCGCACGCGAAACACTGGATCATCTGAAGCCGGCTTTGCGTGGTATCTACAAGCGCGTGCAGCGTGAGGTGGAACGATCAACCGCGGAGCTGGATCGCTTGAGAGCATCGGTATCTGGCCTGCAGAGCGCAGAACCTGCACCGGTGCCTACGTAGCGTATCGTCCGTGACGGAATATGGGTACATCCTGGGCTTTGCACTGGTCGTCGTGCTGGGGCCTATCTTCGCTTTCTTTATAAGCCTCGGTGGTGATGACGACACACTGGCTCGTTCGTTTGCGGATCAAACCGTCAGTGTGGGTGGTCAGCAACTTCCGGCGAGCAAGTTGGAGGTGATCTATAGACCACCCACCATGCAAGAGCGCTACGGCTGCAATGCCTCCTGGATATGCCGAACCACCGATGGGGCCTACCTGCTGGCCATGGCGCAAGGTGAAGTCAAACGCGGTGTCATGGTTGTCACCTGGACGTGGCGACAACTTACTGAGCAGCGTGCGCGACGAGCCATGGTGAATGATCAGCCAGCCTATCGTGCCGCGTTCCACGATTAACAGCTAAACGTCCCCGCTTCATACCGAAGTGGGGCGGACGGCACGCTCCATCGATCGTCTGAGTACATCATCAGGCTCACTTAAATCCACCGCTGTGGTGATCCTGAAGCGTTCTTTGTCGCGAAGATCGCATCGAAGCAGTACTCCAACGTGCCGTCGATGTTGCACTAGTACAACTCACTAACTTGGTCTCCGCGCATCGTGCGGATGATGTTCTGTGGGCCGTCCTGCTGGAGGCATTGATACACCATCGTGCAGTTCGCATGCGACATGCGGAAGCAAGTACCACTTGCGCAACGATGCTCAGGATTCACCACACCACATTGAGCACCCGAACAGCATTAGCTTGCGACCGGATTGCTCGTTCATCATGTTTTCTTCCGAAAGATGAAGTTGGATTCGCTTTTCTGCTGCGCCGCAACCCTTCAACTTATGCCGTGATTTAAGGCATTTCATCGACACTTCGACTGCGCGATTGTTTGTGGTCGAGTCGAAAATACTTGCTTGGTGAAGTTACGTGAATCTCTCGTTATTGTTCGGTCTCCCGACTGAAGTCAATTGCTGAATTTCCAATCTTCAGTGCGGTGTGACCGTGGACAAAACGAAGCTTGCGCTAACTTTACGACAAGGGGAGTTGTCATGAAGCCGCAGAACCGAAAGCTGTTGTCAGTTTTGATCTGCAGCGTTCTTGCAGGGACGCTGGGTTTACCTGATTCTGTTCGTGCACAAACGGCAGCACCCAGTGGTGGGGCGTCTACGCCTACGCCAACTCCGCAACAGCAAAGCGATACATCACAACAAGCCGTAACGCCTGCTGCTCAAAATCAAAGTCAGGCAGCGACGCCAGCGAACCCGCAGAAAGCGCAAACGCTGAAAGCCGTGCAGGTCACTGGCTCGCTGATCCGCGGCGTGGATACGGAAATGGCGCAACCCGTCGTTACCATCACCGCTCAGGATATTCAGCGGCAGGGCTTTGCGACCGTCGGCCAGTTCCTGGCGAACCTTACGTCCGCGTCTACACCCGACATCAGCAAGTCCGACCCGGATGAAGCCGGTCCAGACGTAGGTGGCACGTATGTCGACCTGCGCAATCTCGGCGCTCAGCGCACACTGGTACTGCTCGACGGCAAGCGTCTGGGTACATCCTTCGATGGCTTCACCAACCTGGACACCATTCCCACCTCCATCATTGATCACATCGATGTGCTGGCGGACGGCGCATCTGCGACCTATGGTTCGGACGCGATCGCGGGCGTGGTGAACATCATCACCAAAAAGGATTTCAACGGCGCCGAACTCGACACCTACAACGGCCAGTACATTCCTGGTGGCGATGGCAAACAAGGGCAGTACGGTGTCACCTTTGGCAAGAGCTATTCGCGCGGGTCGATTATGTTTTCAGCGCAATACCAGGACCAGGATTCCATCGGTGCAGGTAGGCGCCCCTATAGCGAATACCCGCTAACTGACAAATTTCCGTTGAACGGACTCGCTTACCTCGGTCCTTACGGGCAGTTCTACGACAGTAACGGCAATCTCAACATACTCAATGCCGGTGGTGATCCACGAAACATCAACGACTACCATTTCCAGCAACTGCCGACTTACGCTGCCAATGGCGTCGTGACCAATCCGGGCGATACCTACAACCTCAATCCCCCGAACACTTTGCTCAGTGCCACAAACATGAAGAACCTGTTTGTGCAGGGGCATTACGACATTTTGCAGAACCTCACGGCGACGTTTACCGCGAGTTACAACGAGCAGGGCAATACCGATCAGTTGGCAGGCTTTCCGCTTTCCACCAGCGGCCTGTTCTCGATCCAGCAACCGCAGTACGACAACCTGATGTTGTCGGGGCAGAGCTACTACAACCCCACCAATGCACCGGGGCAGACGCCGACTGATGTGGCTTTCCAGCGCTACGTCGGTGAGTTGTCGCGCCTATCCATCAACAAGGTCGAAAACTTCCGTTTTAGCCTTGGGCTAGAGGGCTACTTTGGTATCGGCGACCATTCGTTCAACTGGGATGCCTACTACTACAACACCCGCTACGAAGGCACCATTACCGAAACCGGTAATTTCTCTCTCCCCAATCTTCAGAACGCGCTAGGCCCGTCGTTCATGGGGTCCAATGGCACCGTGCAGTGCGGAACGCCAGGCAGTGTCATCGCAGGCTGCGTGCCGCTGAATGCTCTGGCGGGGCCGGGTGGTTACACGCAGTCGATGTTGAACTACATCGCTGTTAACGGTTACGAGCATTACGGCAGTTCGGAAAAAGGGCCGCAGGTCGACTTGAGCGGTAACATCTATGAACTGCCTGCCGGTGACCTGACCTTTGCGGTAGGTGCTTCGCACCGTTCCGTGTCCGGCTACGACACGCCAGATGTACCATCCTCTGAAGGCTATACCACCAACCTTGCCGGTGCGCCTACGGAGGGCGGCTACAGCGTGAACGAGACGTGGGCCGAAATAAACATACCCATCCTCAAGGACATGCTGCTGGCGCAGTCGTTGAACCTCGATATCGCGGGCCGCTATTCGCGGTACAACAATTTCGGCAGCACGTTCAACAGCCAGTACAAGCTGACCTGGAAACCCATTGATGACCTTATGGTCCGCGGTAGCTATGGCACGGGCTTTCGCGCGCCTACGGTCGGCGACCTGTTCGGCGGTGTTTCGACGACGTATCCGGGCTACAACGACCCCTGCGACGTGACCTACGGCCTCGCCCGCTACAACGCTACCGTAGCCAAGAACTGCGCCAATGGTGTCGGCGGACAACCCGCATTGAATCAGACGGCGTTGAACGCGGCCGGTCTGGGTAACGAGTTCCCCAATGGCTTCATGCAAGAGGCGGCACCTCAAGTGCCCGTCACCTCGCCGGGTGGCGCACCGGTCTACGCACCGTTCACCCAGGGCGGCAATCCCAATCTCAAGCCGGAAAAATCCAAGAGTTCGGAGATCGGCCTTGTCTACAGTCCTAGCTATCTCACGGGCTTGAACGTCACGGTCGATCATTTCAGATACATCGTGCGTAACATCATTTCCGGCATCAGCCCCAACGAAGTGCTCAACAATTGCTATGAGCTGGCTATTGCTTCCGACTGCGCCCAGTTCCAACGTACGGCGGCGGATAACTACCAGGTGAGTAGCCTGTTCTCCGGCGAAGAGAACCAAGGCTATCTGGATGTCGCCGGTTACGATGTCGATCTTTCCTACAAGTTGCCAAAGTTCTCCTTTGGCCAGTTCACGCTCGACTCCAAATCCACCTACTACTCGCATGACAACACTGAGCAATATGCCGGTGTGCCGGTGAGCCACAACACCGGCTTCAGCTCTTACTGGCGCCTGCGCTCCAACTTCACTATGGGCTGGGAGTATCAAGACTTCGGGGCGCAGTGGACCATGCGGTACTACTCGCCGTTGAAGGAGCCCTGCTACAACGCGCAGGATTCCGCTTTCCCGTGCACCATGCCCAACTACTACCTGCCCGGTGTGGGTATTACGCCCATCACGCAGATTCCATCGATCACGTTCCACGACGTGCAGATCTATTGGAAGGCGCCGTGGAATGCCACCATCGCGCTGGGCGCAAACAACGTCTTCAACCGCGTGGGGCCCTACTTCTACGGTGGCTTTGAAGTCGGCAGTAGCAACAACACCGATTCGATGTACGCCTACAATCCGTCCTATGACTACGGACGTTTTGTCTATCTGCGTTATACCCAGAAGTTTGATTGATCCCGGAAGCCGCAAGAACGGGTCCCTGACCCCAGCTTCCTCTGCCTGAAGGTTTGCGTGCCGCGCGGAATGGCGCGCGGCACGCAACCTTCGCAGGCAGGACAAAGATGACCTGCGCGTCAACGCGCATGAAGCAACGCCTGCTGCACAGGCAGTGTTTCCCCTTTTACTTCTCCAGGCGCGCCGGCAACGACAGGCCGGCGATGACGCTGCGCGCTATTCACGGGTTTCGCACCTGTCCTCCGCCATGGGAGGCCAGCTTCACGTCTCATAGTCGCCATGGCCACCGATGGCCAACGCTAACCAGTTCACGTTATCAAGTGGACATTATAGACAACGTTGTCATTGCGCCTAAATACTCGCCTTACCTCGAGACCTTGCAGTGGCGCATGGGGATATGCACCGCGACTGCGCTCTCCAGGTGGTTCGGACGCAGTCACGAAATCGACGATGCAGCTCTCCTTACTCGGTTCCATTCAAACCTTGGAGGCAATCCATGCGCGTGAAGAAATCCACAATGCATCCTGTTCTGACGCTGAGCTCCTTGAGCGCCGTGACGAAAGTCGCGCTGACCATAGCGTCGCTTGCCGTTATGCCTCTGCAAGCGGTTCATGCGAGCACCACCTGCGCGGCTGCGTGGAGCGCGGCGACGGTTTACAACACGGGGGATGTCGCCAGTGAAAATGGCATCAACTACCAGGCCAACTGGTGGACCCAGGGCAACGATCCAGCCACCAGTAGCGGGGGATCGGGCAGTGGGCAGCCCTGGACGGTACAGAGTTCATGCGGTGGCTCTACAACACCCCCACCGCCACCACCGCCCGTGATCACGCCAGATACCATCGGCTTCCACTTGCTGTTGGGTAGTGGCACCGCCCAAGACCAGATCGCCCTGACGAGTGGCAATTACACCGACCTCATCCTGTCCAATGTCATCGCGGGCGTGATGTACGGTCACCTAGTGCAGGAATACGACCCAGGCATCCAGTTCGACAAGGACTACTTGTACGGATCGATCTTTGGGCAGTTGCTGCAGGAAAATATCGCGACCGAGTACTACGTCGACACCAGTACGCTTATTGATCCCTCGCCCAATCAGGCGGCGGTCATGGGGGCAGGGCAAGGTGGCCCCTATCAAATCAACAATTACGCCGCCGACATGGTGTCCGGGTCCTATACACCGGCAGGGCACTCGCTGATCAACTACGCCGCGATCCAGAAGAACATCGGCTACACCATGGCGACGGCCGCCACGCAGTACAGCAAGCCGACGCCGCCATCGTTCAACAACAAGTACTACGGGCCGATGTTGACGGCGTACTTCCATTACAACGATTTCGTGTCCCTGATCGTCACCGGCCCGGGACCCGGTGGTTGGGTAACGCCGTGGCAACCGGCATACAACAACGCGCTGGCAAACTTCAAAACGCTGCCAAACAACTTTCTCGATGTGTTGTTGAACGTGGCGTACAACCAGGGCTACTACGGTGGCTTGGTGGGCAGTTACAGCAGCCTGGGCGCAACAGCTACGGCGGCGACCGTGGCATCGGTCAACTCCTATAGCTCGGTATGGGGCGTGCAGGACACCTATCAGCAGTATCCTTATCAGGTTCGCTATTACCTGGATCAGCTGTACAACAACCCGATCCCCACCACCAGCGCGACAACGTTTGCCACACCTGACAACCATGTGGCCTTCAGCGTGGCTACGTTGGAAGGTATCTTCTCCAACGTGTTCCAGACGATTGACTACGTCAACAGCTCGGGCGTGGGGACCTACATCTCCGCCACGCAGGCGAGTACAGCGTTCAATCAGGCATTGACGCAGGCCGGCGTAGCTAGCTCGGCGACGTTGGATCTGGGCAACGCGACGGATCGTGCAGCGACCTTCAGAGTCTTGGAATATGCGATCGGTGACCTGGAGACCAATCTGGGCACACAGTTCAACGCGACGACTAATTCGCAGTTGTAAGCGCTAAGCGAATCTATAGGCGCCGGCCGGAAGGTCGGCGCCTTTTTTGATGCGCCCTGCCGGACGTACCTCCATCATGAAAGCACGGAGGAGTATCAGGTCGTTCCCGCACTATCCAGCTCGATCCCCGCTGCATTCTCTGTGCGACGCGGGGGCAGGAAGAATTCCCGCGTATGCCGGCGAAAACGAAGCAGCAGGCTGCGACGCAGTTGCCCGCGCTTTGGAAGGGACACGTGCCGTGCCCGCAAAGCCACCCACAGCGCCAGAGTAAAACTGACCACGAGATTGGTTATGCCGATAGCGGCAATACCAGCGATGGCTGACCAGAGCACATGTGGGTCAATGGAGAAGTTCAATGCCGAGGCGGCGTACCCAATATTCGCCGACGCGAATGCAACGTGGCGAATGTCCAGCGGAATATCGAGCAGCACGCCGATACCCCAGATGCCGCCCAACATGCAGCCAAAGTAGAAATTGCCGGCCAGCGCTCCCAGGTTATAGCGAACGTAGTTTGCGCATCGCTGAATCTGTCTTTCGCTGAAGACCGCTCTCGGCCACTTCAACTGAAGGATGCGCTCCGGAATGCGGTTGTAGGCGCACAGGTTGTCGTACCAGCCCGCGATTTGCCCAGAGAGGAACAGGCATACGCCCGTAATGGCGGCATAGATGATGGCGCCGGAGAACAGGTTCAGGTCCCCAAGCATGTGCATGGCTTTCTCCTTGCCCACGAACGGTGCCCCGGTAACTCGCGTGATCGCCCAGCTGATCAGCATGGCCGTTGGTACCGCCAACACCACGTTGCCAAGAATCGCGGCGGTTTGACTGCGGATGGTCCGTGCGATGAGCGTGGTCAGCTTCTCAAGGTCGCTGGTGCTTCCGCTGCTCACATCAATCGACGCGGCGATTGCGTTGGCCGTCATGGCTGGCTGCTTCGTCGCCACGCTGAAGCCCAGCATATGAATGAGGACAAAGCCGAAGCCATAGTTGAGCGAGATCGCGATCGCATCGTTCAAGGGCGTCCAATGCTGCTTGCTGAAGATGATCTTGAAGGACGCCATGAAAGCGATGACGAAACCAGCTCCCAGCGCCGACCGCAACAGCGCAAAATAATCTTTTCGGCTCGCCGTAATGTAATGTTCGCCCGCATGGCCGGCATTCTCGGTGACGCGCAGCGCCAGGATCTGAACGTTCTGCCGCATGTACGCACGTAGGTCGTTCCTGCGACATTCCTGGCTGATCAGGGTGGACGCGAGTTGTGCAGCGCGTTCAAGCATACAAGTGTTCGTGCTGTCGGCCCGCATCGACTGTAGAAGGTCGGCCAATGCCTCCACGCGCAACCGGTTCTGCCGAAGCCGCTGAAGCTGAAGTGTCAGGGACAGGCTGGTTCCGTCACGTGCCGCCCGGGCACGAATACGGTCGGCCACGCTATGACACTGGTCGAGCAGCACCAGTAGATGGCGAGCATCCGGAGCGGTCTGGTGATCACCTGCCTGCCAACGTTCAAACTGATCCACGTAGGCCAGCGTTTCCACATTCTGCGCGATGAACGGTGAGGCGAACTTCTCCAGCGAGGTATCCAGTCGAAGCACCTCTGGTTCCAGGCCGATGGATGCAATGCGGTACGACAGTACGCGTAACGCCTCGCCGATCTGCATGACGTGAAACGTATCGCCGGAAATGTCCAGCTCATCGAAGCGCAATGCCTCCAGCAACTTGACCCACGACGCTGTTTCAACACCTTCGACCCAGACATGATCGCTGGCCTTGTGGAACAGCACGGCAACTACGTCACGCAGATAGTGAAGATCGACCGCATCGGGAAGAAGGAAGTTGCGAGACAGGCGACGCAACGTTTCGGAAAAGACATCGTTGCCGGAGAAGATGCCCGCCTCCGTATAAAGTGATAGCGGCTTTCGCTCGGTCAGCAAGCGACAGACCGCACCGCGCAGGTTAGCTCTGAATTCTGTGTTTTGTTCCAGTAGAAAGCACAGCGCGAACATCGATTGCCGGGCCATATTGAGATTGCCCGCCCGCTTGGGGCGGATGCATTCGACCAGCTGTGTAAGAACCACCACAGGATCGGCATCGGCGTTGCCCAGCTTGCGAAGCGTATCTTCCACAACAACTCTCCTTCTCCAGCGTATCCGGGCGCATGCGACGAGCCACGTCGGCTACGTTGCTGTTCCCGTTGGAACAAAACGTGCTGGTTGAGCCGCCATGCTGTTCAGTGGGGCCGGAAGATCCGCCGGCCCCGTTTGGGCGCCAGTGTGTTGGGAATGCCGCCGCATCAGCAGCGGCGATTCAGGACTTTTTGTGTAGTCGAAACGCGCGCGGTGGAAGGACCGGAGCAAGAGTGCACTCCTCACTGATTGCCGCACCGCGCGGTATCCGAGTCGACCACATCCAGACGGGCAAGCCGCAGCGGGACGCCTACGTCGATCGCTACCACCGGAAAATGCACTAGGCATGGCTTGCACGAACCCGGTTCGGCTCGATTGAACAGGTGCAGGACATGGCCACTCGTTGGCCGTGGACTTACAACCACGCGCGCCAGTACATGGCACTCAGTGACATCACGCCGATGCAGACATTGGCCTTGGCCGCTTAGCTTCACTTTTTGGCTGCTGCTAAAAGCGGGGGAGGGATGCGCTTTGAGAACGAGCTTAGATAGTTAGGTTGGTGTAACTGTTATGCTTTTTTGCTCATTTTCACGTCACGATCCCGGGTAGAAGTTCATGGTCAAGAATCAGCGCAGTCCCATGGCGAGAGGGGAAGTGGCATGGCACGGGTAAAAGCGAACATCCAGGTAACCGTTTCCAAGAATGGTCCGTATCTGGTGGTAGGCGATATCGCGCTCGCGAAGCAAACCATCGTTGCCGATGCCGAGGGTGGTTCGGAAGCCTGGAAGGAAGGCCCGCCGATCGATCACGCCGCCACGTACGCACTGTGTCGGTGTGGTGCGTCGCAGTCGAAACCGTTCTGCGATGGCTCGCACCAGAAAGTCGGCTTTGATGGGACGGAGCGCGCGAGCCGGCAGTCGTATCTCGATCAGGCGAAGGTGATGAACGGTCCGTTGCATGCGCTCACGGACGCAGAAAGCCTTTGCGCGTTTGCTCGCTTCTGCGACCCGCATGGACAGGTCTGGAGTCAGGTGGCTTCGACGGACGATCCGCAAGTGCGCGCCAACTTTATCCGCCAGGTCAACCAGTGTCCGTCAGGGCGTTTGGTGGCTTGGGACAGCGCGACCGGTGAGTCCGTCGAAACCGAGTTGCCGGTTTCCATTGGCCTTATCGAAGACCCGGTGGAAAAGTGCAGCGGCCCGCTGTGGTTACGCGGGGGTATTCCCGTTGTCTCGGCCGATGGATTCAAGTACGAGGTGCGTAACCGGGTCACGCTCTGCCGATGCGGGCAGTCTAAGAACAAGCCCTTCTGCGATGGCACGCATGCCGCAGTTCATTTCAGGGATTGATAACCGGATTGCTTCCGAAGCGACGAAGTAGGTGGAGTTCTTCTAAGACAGGCCGGTAAAGCCCACGCCAAACCCAACGACGTAGCCCCAGCGCTGACGTTTGGTCGGTGCCATGGATAGGCTTTCGTGATCAGGTAGTTGATCGATGCGCGTGTTCAGCGCGGCGAAGGTGAGTGTCGCAGAGTCCATAGCTTTCCCCTTGTTCCCGGCAACACTAAGGGGCTGTGGCGCTTTCTTCCATCGCGAAGGATCGTGTGCTTTCTGACGCACACACGGGCTAGAGCTGCTTCACCTTCCCATGAGCATGGTCACGTCGTTGTCGTGCCAGCTCCTTGATGTGCTGAAGCACGCTGACGGTGCCCCCAAGGCTTCGGCCCCTTTGGCGGCGCGGAAATGTGAATGGCAGAAGTGATCCGCCAAGGCCTGGCGGGGTGGCCTATCGGTGAGCGCCAGCCATTCGCAATGTGGGCGGCGCTCCGGCGGCGGCCTGATGAGATGCCCGGCCGGGCCTGCACTGTCTATTACTTACGAAACGCGGCAAAATCATGCGCTTGCATGAAATAACTTGCGTTTGATGGATAGGGAAGTCGTGGCCGTGAAGGGTTTTTTTCGTGTGCGGACGCTAGGCGAGGCGTCTGCCGAGGCGCAAGATAATTTTCTTCTGCTCCGCCTGCTCGCGGCGAGCCTGGTGATTTATGGCCATGGCGCGCCGATCAGCGGCGACTCCAGCAAGATGGACCTGTTCTTGTGGCTGGGCTGGGGCTCGTACTCGGGCGCGCTGGCGGTCAATGCCTTCTTTGTCATCAGCGGCTTCATGATTGCCGGCAGCTATCTGCGCCGCCAGCATCTGCCCAGTTTTCTCTGGGCCCGCCTTTTGCGGATCTACCCGGCGTATCTGTTCTGCCTGGTGGGCTCGGCGTATGTGCTTGGCCCCCTCTTCACTAGCCTGCCGCTCGCGGACTATCTCCGTGACCATAAGGTGCTGTACTACGTCACCAAGAATATTGAGCTTGGCAAGTACCTGGCTTACTACCTTCCCGGTGTTTTCACTGACCAGCAGGTGCACGGTGCGGTCAATGGGTCCATCTGGACGTTGCCGGCGGAAGTGCGGATGTATTTGTGGGTGGGGATCGTCGGGGTTACTGGCATTCTCGGGCGCAAGTATCTGGCCAATGTGCTTATCGTTGCCTTGGTTGTCTGGGGCATCGTCAGGCCCGGTTCGATTCCGTTGGTGCCGCTCGCCGACTTCGTGCAGCCCGCGGGTTACTTCGCTTTGGGCGCGTTCTGTTTCGTCAATCGCTCGTGGGTGTATGTCGGCTGGCCGGTTGCGGCGGTTACGGCGCTGCTCGCATGGTTGGCGCATGGCAGCGTGCTCTACCCCTTTGCGCTGGCGCTTGCCTTGATGAGCTTTGTCTTTGCCTTCGCGTACAACATGCGGTGGTACGGCTATAACAGCTTCGGCGATTACTCATATGGCCTGTACTTGTGGGGTTTCCCCATGCAGCAGGTCGCGGCTCATTGGGTGCCAGGGGCCTCGAGCTTGGTCAATGCGTTTATCGCGTGGCCGCTGGCGTTGACCATGGCTGTCTTCTCCTGGCACGTGATCGAGAAACCGGTGCTCCGTCTCAAGTCGCTGCCGCGCAAGGTCTACACGTGGCTGACCTCCATGGCGGGCCGATATGCACGCCGGCCTGTGCTGAAAACTCGCGAGAGAAAGGCTTAACAGAAGACGAGCATGGCGAGGGCTGGCCAGCATGCGCAGGGAGCGCCTAGCCAAGCTCCCGGTGGATTTTTCCCCAAGTCATTTTCAGGCATTGCAGAAGAAGAGGGCGTCGTTGGCTGGTGCCGCGAACTCGCTTTTGGCTGGCGTATACCTGCCGCTCGCGCCTATGCTGAGCGGCCACGCTTCAGGCTTCCTCCCCATGACCACGACCACACTGTTCCCGTACGCCGGGCTTCTTGATGCGCTGGAGACATCGGGCGATCCGGGCGCGGTGGATGCGAAAGCCGCCACCCTGATTCCCTTGCTGAAGGCCTACAGGGCCACGCTGCAGGCTGCATCGGATACCACGCTGGCAGCGGATGAGCTGCGTCGCTATCAAAAGTACGCTAAGCCGGGAAAGCCCTCGGCGCACATTGTGCAATTGCGCCAGAAGCAGGCGGCGGCGCGGCAGGCGACAAGTATTGCGCGGCAGTCGCTGATCAAGGCCGCGGCGGTCTATGTGCGTGAGGCCGCTATCGACGTGCCGGAACGAATGCCGCTGGACGCCTTCATCACGGGCTGGATCAACGCCAACCTGCCCAAGGATGCGGATACCTCTGCGTAGCGCCTGCATGGCGAGATAGCTGTGTGGCGTGCTTGGTGGGTATCGATGAGCTCCGGCACGGGTACCCCAAGCTTCCGGCACGTGTGCATCCGGCGTCATTCACCCCACCATGAGCACCTGCCAGGCCACCCTACCTCTCCATGGGCGGTGGCTTTCTTTGCCCGGTTCGGTCTTGTCATGCGGAGCATCCCATGCGGCTAGTCCTTGGCTTTCTTGTTGTCCTGTGTGCAGTGGTAGTGGCTCCACGCGCGATGGCCAGCGCGGAGTTCAATCGCCTCTATGTCTTTGGTGACAGCTACTCCGACATGGGGGCCGGCTACCTGGCCGGTAATGGCCCCACCTCCGTGGCGTACATGGCGCAACGGATGAACCTGCCGTTCACGCATTCCAAGGATAAGAACGCCAATAGCGAAAGCATCGATTTCGCAGTGGCGGGTGCGGATACGGGGCTTAATCCCGGCGTGAAAACCAACGGCCTGATGCTGGAAGTGGGCATGATTAATCAGGTGCAGGACTTCGCCGCGCGCGTGCGTGACAAGTCGATCACCTTTGACCCGGACAAGACGCTGTTCTTCATCGCTGGCGGCCTCAACGATGACAAGACGTCCTTGGATGTCTCCGTGGCCCATATCACCCGGCAGATCGAGATACTGAAGTCAGTAGGCGCACGCCATATCGTGTTGGCACGCCTCCCCACCCAGATGTCTGATTTCTCCGAGGCAGCAAAGCGGTTGAACCCCGCCTACGAAAAGCTGGTGCCCGCGTTGCGCCAGAAGCTGGGTATCGATTTGCGTTTCAGCCAGTGGGGTAGTTACTTCGACGAGATCGTCAGTCACCCTGAGGCATACGGCATCGTGAATGCCAAAGATCCTTGCGCCTTCAGTGAGCCACTGGGCGAGAAGAGAGCACCGCCATGCTCCGATCCTAGAAAGTATTTCTATTACTACAGCAGTCATCCATCGAGCTGGGTCAACAAGCTGGTGGGCGACAAGTTGTATGAGGAGCTCGCCGTGCAACGCTGAAGAGCGCGAACAAAGAGCCAGAATGCGTAAGCAATCTGGCTCTTTAGTGCTCTGAGCGGTGCGAAAGGAACCAGGGCATCACCCGCTGATTCCTTTCGCACAAAGCCATTTAGTGTTGAATCGGCGGCTGCGCCATCGCTGCCTGTACATCGGCATCCGTAATCTGGATGTTCGATTGCGGGCCGGTATCCTCGACTACCTTCTTCGCCAGCATTTCTGTCAACGGCGCCAGTGTGCTGAAGTGATCGGCGTGGTTGACGAGATGGAAATGCACCTGGCCATTCTTGGTAGTGCTTTTCATGGCTTCCAGTGACTGCGCCTTGTCGCTCTGGTCGCCCTCAAACACAAACGTAGGGTTCTTGATGTCACTCAGCCAGAGAATGGGTGAGCGCAGGTCAAATTCCCGCTTGTCATTCGTATCGAAAACGAACTGCGTTGCGTTGTGCTTTTCGAAGCGATCGGTGGCGCCGAAGGCGAACACAGCGCGGAATTTGTCCATCGCTTCCGCCGTTAGCATCACCAGCGTGCCGCCGGTGCTGTGGCCGCCCAGGTAGATGCGGTTTGTATCCACGTAGGGCTGGCTGGCGAGATAGTCATAGGCGGCGATGACGTCATCCATCTCGCCGTACTTCGCCTCTTTGGTACCGGTGCCGCTACTACCGCCACGGAAGGTGGGGAACAGGGTGACAATGCCGTGATCGGCGAAGGCAAGGGCGGATTGGTCGTTATCCCATTCGCCATGGACAAGATTGTCCAGGTCGATGGCGTTGCTCCATCCACCCACCACCCAGATGATGGCCGGGTGCTTCTTTCCGTCGCCGGGATCTGCAGAAATGTAAGCGGGCAGGGTCTTGCCCTGTGACGGGTAGGTAATCAGCGCAAAGCCACTGTCCTTCGGCGGTGTCGGCACCTGTCCTTCTTCCGATACCGAACGCACGATGTGCGTGTGGAATTGCTTGTGCTGATCCGCGAAGGGCTCGTTTTGGTGAGCGGCGCCAAGCTCGCTGCCATTCTGGCTGGAACATGCGGCAAGGCCCAAGGCCAGTGTCATGATAAAAAGCGACTTGTTCATAGCATCTCCATGCTGTGGTTGTCTGTGGTCCATCGGTCGGTGAGGCACCTGACAGATTCCCCCTGGATGAATATTGAAGTCAACCCGGCGCCGTCCGCCTCACCCACATCTGCATGAATGCCATCCAACAGCCCGGTCATCCACCGTTGCGACCCAGGCGTTGCTGATCGATCAGGCAATCACGCCATCACCGATGCAAGGAGTCAGCTCGATGCAAGGCAAGAAGCAGTTGGGTCGCTGGGTAGGTGCCGTCGCCATGACTGGTTTGTTGGCGTTGTCAAACGCAGTGCTCGCCGAGGGCGTGTTTTCATCAGGCGCACCTGGCCAGCACTTTGACCTGTCACCCTTCAAGTTGCAGACCCCTGTCGCTCGCGGAGACAGTGTGGAGGAAGTGAAGCAGCCCACGCTGCGTGATTTCTCCAGCGCGTATTTCTATTACGACGCCGACGCCCAAGCGATGGTGTTCAACTGCCCGGACAACGGCGCAAGCACGCGAGGGTCGCATTACCCGCGCTCCGAATTACGCGATACGCGTGAGTGGACATTCTCCGGCCAGCACACCCTGAGCGCCTCGCTGGCCGTGACACAGCAACCAGGCAGTGGCGGCATTATCGTGGGGCAGATTCACGGTGACGGTAAGGGCTCGGAGGCCCTCAAGATCCGCTGGTCGAAGGGCGACATCGTGGTGGGGGTCAAGGCGAGCCCTGGCAGTACAGAGCAGCGTTTTACGCTGGCGCACGGGTTGATGCTGGGCGATCGCATCGACTACCGGATCGCCCAGTCCGACCGCGTGGTGACGGTGACCGTCAATGGCGCGACGCGTTCGTTCACGTACGATCAGAGCTGGGATGGCGGCACGGTTTACTTCAAGGCAGGTAACTATCTGCAGGACAATTCGGCATCGGGGTCGGCCGGTATCGTGAAGTTCTTTGCTCTTTCCAGCCAGTAGCAAGTAGTCGGCGGCGCGCTCCCGATGTCCCCGTAGGCTTCATCGGGTGGCGTTTTTCACGCCTCTTGGACGGGTGGCGGCGGATATGTCATCGAGCATATGTGCGAGCCGCGCTTGTCGCTTTCTTCGTGACACGGAGGGCGGAATCACTGCAAGAGGGAGTCGCGATGAATCAGAAGTGGAACGCCAACGATCCCTCCCGCCGCCGCTTCCTGCGTGCGGCGGGGTGGATGGGTTCGATCGGTGCATTAGGTGGCGCCAAAGCGTTAGCGGCTGATGCGCCGACGGCGCAGCTACCGTTCGCCAATGGGCAGCGCGAGCTGACTCGCGCCTTTCCACAGAAGGGTGAGATGCTGCTGTTGCGAACGCGGCCGCCGATGCTCGAAACGCCGTTCGATGTATTCGACCAAGGCGTATTCACACCGAACAACCGTTTCTTCGTGCGGTGGCATCTGGCCTACATACCCACGCAGATCGATGCAGAAAGCTTCCGCCTGAATGTGCACGGCCAGGTGGACAAGCCGCTCACGCTCAGCCTCAAGCAATTGATGAGCGAGTTCGAAACAGTGGAGATCGCGGCCGTCAATCAGTGCTCGGGTAATTCGCGTGGCTTGTTCCATCCGCGTATAGCTGGCGGGCAGTGGGCCAATGGCGCAATGGGTTGCGCGCGGTGGACGGGGGTGCGTTTGAAGGACATCCTCGACAAAGCCGGCGTGAATGCAGATGCAGTGCAGGTGCGCTTCAAAGGGCTCGACAGTGGTGTTTTGCCGGCAACACCCGATTTCCTGAAGTCGCTGGACATCGATCACGCGAGGGATGGCGAAGTCATGGTGGCGTGGGGCATGAACGATGAGCAGTTGCCGCTACTCAATGGATTCCCGCTGCGCCTGATTGTGCCCGGCTGGTACTCCACCTATTGGGTGAAGATGCTCAGCGATATCGAGGTGTTGGACAAGCCGGATACGAATTTCTGGATGGCCAAGGCGTATCTGATTCCCGACACGCCGCATGCGGCTGTCGTGCCCGGCCAGACGGGCTACAAGAGCGTGCCGATCAACCGTATGGTGCCGCGATCGTTCATTACCAATCTGCGCGATGGTGACAAGGTACTTGCCGGTCATGCGACGCAAGTGCGCGGCATCGCTTTCGGTGGGGACGCCGGTATCGCGAAGGTGCTGTGGTCCGCTGACGGTGGCGCGCACTGGGAGGAATCCACGCTGGAACAAGACCATGGCAAGTACAGCTTCCGTCGCTGGCATGCGAAGTACACGCCCAGCGCCAAGGGTGAGAACACCTTGATGGTGAAGGCGGTGAACACCAACGGCGTCGAGCAACCCGCAGAGGCCAACTGGAATCCGGGCGGCTTCATGCGCAACGTCATCGAATCGGTCAAGGTCCGGGTTGGCTGATATGAACATCAGACATGCGTTCGCTCTGTCGATAATGCTGGCGTTGGGATGGATGCACCCGGCCTGCGCGCAATCGGCGCATCCCGCACCTATCGCGATTCATTCGGTATCGGTGGATTTGCCAGCAAGCCAATCTTCGTTTCCACCGGGTCCTGGTTCGGATATTGCCGGAAAGTGCCTTATCTGCCATTCGGCCGGCATGGTGTTGAAGCAGCCTGCGCTGACGCAAACGGAATGGACGGCGGAGATCAACAAAATGCGGACGGCCTACGGCGCGCCGATCGAGGACAGCGAGGTGGCGGTGTTAAGCGCCTACCTCACCAAGGTCAATGCCGATCAGCAGGGCAAATGAACGATGACGCATGAGGCGACTCAGGCGTTGCTCCAGGTGAGTGCCCACGCATCGAACTCATCGGCGATCCGTGCGTTGTTTAGACGTTTGACCCTGGACTGAAGTGCTTGCGCGGGTTCGTCGTCGTCGGAAATGGTGACCAGCAGAAGAAAGTCGTCCGCACGTTCCGCGAAGAATGATTCGCGCAGCTCCGCCTGTGCCTGCACGCAGGTCTCTATCAAGCGTTGCTGAAACGCATGAAAGGCCTGGTCGCTGTCGTCGATGTCATGAAACAGATGCTCTCGGAGCATGCGGCAGATTCGGCCGAACGCCTCTTCTGCGCCTGCGCCTTCGAGCGGCCATTCAGACGGGGAGTACTTGTAGAACAGGTATTCGTCCGGTGCGTCGCGCGCTTTCTCGGCGAGAAACTCTGTAGTGCACATGGCGGGGCAGACCGTCATGGCGCCCGAGTCGCTGTAGATGGCAAAGGCGCATAAGTCATCGACGGGGCGCTGGGTCAGTACGTCGGTAAAGGCCTGCCGGGCAGCAGCAAGGATGTCGCGATGCAGTTGGTCAAAGTCGAAGTCTTTCATGGCAGCTTTCGGAAGCATGTCGGTTTTCCTTGAACTTTAGCGTGGCGCGTCGGATGAGGCGGCGGGCTGCGACGGGGAGACATCCGCGTTCTTGGCGTGGGTGAGCTGAGCGAGCTCCATATGCGCAGCCGCCTGCCGGCTGCTCACGTCGAGCGGTGTCTGGGCTGCCTCCATCGCGTTCACGCTCGCGTAGTGCTTGAACGGCGATTCGAGCGGCCCCTGCACGGCGATGCCCAGGCTGGTGTCCTCCGACAAAACAACGTGGTCGATCTGGCTCATGCCTACCCCCAGGGCGGCTGAAGTGAGGCTGCCGGCGAACATCTGCGTGTGTGCGCTCGGCGTGCGGCCCTGGCTCCCGTCGATGCGCGCCACGCATTGATAGGCTTGCTTGAACATGTGATGCGCGGGATGTCTCGCGTCGAGCAGGCTGGGCGCATCAGCCAGGGCAAGCGCTCTCGCGTGCGCCAGTGCGCTGATGGTGGCCGAGCTGGCCACGCCGTCGGCGTGCAATCCATGCGAGCGCTGGAAGGCTTCCACGGCTTCGTGCGTTCGCGGGCCAAAGTGCTGATCGGGCACGAGCGGACGCCCATCTTTTGCGTTGACACCGAGCGTGACCAAGTCCTGCTGAAGCTGTGCCACGCCGGGGCCATGATCGCCCTCGCGCCAGGTATCGTGGTGGCGCTGTGCGTGGCCGTGCGGGGATGGCGTTGCGTGTTGGGCCAGGGTAGAGCGCAGTTGCTCGTCGCTGAGCGGCTGAGTCTTTTCGACTGCTCCGACCTTCCAGGATTCGGCCTTCGCCAGTCCGTCGGCGAGCGCGTTGATCTCCCGCGGGGTCATGTCCTTGACCATCTTGCCGTGCAGGTCCAAGCCCTTTGCGGCGGCGGTGGCGTGAATGATCGCGACCTGGTTGGCGTGGTGCGTACTTCCGCTGTAATCGTGGGTGGAGTAACGCAAGACCAGTTGCTCGACGGTGTCGTCTTTCACGCCTTCTCGCAACAGCTTCTTCTGGGCTTCGCGACCGGCGTCATAACTCTCGAAGACGGCATTGCCCCATGGGTCAAGATCGATCAATCCCTGGTATCGCCGTTGCGCGTCGCCGAGTGCTTCTTCCCGCGTGCGCGTTACATGGCTGTGCGGATCATCGGCGCTGCCTGCGAAGGCGAACTTGAGTCTGCCCGGATTGTTGTTGCGCCATGCCACCGTACCGTCCCAGACCATCAACCAGGTGCCATCGTCCATTTCGTACACACGCAATTTTCCCTGCGTAGCGACCAGGCGAATGATCTTGCACCTCGACATCACATCCATGTTTGTCTCCTTGACTGGCGACGGCGCTAGGGCGTCAAAGCACGCCATGGCTGCGGTCCGTTCGTACTTCCTTGAACGACTTGCCGCCTCGGTACGATTCCTTCCGTGATCCAGAGCGGGTCGGTGCGCGCACGACAAGACAGCGGTTGCCGGCGCGAGACAGCCTTGGGCCGCCCGGTGTGCACCATAAGCCCACGCTCTTGCTGAACATGTAGGACTTTTCTGATGCCATCTGTAGGTTGAGCGAGTTCGTCCTGTCGGGCGCACCCGTTCGTGTGCTTTCTTGCGTCCCTCGTCACGAAGTGGACGTGTTGCGAACAAGGCCTCCTGGATTAGACCACTCGCTTTCGCGGAGCCTTGATGGCGCTTGGCGCGATCAGGCATGGTCGGAGGGTGTGGGATATGTATCTGATATGTAACAGATTGAAGCGGCAAGAATCGGGGAGTAGCCTTTGCCGCCAGTGTTCAGTCGAAACGATTTTCCCGTTTCTCGACGACGGACATGGAATGGGGTGCTGTAGCCGCGTTGTCAGTGCTGTCTGTGCAAACAGGTGGCGTAGAGGCGTCTGAAATTTTTGCTCAGGGAGCGGAAATGAAAGCCTTTCTCTGGTGGAGCGTGCTTTTGCTTATTACGGTCTCGGGCCTCTCCGGATGCTTCAGTTTTAGAAGCAAAAATGATCCGTCCATCATCTCCGCTGCGCCGATCAATAAGCAGCTGGATGACCCTGTCTTCTTGGCAATGGCGTCATCGACAGCAGGACCAGGACACGTTGCTATCCCCGCCGACTTTGCAGGGAAGAAGAGATACCTCGGCGCGGTTCTGCTTGACTCTGTATTGAAATGCCGCGACTTCGCCAACAAAGTGGACGCGGCACAAGGTGATGCGAACTTCATCGGGGACACGTTCAGTACGCTGTTTTCGGCGCTTGCCACGGTGGCGAAGCCCATCACGACGGTTCATGGCCTGACCGCCTCGGCTACGGTTGCTTCAGGTACGAAGAACGCTTACCTGTCCGGGTATTTCGCGGACGCAACGGTCGCGAACATCGGCAAGGTGATGACCGTTTCTTACGCTGTTGCCGTCCAGCAGTATATGGATGGCATGTCGAGCATGACCGACGAGAACCTCATACTGCCCGTCGAAGTGGCAAAGATTGAATCAATCCACTCCAAGTGCAGCATGGCGTCGGCGGAGTACCTGATATCGCAGAGCATCAGTACGGCCACAGCGAATGCCCCCTCCGAGGCCAATGCAGGTGTTTCAGTGACGGCCGATTTCGGCGGAAAGAAGGCGGTTACGACCGGCACCGAAGCAATCCTCACTGTCGCGCTGAATAACGCGAGTGGAAAAAATGCCACCCTGAGCAAGGATCTCTTGATTCCGTTCACGGTCACGGCAGGCGTGAAGTTGGCGACGCCGGATATATCTCAGTCGACGTGTGAAGTGGCAAAAGTGATTCCCGCGACCAATGGCATCACTTATAAAGCAGGCGCCCTGGTGCCATCACCGGGTGGATGCATCATCAAGGCGCTGATTAGCTCGAGCGGGGACGGAAGCCTTGTCGCGCAAATAGACGCTGGTGCGCTTGTTACCGATGTGGGCGCGAACACGGTCGGCACGGGGAGCGTTCCCATCGAATTTGCTGCGGCTGGCGGGCAAACCCCGGCAGGGAGCGGCGTCGCTGAAAAGGCGAGGCAAAGTACTAATGGCACACCTCCTCCGCCTAGGACGAAGTTTGTGGGGCTGGGGCAGCTTGGCAATAGCCAATAACCAATAGCCATGCTGGCCGGAGAGCCGGTGTGGCGAGCGTATCGTCTTCGCATTGCTGTGTTGCAGCCCAGGATGCATGCCATGTATATCGTGCCCTTGATCGGCCAAGGAACACCGTTGACGGCGCTTGCGCTCAATGCTGCTTGCGGCCGCGCAGGTGTAGATGCCAGGCATCTGTGGGCGGTTATTTTCGTGGAGACGGACTTTCCCAACGGCGGATATCTGCGCGACCGGCGGCCCCAGATTCTCTACGAACCTCAGCAGTTCAGCGGTTTGACTGATCACGCCTACGACGAAACGAACCCCGATATCAGCTCGGCGGTTTATCACCAGAATCACGGGACCTACAACGATCAGTATCTTTTTCTCGCGAAAGCGTGCGCGCTGGACCAGGACAAGGCCTTGCAGAGTTGCTCATGGGGTATCGGGCAGACGCTTGGAGAAAACTATCAGAAGGCAGGCTTTGCCGATGTCACCAGCTTTGTTCTGTCGATGGTCAAGTCGGAAGATGACCAGGTGTCCGCCATGGCGGCTGAGATGGTCAAGCTCGGCGCAGCGAAGGCGCTCGCGAAAGAGGACTGGGCGACATTCGCCAGGCTTTACAACGGTACGGGCTTTGCCTCCAACCAGTACGACCAAAAGGTGAAGGCTCAATTTGACTTGCTGCAGGACAAGCTTCCCGATCTGCGTATTCGCACGGCTCAGTGTTGTCTGTGGTACGAAGGTTTCAACCCGGGGATGTTCAATGGGCTTTGGGAGAATCCCACGTTGAGCGCTTGGCATCGATATCAGGCCAGTCATCAAATGCAGCTTACCGATACGTTGGACGAGCCTACGTACCAAATCCTGGTCAAACCCTACATTTCAACCTGAGTTCGGCGATACGCTCTCTTCTAGCTATGCGGCGAGGCTTCAGCACTCGCCATGATCAAGTGCCGCTATGCAACGCTAGCGCGCTCTTTCGCACCGCCGCCGCGATCTCGTTGCTCACAGCGGGATCCTTGACCGCACGCGCCAGGGTGACGCTCCCCACGAGCAGGGCGAGCAGGCTGATGGCCTCCTCGCGCTTGGCTTTGGTTGTTCCCTCCAGCCCACCCGCGACGGCGTCGATGATGCCGCGCAGTTCAACTTCGAAGGCTTCGCGTGTTTCGTCATCCGCGCGCGCGACTTCGCCGGAAAGGCTTTGCAGGGCGCAGCTATCGCCAAGATCGCAGGTGCGGCGGTCGCCGAGGTAGAAGTCCACGAACTCCTTATGCCAGCGCGCGCCGCGCTGGGCGCGCATCTGTTCCACGCCGTCCTTCAGCTCGGCGAGCCCCTCGACCACGGCTTCGCGGAATGCATCCGCCTTGGATTTGAAGTGGGCGTAGAACGCGCCTGAGGTGACGGCGGCGTTTTTCGCTAGGCCGTCTATGCCGGAGCCGCCGAAACCGCGGCTGCGAAAGCCCCGGCCCGCGCTCTTAAGGATCTTTGCTCTGCTTTCTTCCTTCTTACCGGGCCGGTGGGCCATAGCATGTCTCCACATAACGATCACTATTTGGCGCTTGACGACATAACGATCGTTATGGAACGATCGCCGCGTCACGACCGTTATATGGCGACCGTGATGCAGGAACAAGAGCTCTGATTCGACCCACCCCTCAAGAATCCAGGGAGTTGTTGCTATGCCTATCTCAATTCAGGTTACCAAGGGCCTGCTTACTGCACAGGGCGAGCGTGAGGTGTTGCCGCGCGTTGCCCAGGCGCTGCTTCACGTTCATGGCCTTACCGACAATGCCTTTATGGCGCCCAACGTGATTGGGCATTTAATGGTGAGCCAGCAGTCGGAAAGCTATGTGGGCGGCGGGTTCCACTCGCTTGCCGTGATCGAGGTGACGGTGCCCACCGTGACCTTCCCCAATGCCGAGGTGAAGCAGGCCTTTATCGGCGAGGTCACCGACATCATCGACCGGTTGAAAGCGGGCACGCATCCGCGAGAACGGACCTTCGTCAATGTGACGTACGCCGTCGACGGTGCGTGGGGGATCGGGGGCAAGGCCTATACCAATGCCGAGCTGGGCGCCGCCATCCAGGCCGCTGCTTGACCGGAATGTAGGAAAAGTCTGAAAGACTCGGCGGAATACCACCCGGCCCGCACGAAATGGCGGGCCGGGTGCGTGCGGGACGGAGAGGGCGTCTCTAAACTACGTAAGGCGGTTGGGTGTCCACCGTCATCGCATTCTGTCGCAAGCAAGGAAAGGGACTTCAAGTTATGGCTACTCAGAACATCGTGATGCTGCTGGTGGGCATCGCCTTCTTCGCTCTTGGTTTTCTGCTGTCGACCAAGGAGAAGGTCGCGGAGTGGGGGCTTAGCCACGGACGGGCGCGCATCTGGATCTCCCTGTTGGGGAAAGAGCGTGCAATGAAACTCACCAAGTACTTCTTCGGCCCAGTGTGCATGCTGCTTGGCGTGCTTAGCCTGCTGATCACCGTGGCTACCGTTTTCGGCAAGATGCCGGCGCAATGAAAAACCTAGTGCCACTGATGCTTCTGTGCGCCGCAGCTGGTGCCATTGCCGCATGCAGCGATCACGCCGCCACGCCAGATGCAGCGCATGCACCGGCGTCACCCGCGGTAGCCGCAAGCGCCGCGCCGAAGCCGGCGCCGCCCACGTCTGCCTTTACCGTGGGTTTGCTGGCCGAGAATGACGGCGATGGCGAACTGCAGGGCTGCACCAGCGGCTTGACGGTGACCGGCGCTGCGCCGGCGTCCGGCGAGACGTTCCGCGAGAGCAGCAGCGAGACCGAAGGCGTGGGCTTTATTCGTATCGATGGAGCGCTGGTCCGCGTGACCTTGTCGCACTCGGATAGCCGGGAACACGGTGTGACGAACGTGTTCGAAGACGTCGCGCACACGCTGCGCGTGGTCGAGTCCGTGGAGTCCGGAGTAACCAACGAGAACACCGACAGCACGTCGCTTAGCGGAACCCTGACGATCACCTACAAGGGCGTGACACAAACCTTGCGCGTCGAAGGTGGTGTCGCGTGCTAGGGCCGCGCGGATAGCTAACCGCGCGGTGTAATGGGGCCAATGAGCATCAGCAGTCCGACAAACAGCGCGACGGGCAGTACGGTTCCGAGGCACACGCCAAAAACGGCCCAGCCGAGCCCTTTGGCACCATGCTTGTCGAATCGCCACGCGAGAAAGATCAGCCCCGGAAGCAGCAGTGCGGCGCCAGTGACAATGGCGCTCACGGGGTCGGGTCTGGCGTTGGCGGGAAGGCTTTCAAGGAACCCGATCGCGGCCAGCCAGCAGGGCCAGCCGATCACTCCGCAGGCCAAGCCAGTGAGCGTCAATCGGACGGCCTGTTTCATGGAGCTGAGCGCGGGTTGCGTTGACGTTCGCGGACAAACGCAACCCAGGCCTCGTACTCCGTCGCTGACGAAAAGGCCTGTGCTGTGAAGGCCAGGCTCACGCCGCTGCTAGCGATCAGATAGGTGACGCCCTTCTCCTCGTGCACGCTGTCCACCACCGACCACGGTGAAACGAACAAGGTATCGCCCCAACGAATGCGCAACCCTTGTTCGCCGAACCACGCATCGAGAATCGGCGTGAACCGCTGCTCATAGATATAGCGAAGCATGCGGCGCGACCGCGACAGCACGGACCAGTAAACCGCCGCCGCACCCAGCAAGAAGATGCCGACGGCATACAGCCAGAGCCGTGGCGCATCAATCATGAGTGCGCCGTCGTTGACGACAAGGAAGGCGTAGTCAGGGCGTTGCCCCAGGCTAATGCCCACGAAACTCACCAAGGCTGCGATAAGGAATGCGGGAGTGAAACCTCGAAAGAAACCACGACGAGTGCCCAGTGCCGGGCTTAACATCAGGCGCTGCAAGCGCCGATAGGTAGGGAAATCCACGCGAGGCGGACGGCTGATGTGGAACTTCACGTCGCCAATGTCGAGCTCTTCCATGAATATTGCCTCCTTATGCGTAGGGCGCCCGGCAGGTGTGTGGTGCGACATCGGAAAATCGACGTGGCTCCGGGGTCCACTCATTCGTTGGCCTATCGTAAAGCGAATCTCCAGCGGTGTGCGGCAGTAGCGGTCACGGATGCCGAGACATCTGCCATACACTGAAACGGCTTCATCATGCGTCGTCACTTGGGGCGACATCACAAGGGTTATCTATGCTCAGGATTGCATCCGGATTCGCACTAGCGTGCGTGCTGGTATCCATGACTTCCCATGCGGCAGATGCCGCCACGACGGCCTACCTCGCCGCGCGCGACAAGGCCGTTGCAACCTTCAAGGTGGCTAACCTGGAAGATCCGAAGACGGATGAGCGCATACAGGCATCGTTGCAGACGTTGCAGGGCATGATGCAGGGCATCGTGGGGCCAATACGGTTGCAGGGCTTTCCGCCGAAGGGTTCGTACTACGTCGATACCCTCACCGACGAGGAAGGCTACGGGAAACTGGACGGCATGGCGGTCGGCTCGTCGGATGAGAAATCGTTCGCGCTGATCACCACGTTACCGCTGCTGCGGGATTGGCTCGATCACTCATCCGATATCCCGAAGCCATCGACGTCGACTGGCGTTGATGGACTTGCCGGCGTGTTTACCTCGGAAACGTTCTATACCGAGGCGTTTTCCGATGACGCGCATTACTACAAGTACGCCGAGCTGCCTGTTGCGCAGGGGACGTCAGGGGTGGCACGCGCCATCCTGTTCACCTCCGCACAGGACGATCCCGCGCCGTCGCCGCCCGACGGCATCCTGGTTGCCGTGGTAAACGGCGAGCGCGTCGTGCTGCTGCGTAAGTCGTGGACGGCACCTGATATCCCCGAATGCGCTGCGGCCTATCGCGAGGCAAACAAGAAAGCCGACGCAGCGCTGTCGGCTTACCACGCGTCCAAGCTGGCGGACAAAGCCAAGTTCGATCAATTCGGCGACCTGCGCGAGAAGGCGAACGGCGCTTTCCTGCAGTGCTATGCGCAGCGTCTACCGAGCGTCGCCGCGTACGCCTCGTTGGTGCATGAGGCGCAGAGTATGGTTGATCTGGTGAAATGACCTGTCGGTGTGGATCACGCTCCACACCGGGTAGAGTCGAATCCAGGTCCCAGCGTTCCAGTCGGATGTTGGGTTCAGGGTGTTGGATGTAACGGATGCGCCGCGTTACGGATTATCTGCCGGTGCATCGCTGGGCTTTGGCATGACGGCGAACAACCATTCGTTGCTCTCGCCGTTGCGCGTGACATAGGTTCCAGCCGCCACCGTCTGGCCTTGCCATTCGCGCGCAGCAGACAACCAGCATGAGCGGAGTTCAACGCCGTTGGGCTCGGGGTCTACGATGGTGTAGTCGCCGCCGGCGCAGGGCCAGCCATCCAGCAACTGGTCGCCGCTCAGGGCTACCTGGAGTTCCGTGGAGTACTCATCCGGCTTGATCGAGTTGATGCGTAATTTGCCCAGTGACACGGGTTGGTCGCTATGCACGTCCAGCAAGGTGCGCTGCTTGTGCAAGGAGATGCGGCTGCCCTTCACTTCGTAGTGCGCGATGCTTCCGGCAGGGAACGTCGCGCCAGCAGCGAGCACGGGCTTCGGAGCGGTCACGGTCTCCTCGCTGGTGTAATCGTCGAACATGTAGCTCTTGAACAGCGCCCACGCCAGCATCAGCACCGGCGAGACCAGAAACAGCAGCGCTGCGCCGATCCGTTTCAGCAACGACAGGCGCTTGCGCAGCAGCAGAAACACGACGACGGTCAGGCACAACCAGAAGACCGTCACGATCTCGAATGCCGCTACGGCCAAGCCGCCCAGGCTGCCTACATCGGCATGACTGCTCAGTGGGAACAGGCCAAGCAGCAGGGCGAACGGTATCCTTTGTCTAAAGCGCTTCACGGCCGGCCCGCTGCGGGTTCAGGTGCGTGGTCGCGGAAGGAAAGCAGAAAATCAGTCAGATTCATGGGGATAGTCAGCGTCCTGCCGAGGTGAGCGCAGGGTAGCGCTTCCTTCCGATGCGATGCAAAAGGCGGGTAGGGCGCGCCTTCACATCCTGCCCGCTCTTTCGCTCGCCGGCATTGCGGCCGACAATGGGACAGACCTGCCCCAGGCAGGCCATACCGTTCCGTTCCCAGGTGCCGAGCCATGAGTTTCTCCAGCGACGACTTCGACCACGAGCACGCGTTCGACGATGACGACGATTCGCTCGATGCCTATGTCTGGCAACTTTTCCTGATGATCAACCCCGGCGACGATGACTCGGCGTTCCAGCAGTTCACCGCCTATCGCGAGGTCGTGGGCGATACGCCCGATGAAGATGTCGATGTCGCCCAGGTGGTAGGGCAGGTGGCCGATTGGCGGTCCGCATTCAACGTGGGGGCTGAGGACACGCGGGCGCTGGTGCAGGCCATTGACGAGCTGGCGTCCCGCTGGAACCTGTCGATCGACTGGGGTGGCGACACCGACGAGGATGAATTTCACGCGGACGCCGATACCTCCGGATTGCTCGGCACTGCATATGACCAGCTTGCACCGCATGGTTACACGCTGTGGGTGCTCGACACGGATGACGATAGCGTCGCCGGCTGGATAACGCTGTCGCGTAACGTTGAGCCGATGCGCGAACTCGCGACGGAGTTGGGCGTTCACCTGCATCGCGGAAATGAAATGGGCTGAGCATGGCCCGGCGTTGCCGGCGGATGATGCGGTTAGCGTTACCCTTTTTCCACCCACGGCATGTCGGAGTGAACCATGAAGAACTACCTGGCGGTATTCATCGGTAATGAGGCGAGCTACAAGGCGTCCGGATGGAACGCCTTGAACGAGGCGGACCGCAAGGAGCGGGAGCGGGCCGGCATACAGGCTTGGGACCACTGGGTGACTAGCCACCAGAATGACATCGTCGAGATCGGTACGCCGCTGGGCAAGACATTGCGCGTGTCCTCGCGCGGCATCGAGCCGTCCAGGAACGAACTGACGGCTTTCACTATCGTCAGGGCCGAATCGCACGAAGCGGCGGCCAAGCTGTTCGAAGGCCACCCGCACTTTATGATTTTTCCGGGTGATTCGATTGAAGTCATGGAATGCCTGGCCATTCCCAGATAACGCCGTGTTGGGCGAAGCGCCCCGCTGGTGCCAGCCGACGCTCAGCAACGGCCGTCTAAAGAGAACTCATAGCTCGACACAAGCGCCTCAGGTGCGGTAGTGACCAAAGAAAAGGCCTCGCCAGAGCGAGGCCTTTTCTGGAGCGTCGAGACGTTACCTCGCCTTTCCGAACTTATACGTGGCCTCCAGATAGAACGAGCGGCCGTACACGTTGTTCACCACGAACGAGAGAGACAGGTTGTCTATCGGGGAGTAGCTCACGCTGGCGTTGTAAAGGAGCCATGGCCCAAGTTTCCCGGTGCCCGCAGCAAGTAGCCCGAATGGAGCAAAGCGCAATCCGGGGCAATCCCGCGAAAGCCTAAATAGCGCTGCACGGTGAAGTGTGGTTTCCCGGATAGCGCTGCGCTTATCCGGGCTAATCGCTACTCGCTACTCGCTACTCGCTCGACGCAAGCGCCTCAGGTGCGGTAGTGAGCAAAGAAAAGGCCTCGCCAAAGCGAGGCCTTTTCTGGAGCGTTGAGATGTTACCTCGCCTTTCCGAACTTGTACGTGGCCTCCAGATAGAACGAGCGGCCGTACACGTTGTAGTTCTGTCCGTTGTAGGGCGAGCCCGAGGTGCCGGGGTAACTGTCGTCCTTGGGCGGAGCGCTGTCGAACAGGTTGTTCACCACGAACGAGAGAGCCAGGTTGTCTATCGGGGAGTAGCTCACGCTGGCGTTGTAAAGGAACCATGGCGCCAGTTTCCCGGTGCCCGCGGCGGTGTAGTTGTTGAGTACCGATGCAAGGTAGTTGGGCGTGCTGCCGTAGCGGTTGACGTAGAGCGTGCTGCTCCACTTGCCGATGTTCCAAGTTGCCGAGGCGTTGGCCTTGTTCTTGAAGTCGGTGCTGTAGTACGGGTTCCGCAGCAGGTCGATGAACGGGTCGCCGGGATACGACTGTCGCTCGTGCTTGAGGATGTCGCTGTAGGACGCATTGAAGGCCAGCGATCCGTAGGCGCCAAGCTTCCACAAGTATTGGAAGTTGGACACCAATGCATTGAGCTTTTCCCGCGAGACATTCATCTTGGGCGTGTAGATCGTCTCGATGTCGCCTAGATACTGTGGACTGGTCTGCGGTAGTCGAACGATCTGTGACATCGCCTGCTGGCAACTGGGCGAGTTGACGTCTGCCCCACCGCTGCGGCAGAGATACTCCTGCTGCGAAAGAAGGTCGGCACTTTGCTGATCCACCTCGTTCGCGATATTGAAGTGGTAGTAGTCAACACTCCAGGACATGTGGGTGATCGGCGACCACACGAAGCCATAGTTCCACACGGTCGCGGTGATTGGCTTGAGTGCGGTATTGCCGGAGTTCTGTCCGAAGAACTGCGCGTTGTAGTACTTGTTGGGGCAGTTGCCGATGTTGGCTCCGGTGTATCCCGCCTGCGCACAGTTGTAGTAGTCGGTGACCGAATTGTAGTAGCCGCTAGGGCCCTGGAATTCATCGGGCAGCGTCGGCGCTTTGAACGCAGTGCCGTACTTTCCGCGGAACAACAACGATTCCAGCGGGCGATATTCAAGACCCACGTTGTAGGTGGGGTGGTTGATGTTCTGGCCGTTTACCTTGTAGTTGTCGTAACGGGCGGACACATCCATCACCAGTTCCTTGAGCAGCGGCATGTTGAGCTCAGCCGTGCCGGCATAGCGGGAGCGATGGCCGGCGCCCTGCACTGCGGTAGTCCCCCATACGCCGCCATCCATCAGTTGCGTATCCGGCGAGTAATCCCAGCCCTGGTTGCCGCCTTCGAGCGCCAGCGCGACACCAGCGTCGCCGCCGCCCAGCGTGAACGCCGAGGCGTTGGTGACCTGCCCACGTAGCACGTTGTCCCACGTCTTGGAGCGGGTGTCGGTATAGCCGGTGAAACTGCGGAAGTCAGACACTGGAACCGGCTGGTAGAACGCGGCGTAGTTGGGGTTGTAGATGGGGTAGCCGTTGCGCGTGCCCAGTTGCGGCCCAAGGACGTGGTCTTCGAAGTAGCCGTCGATGGCATCGGTCCATCGCGCGAATCGGCGCTCGATCAGATGGTCGTCCGAGTGGGTGAAGTTGACGTCGTAGTCCCAGTTGGATTGCCCGATGACGCCTTTGCCGCCCAGCGTGAGCATGTAGGAGTTCTCGACACTCTTGTTCATGATGGAGCTGTAGCCGCCGACTTCTTCCGGAGCAAACCCGCGTTGCAGGTTGACGAAGTCCTTGAGGTTCGGATCGTAGAAAGCGCCAAAATCTGCTGACGTTCCCCACCACGTGTAGCTGGTGCCTGTGGCGTACTTCTCCTGATCGTAGTTGTAGAGCAGGTCGCCGTAGAGCTGCAGGCTATCGGAGGCGTCGAACGTGGCATGCGTGTACAGATTGGCGATCTGCTTGTCGTTCTTCAGCGTGCGGTAGCCGGGTGAATCGAACGAGCCGCAGTAGCCACCGCTGTTATTACGGTACTGGTAGCCCTCGGTGCCGCCAAAGAGGCCTGTGGTGCTGTTGCAGGCGCCCGGTGCCAGCCTGTTTGGGTCGACGTAGCTGTTGCGCACCTTGGTTGTACTGTTGACCAGGAAGTCACGCGAGGCGGTGGCCGGGCTGGTGCCGTCGTTGAAGTACTGCTTGGTCAGGTCGCGGTCGTAGGCCCAGATGGGACTCGTGTTTTCGTACTGCGCGCCCACAGTGATGTTGAACTTGCCGATGCCAAAGCTATCGGCGAGGTAGATGCGACGATCGGCGCCGCCGCCATCGCCGTACCAGCCGTAGCGAACGTCCACTACGGGCGCATCGACTTTCTTCTTCAGCACGATGTTGACCACGCCAGCAATGGCGTCAGAGCCGTACAACGACGACTGGCCACCTGGCAGGATGTCGATGTGATCCACCATCGCCGCCGGAATACTGGTGAGGTTGTTGAAGGCGCTGCTGCCGTTGTACAGCGCAGGGAAGTCACCCATGGGGCGACCGTCGATCAAGTACTTCACGTAACCAGGATCGAGGCCGAACATGCTCATCGTCTCGGCACCCTGGGTAAAGCTGGCCGAGCTGGAGTTGCCCTGCACGCCGCCTGTGGCGAACGATGACTGCTGGAGCGCCTGGGCCACGGTGCTAAAGCCCCGCGCCTTCAATTGGTCCGCGGTGATGGTGATCACCGGGGTCGACGTTTCCACTTGGGATTGGGGAATCAGTGAGCCTGTGACGGTGACTACATCGAGCCGTTTGGCCTTATTGGATGCGTCCGTCGTCTCCGTTGGGTTGGGTGTGGTGGATGCTTCCTGTGTACCTTCCGCTGCCATGGCCATGCCTGCGTGCGGGCCACCAAGGGCAAGCGCGGCCAGCACGGCCACCGTGATCGTTTCCTTCCGCATGTGGTCTCCCCACCAATATCTTCACCAGTCGACGACTTCGTGGATGGCGCGTTGGTGTTCGCGCACAAGCCGTGCGCCTGCGCAGCCGTCGCAATTGCTGGCCGCGCTTTTGTTATTGGCGATGGAGACGTTTCATGCAAATCGACGGTTTCATCGGCTGCTTGGGCAAAGGACTACAAACCGTGTAGGTGGATCGAACGATTGGCCTGGGACTACTTCTAAAAAGTATGGAAGGGAAAACGAAATCAATATTTGGCAAGAGAGTCGTCTGGAGAATTGATAACTTCAGCCAATGCCTTCGCATTAATGCTTGCGAATCGGACGCGAACTGTTCGGAAGGAGACGGCCGCTAGAGGGCGTTCCCGTACGAATGTACGGCATATGTTGACTGAAAGTTCTCTCTTTTGAGCGGATGATCAGCATCGTTTGGTATCTGGTATGTGAAAAATGCCTTCATGTATAGGCCTCAACTTTGCTTGAATCGAGCGTCTACTTTGGCGGTCCTTGGCGATACTCTTCGTACTTCTGCAAGAAATATCTAATACGGCATATGAGGACTTTGCGTTTGAAAGAAGCATCCAGAATGACGAGGGGCCGGCAGCTTGCTCGGTCGGCTTATGCCTTCTGGCGCGAATCAGGTGACCACAGAGCAGGCGAGTCATCTCAACGTCACGGACGTGGAGCAGATTGCAGGGCAGGCTGAGCGCGCTAGCCCGGGTGTTGTCGATCAGGTCGGCCTTTTCTACGCCCGGCACTCTGCACTCATCAAGACGCTTGGCGGCGCGGCGTTGCCCGTTGTGCTGGCCTAGCTCCGCGAACATCAACAGGGCTTGGCCCGTTGTCTTACGCCCGCGCGTAGATCGTTACATCACCTACGGAGAGCGATACCCATGAGTATTTTCGGAACCATTGTCAGCAAACTTTTCGGCAAGGCCAATGCTGTCACCTCCACGGATGCATCGACGGTCGTGACGAGCGCACCCGCAGCACCGGTGGCACCTGAGGTCGTCAGTCCCGCCACGGCGACGCCGTCGGTCACGCCGCTGTCGGGCGTAGACGTGGCCGCTGTCATGGATAGCTTCGTCAGCGAAAGCGGACAGAAACTGGACTGGCGTGTGTCTATCGTCGATATGATGAAAGCACTGGGCATGGATAGCAGTCTGGACCACCGCAAGCAGCTTGCCGGCGAACTGGGCTACACGGGCGATACGAACGACTCGGCCAGTATGAATATCTGGCTTCACAAGGAAGTACTGAAGGCACTTGCGGCCAATGGTGGAACGTTGCCTGCCGGCCTCACCAGCTAATCGTCAGATGGTACAACTGGATGCCAAAGGCCGGCGTTTATGCCGGCCTTTTTCTTTGGGCGCAGCGAATTCGCGCATGGCTGTTGTGCATCCCTGGTGGCGCCTCGCGGAAGCGTATGGGCACTATTACGTAACGACTAACGAAAACCTGCACTTGCAAGCCGTGTGACGCGTGGATACTCTGCGCATCCCGTCAACCCAGCCATGAGGAGGAATAGAACCATGATTCTTGTAGTTGCAGCCTCCGCCGGGTCGTCGCGCTTCTGATTGTCCCGCCAGCGTTCTGCTGGCGCGCTTCAACACTCCCGCTTCGCACCCCGGCGATTCGCTCGGCCCCGTTTCGTGTGGCCGTCGCATTTCTCGTTTTCAGGGTGTTTTCATGCCTTCTCAGACTTTTTCGCTGCACCAGCTCGGCTGGCAGCCGGAGTATGCGCAGTATTTGACGCTGGCCGATTTCGAAGCCGGCTATCCCGCGCGCGTCATGGCGGCACATCGCAGCGGGTTGATCGTGATGTCCTCGCGTGGGCAGGCACCGGTGGCGTTGCCACGCGATCTGGCCGCGGCTGATACGGGCGTGGCCGTGGGCGATTGGGTGCTGGTGGAGCACGAGGCCGATCGCGTGTTGTCCCTGCTCGATCGCCGAACAGTGCTCGTGCGCCTCGCCGCGGGTGGCGACCATCAGCGACAGTCCATTGCGGCCAATCTCGACGTGTTGTTCGTGGTGTCGTCGTGCAATGACGATTTCAATCCATCACGCCTGGAACGCTACCTCACGCTGGCGCTCGATGCGGGCGTAACACCGGTGATTGTGCTCACGAAGGCGGACATGGTCGACGGCGTGGCCGACTATGTGAACACGGCAGAGCAGTTGATGCCCGGCATACCGGTGATTGCACTCAACGCGATGGACGCAGGCTCGGTATCGCAACTGGCGCCGTGGTTGGCGCCCGGCAAGACGGTCGCGTTCGTGGGGTCATCCGGCGTGGGCAAGTCGACGCTCACCAACAGCGTGATGGGCGAGGCGTGGCAGCAGACGTCCGGCATTCGTGAGGACGATGCGCGTGGTCGCCATACCACGACCGCACGCGAGATGTTCCCGACGCCCTCGGGTGCCTGGGTGATCGACACGCCCGGCATGCGTGAACTTCGCCTGGCGTCGGGCGAAGCGGAGTTGGCTGCAGTATTCGACGACATCGTGGCACTCGCAAAGCAGTGCCGCTTTCGTGATTGCCAGCACGAAGGTGATGCGGGTTGTGCAGTGGAGGCGGCGATCGCCGATGGCGTCCTGGAAGCTCGACGTCTGTCGAACTATCGCAAGCTGCAACGCGAGGTTGCGCACGCGCAACAGACGCTACGTGAGCAACGAGAGCATGGGCGTCAGTTTGGCGCTATGGCGAAGCAGATCATGCGCGCCAAACGAGAGAGGCAGGGGCGGTGATCCGCCGCCCCTGATGTTTGGTGGGTGGTCTACAGGAGCCGAAAGCTCATCACTTCCAGTCGAGCTCGGTCATCACGGGGAAATGGTCGGACGGATAGCGCCCGTCTTGCTGTGTCGTAACGGTAGCAAAGCGTGTTGGCTTGAACCCGCGCTCGAAGATGAAGTCGATGCGTACCGAGGGATTGCCGGTGAAGTCATGGAAGGTTTTCTCCGGCCCTTCCACCTTCGGTGCGGCGGCGCGCGTGTCGACAAGTTCCTTGGCGAGCAGCGCATAGGTCGGACTGCTGGGCTCGGTGTTGAAGTCGCCAGTGAGGATAACGGGCGCGTTCGCCGGTAGCTGCGCGATACGGCCAAGGATCTCCTTGGCACCTTTGACGCGCGCGGGTTCGTCCTTCTCCTGATAGGGAAGGTGCGTGTTGTAGTAGTAGAAGCTGCGATGCGTCGCTTTGTCTTCGAACAGTGCCCAGGTCACCATGCGAGGCAAGGGGTGTCCCCAGGTGATGCTGCCGGGTACGTTGGGTGTATCCGATAGCCAGAAATTGCCGGAGTCTTTCAGGGTCAATCGGTCTTTCCTATAGAACACACCCATGTGTTCGTCACTGTGGCCACCGCGCCGGTCAATGCCGAACCAGGCATAGGAGGGCAACTTGCCCACGATGTAGTCACCCTGTTCCTGATGCAGTTCTTGCGTGCCCATCACGTCGGGCTGTTGTTCGCGGATGGTGCGCACCATGAGGTCGCGTCGTGCCTCCCAGCGGTTGGGTCCATCGGACTCCACCGGAACACGTACGTTGAAGCTCATCACGCGCAGCGACTGCGCAGCGAGCGGCAGGCTGACCAGGGCCAGTACAACGGACAGCAGGGTGATACGCCAGGGACGAGACACGGTCGGGCTCCATGATGTCGGTGGGCAGACCGTAGCACGCGTTGGATTTGAATGGGTCTATACGGCAGCCAGTGCCGGAACGGCTGAGCGCGTATAGTGCGCGCGTCCCAACGTTCGGAAATCCACATGTCTTTGTCAGTGGCCATACGCGACCTTCATCCGGATGAGTTCGGCGCCCTCGGTCAGTTGATGGTGGACGTCTATCGAAATCTGCCGGGATTTCCATCGCCGGATGAGCAGCCGCGTTACTACGAGATGCTGGCGAACATCGGCACCTTCACTCAGAAGCCGAAGGCTCGGGTGTTGGTGGCAGTAGATGACGAAGGGCAGGTGCTGGGAGGCGTGGTCTACTTTGGCGACATCGCCCAGTATGGCGCCGCGTTGACGCTCGCCATGGACGATGCATCGGGCATACGGCTGTTAGCCGTTCATCCCTCCGCGCGCGGTCAGGGTATTGGCAGGCAATTGATGGATGCCTGTATCCAGCTTGCCCGCGAGAGTGGGCATCGTCGGGTGGTACTGCATACCACCGAGGCGATGCGCGTTGCGTGGGACATGTACGAACGCATGGGTTTCCAGCGCGTACACGCGCTGGACTTCGCGCAGGCGATGTTGCCGGTCTTCGGCTTTCAACTCGATTTGCATCACGCCTGATCGCGTCGCCACTCACTTCGCCAGAGACTCACGTCCATGCCCCAGCGCGTTGCTACCTGCAGTTGCCGACAGCTCATGCTCCGTACCACGGAGGAACCGCTGCGCGTGTCCATCTGCCACTGCAATGCGTGTCAGCGTCGTACCGGCAGCGTGTTCGGCGTGAAGGCGCGGTTTCGCGAGGGGGCGGTTGTCATTCGTGGCCAGTCCACCGCGTATGTGCGACGTGGTGATACCGGTGGTTCCGCGACGTTCCACTTCTGCTCGGTATGCGGCGCCACGGTCTATTACCGGCTGGATTCGGTGGAGGGTGTCATTGGTGTGCCGGTGGGAGCTTTCTCTCGCTCGGACTTTCCTGCGCCGGGCATCTCCGTGTTCGAGGAATGCATGCATCCGTGGGTGACCCTGCCCGATGGCATCGAACACATGGACTGACAGCGCTGTCCGTCGTGTTCTTCATGGATGTTGAGTGCTTTTTTTTGTTTGGCCTGAAAGATTGCCAACCGGGTCACGCTGACCGCAAGAAATTACCTGTCAAGGAAGCCTACCCCGCGCCGATACCCACTCAAGGCGAGTAGCCGCCTTTCTGTCGGGAAATCAGCACCATGCGTCTCACAATTCGTTTGAGGATCATCGCGACCATGGGCCTTGCCCTGTTGCTCGCCGTGGTCATCGGTTTGGTTGGTCTGTACGGCGTGCGCAGCACGTATGCGCTGGTCGACGACATGTATCGGAACAACGTGCAGGCGATGGCGGCGATCAGCCAGGCACGGGCATCCATCATCGAAGATCGCCTTGCCCTCAATCGCGCCATCATCGACCCCTCGCACCACGATGCGGCGGCGCGAATCAAGGCAGGCCACGACAGCCTGATGGCAGCATGGAAGCGCTATTACCCCGACATGGTGTCGGCCGACGACGAGCGCGCGGTGGCCAAACAATTCGACGATCTCATCAAGGCATCCGGAGCGGATGTAAGCCATGAGGCAGAACTGCTGGACGCGGGCAAGGCCGAAGAGGGCCGCCAGTTGCATATCGGCAAGGTGGCCGATGCCATGGGCAAAGCTACGGATGCTATCGACAAGCTTATGGCCATCAATGAAAAGCAGGCCGCGCAATCCGCACAGAATGCGGAGGCGAGTTTCCATCGCACGTGGCAGGTAGCGCTTGGCGTGCTGGTGATCGCCATTGCGGTACTTATCGGCGCGGCGATGGTATTGATCCGTGCGGTGACCCGTCCGCTCGATCGGGCGCGTTCGCTTGCGAATGCGATTCAGCAGGGCAAGCTCAACAATGCCACGCTGGTTACCGGCAACGACGAACTGACCGACACGCTCCGTTCGCTTGACGAAATGGATCGCCAGCTTGCTGGCATCGTGACGCAGGTGCGCGACGTGGCCGAGCAGGTAACGTCGGCGGCGCGCGACCTGTCCCAGGGTAACGACGACCTGTCGCAGCGCACGCAAGAGCAGGCCAGTTCGTTGGAAGAAACCGCTGCGTCGATGGAAGAACTGTCCAGTACGGTCAAACAGAATGCCGAGGGTGCCGGGCAGGCGCGCGAGATGGCGTTGCGTATGCGCAAGCGCGCGGAGGAGGGTCGGGATATCGCTGGCTCGGCCGTCGGCGCTATGCAGGCCATTACCCAGGCGAGCAAGGAAGTCGGCGAGATCGTGGTCCTGATCGATGAGATTGCCTTCCAGACCAACCTGCTGGCACTCAATGCGGCCGTAGAAGCGGCGCGCGCGGGTGAACAGGGCCGAGGCTTCGCGGTGGTGGCGACGGAGGTGCGCAATCTGGCCCAGCGCAGCGGCGCGGCAGCGAAGAACATCAAGGCATTGATCCAGGACACCACCGAAAAGGTGTCCGAAGGCGCGGAGCTGGTGCAGCGTACCGGCAATGCCCTCAACGACATCGCGGGTGACGTGCGCGAAGTGAGCACCATCATCGAGGTGATCGCAGCGGCGTCCGAGGAGCAATCCGCGGGCATCGGGCAGGTGAACAATGCGGTAGTGACGCTGGATGAGGTGACGCAGCAGAACGCCGCGCTGGTGGAAGAGGCCAGTGCCGCCAGCCGCAACACGCTGGACCTGTCGCGAGTGCTCGTGAACGAAGTGGCGTACTTCACCCTGCAGGGTGAGGCTCCGCGCGAACCGGCTGCGGCACGCGTCGTTCGTGGGGCGCCAACGCCTGCGGCGCCGACGGCATCCCCGGTGGCTCCGGCTCGCCAGCGCGCCGAGCCCGCCATGGCAGTCGCCGGCGACGTGTGGACGGAGTTCTAGTCCCTGAATAAATTTTTGCGGTTGGATCAACGCATGGAGCGCTCGCGCGTTCCATGTGTCTTACCGCGTTCAGGGCGAGGCATCGAGGGGCCGTTATGAAGCAAAGGGAATTCGACCGTTGGGCCAGGATCCGGGGGCAGGGGATGCTCCGCTATGTGCTGCTCTATGGGCTGCTGTGCTACGGCGTGCCCATGTTCCTGATCATGACCTTTGTGCTTCCCCATCCACGTCTTGCTGCTCCCCAATCGGTATTCCTGTGGGCCCTGGCGGGTGCGGGATACGGCGTTGCCATGTGGATGGTGCAGGAGCGACGCTTTCGTAAGGTGGCTGGCCGCCCCTGAGCGCGGCTCATCGCTGACGTCTATGTTCATGCGGTGTTTTGGCTTTTTGGCGCATGGTGCAACTTCGTGCGGACCGTCATGAACGGGCTGCCGTCTTCGTGTGTCCTTGTTTCGCGATTGGACGTCCAAATCGACGATTGAACGTATGGGCGCCGCTCTGGCGCCTGCCGTGCATACTCCCTCAGCGCAAGCGTAAGCCGCCCCCTGGCGGTCTGTGCTTGTGCACCGCTAACGAGAGGAGAAACCGCATGGCAAGTACCAGCTCTCGCATCGGTCGTAGCGTCGCCGGTCTTTTCGTGGTCGCGCTTTGCGGCTGCACCGGCTACGTCAAGAAAAGCGATTTCGATGCCACCATCGCCGAGTTGCGTAGCAACGATCAAAAGCAACAGCAGGAGATCGATGCGATCACGCAGGAGATGCACCAGAAGTTCGCGCAGTACGACACGCAGATCACGGCCATGCAGGGCCGCATCAGCGTCGACACTATCGCGCACTTCGACACCAATCAGACCTCGCTGCGCGACGAGGACAAGCAACGGTTGGATGATTTCGCCAAGGTGATGCGTGAGCACCACACCAGCGCGGTGATTACGGCGGAAGGCTTTGCTGATCCCTCCGGCTCAGCGGGATACAACCAACAGCTGGCGCTCAAGCGTGCACAGGCGGTGCGCGATTACTTGGTGCAGACCGGTGGTCTCAATGCTGACCAGGTGCGCGCCGTGAGTTACGGCAAGGTCAAGAATCGCCAGGTGGTGAAGGGCGCAAGCGGTGACCAGGGGATGCCCAATCGTCGGGTGTCGCTGGTGACTGACTTCGCTGGGAGCACCTGAGCACGATCGTTCAACGCATCCATGTCGAAGGCCGCCCGAGGGCGGCCTTCGTGTCATGTGCGTCCCGAATTCTGGATGTCCGCGGCAGGCGGTTGCCACCAGGTCACATCGGTCAGCCGTGCCTGCTTGAGTTCGCGTCGCGCCTCGAGGCGCCGGATAGCCGCGTGGAGTGTGAGGCCGGCCGCAACAATGACCATCCAACCGGTCGGTGGCCACCACACGCCGGCTGCGCGCAGCAGTAGAAGGCTCATGAGCACAATCATGCTCAGGCTCAGCGCGGCGAGTACGCGCGTGCGGCGCATGCCCGGCAGTCCGTAGATGGCCAGCGGCAGCGCGAGCGCGAATGAGCCAAGCAGGAGCTGCGCGGTGAGGTTGAGCGGCGTGATCAGGCGTCCGTTGCTCAGCGACTCCAGAATGTTTGCCTGATATTCCACGCCGGGCATGGGGTTGTTGGGGCGCGACGCCGAGGTGGCGAGCTGGTCGCCGAGTCCTGCCGCGGTGGCGCCGATCAGCACCCAGCGTCCCTTGAGCAGCGCATCGGGTACGCGCCCCTGCAGTACGTCGACATAGGAGACTTGGTTGAACGCGCCTGCGCTGTTGGCGAAGCGGACCAGTACGTAATCGTCGCGAATCCACTCATAGGGCGAGTTCGCCGTACCTTCGGGCTGGTGCAGTCCGGGCAGGGGATGCAGCGGCGAAGGCCGGCCGATGTCGTACAGCGCAAGCGCGAGAGCCGACCACTGCGGTTGGCCGAGACCTGCCTTGAGATAGACGCCACGGGTGACGCCGTCGGGGTCTTTGGAGGCATCGACATGGCCGAAGGCGGCGGCGTTTCGTGCGATCTCCGGTACAGGTAACACTTCTTCCAGCACGCCGCCGAGTTCGGCTGCTTCGGCGAACACCGGCATCACTACGTGGCCGTTGTCGTGGATGGCTTGGGCGTAGGTGTGGTCATTGTCGGGGTGATTGACGTCGGCTTCCGCCATCGTCACATCCATGCCCACGCCGCGCACGCCGGCGGCGGTGAGCCGGCGGATGAGTTGCGCGTGCACGGAGCGCGGCAACGGCCAGTTGCCCAGCGCGGCCAGGCTTTGCGGATCGATGGCGACGATAACGACCTGATCGCTGGTGGCGTAAGACCAATGACGCATGTGCGCGTCATACAGCGCGTTGTCCAGCGGTTGCATGGCGCTGCTGGCGATCAGTAAGACAGCCACGGCGAAGCCCACCACCCACGCGAGCGCGCGCTTGAGCAGAGGCAACGCGGCGATGATCACGGGCGCCAGAACCTCCGCGACGGATGCATCAGAGCACGAGCCACAGCAATACCACGCCACCGCCGGCGGCTACCCAGCGGCATGCGGTGCAGGGTACACGGGTGCGTTGGATGGCACCCCACGGGCCTGCGTAGCCGTCGGTGTCGACGGTCTGCACGCGCGCGTACCACTTGCCGTGGGGCAGCTTGCGCAGGCTCAGTTCGGGCACATCGAGCGTCTGGTCCACCTGCACCTCGGAGAAGTCAGGCTTGCGTGCGAGTTGGATGTGGTAGTGCTGCCCCGCTGCGCCGCCCGGCCAGCTCAGCACGAAGTCGCCATGCTCGTGCTTGGGTTCACCCGGCGCAGGCGCGGGTGGCTCGGGCACGAGATCGAACGGCATCGCGCTGGTATAGGGGCCGAGCTTGCCGTCCTTGTCGCGGCTGGCGATGCGCCACACGTAGTGACCGTAGGGCAGCGCCTGCGGCGCGCGCACATGATCGCCGCGCACGTTGTCGTTGTCTCCGAGCAACTGGCTGAAGCTGTCATCGGCGGAGAGCTGCCATGCGTAGCTTTCGGCCTCGATGCTTTCCGTCCAGCGGAATTCGGGACGCGTGGCGCGTACCTTCGCACCCGGTTGCGGGTCGATGATGAGCGGGGGCTGGGGATGCGCGGCAATGGTGAAGATGCAGGTGGCGTCCAGCCCTTCCATTCGCGCACTGTCGATGCCGCGTACGCGGAAGGCGTGCGCACCATCAGGCAGGCTGGGCAATGTGGCGTGTGTGCCATCGACGACGGTATCGAGCAACAGTGCTTCAAAACGATCGGTAAGCGCGACCTGCACGCGATAATGCGTCGCACGGTCCAGCGGCTTCCACTGGATCTGCGCCGGCGACTGGCCGATGGGTTGCGCCGGGCAATCCACCGAGGGCGCGGCGAGCAGTGGCTGAGGTTCGCCCGGCTTGCCGGCGGCTTCGGTCGCGACGCCGCGGCCTCCGTCCACCATCACGTGGCGAGCGTTATTGCCCACGTCCACATGGCCGGAAACGACTTCGGTGCGAGCGTCGCCGCTGTCCTCGTCGGCGGCCACGCGGAAGTGGGTGCCTCGCACGCTGGAAATGGTGTTGGGCGTGGAGACGGTGAAGCGTGCCGCGCTGCCGCTGAGCGGGGTCACGTCGCTGTTGAGGCGGCCGCGCTTGAGGCGCATGCGTGTGTCGACCATGCCGGTGCGGCCATAGGCGCTCAGGCGGTCCAGCACGAGCGCGCTGTCGGCCTGCAGCAGCACGCGCGAGCTGTCAGCCAACTGCAGCGTGAGGCTGGTATCGGCTGCGGTGTCCAGCTCGGTGCCGTAACCCACCGACATACCCGCTGTTACCGGGATCGCCGGCGCGTTGCCGGGGGGCTTCGCGGTAGCGCTGCCGAGTACGGCGACCACGGTGGCCGGTGCCGGGCCCTGACGTAGCCAGCCGACGGGAAAGTGCATGGTGGAGCCGGGCGGCAGATGCAGCGGGTCGCCGACCTGGTTGTAGTCCTGCAGTTTCTGCCAGGGTACGTCCGGCTTGAGGTAGCGGGCGGCGAGATCCCACAGGTTGTCGCCCGGCCGTACGCGGTAATTCCAGTCGGCGGGTGCGGGTGCGGCGAAGGCGTGAGGTACGTAGGCAGTGACAGCGAACAGCACAGTCATACATAGCCAGCGCCAAGGCTGGCCAGGCCCGAAGGTCCGGTGTGACATAAAGCGTCGATACTCCTTTAGCACCCCTGCGCCACGGTCACTCCTGCGCGCGCGGCCAGCCGGAATCCATTTTCCCGTGGCGACGCAGTGACTTGCGGCCCGACTATTGTCGCGGACAGGTCACCAAATTGCCAACTTCGTCACGAAATGGCCCCGGGGTGATCCGGGTTTGCCAGCCGCTGGGCCAACCGCTCGACGAATCCGGCGGTGCCGGACAGGGCGTCCGCCGCTGCGGGGCCGTGCAGTGCCTCGTGGAGGCGCTCACCTTCGTGGATCAGCGCTTCGTCGCCCACCAGGGGCAGGATGCCCATCAGGCGGTGCAGGGATTGGCGGGCGGCTGGTAGATCCTCGCGGGCGGCATGCTGCCGGAGGTCGTCCAGGTCGCGTCGGGTTTCCTGAGCGAGCAAGGCCTGCAGCTCTTCCGGTGGCGGAGGCTCGGCGGTGGGCGTGGCCAGTTCGCCTAGCCACTCGCCGAGCTTGCGCCCGAGCGTGGCCAACTGCAGCGGCTTGCTGAGCACGTCGTCCATGCCCGCCTCTTTCGCCCGTGCCGTTTCGCTACTCATGGCATTGGCCGTCATGGCAAGGATGGGCAGGCGCTGAGTACTACCCGCTGCCGCCTCGCGCTCGCGCCACGCGCGGGCAAGCTCGTAGCCGCTCATGTGGGGCATGTTGCAGTCGGTCAGCAGCAGGGCATAGTCGCCGTCGGCCAGCATCTCAAGCGCGTCATGGCCGTTGTCCACGACTTCGCTGGCCAGGCCCAGCAAGGCCAGCTGGCGGGCGATCAAGCGTCGGCTGACCGCGTGGTCTTCGACCACCAGCACGCGACCGCGCAGGGCAGGTGTACTGCGGGTGGCCAGTGGGTCGCGCCAGTGATCAGGTGCTTCCAGTTCCAGCGCGCGCAAGCTCGTGGCGATCACCGATCGCCAGGTCAGCGGCTGGGCGTTGAGCCATATGGCCTCTCGATCCGGCGCGGGCGACTCGTTGGATACGACCACCACATGGGCGTGGATCTGGCCGGCGCTGTCGCGGTCGTCGGCATCGATAAAGAGCAGGCTGGCTGCCATGCCTTCGCGCAGGGGCGTGGCGGGCTCGCAGCGCTCGACGCTCAGGCCGGCGGCGCGCAGGTGTTGCTCCAGTGACGTGGCGAGGGTGGGCGATGTCAGGCGCACGATGGCGTGCCGGCCGTGCAGGCTGGCGGGTGCATCGGTGGCGCGGTCGGCGACAGGCAGGCGCAACTGCACGGTGACGGTGGTGCCCGCACCTTCTTCGCTGCGCAGTTCGATGCTGCCGTCCATCAGCTGTACTAGCTGTTGGCAGATGGCGAGCCCCAGACCGGTGCCGCCGTAGCGTCGGCTGGTCCAGGCTTCCGCCTGTGCGAACGGTTTAAACAGGGTGTCCTGCTTGTCGTGGGCAATGCCGATGCCGGTATCGGTCACGCTCAGCGAGAGGTGCTGTTGCGTGCCGTTGTCGCCCAGCACAGTGAGCGTGGCGCCGACGCTGCCGCGATCGGTGAACTTGATGGCGTTGTTGAGCAGATTGATCACAATCTGCCGCAACCGCTGGCTGTCGCCGCGCAACTGGCCGGCCGCTGTGGCATCCACGAAAAGACCAAGATCGAGCCCCTTGGCGCGAGCCGCCACGGCCATCGTACCGACGGTACCGTCCAGCCATTGGCGGGTGTCGAATGGTGTGGCGTCGAGCCTAAGGTCGCCGGCTTCGAGCTTGGAGAAATCCAGGATGTCGTTGAGGATCTGCAACAGCGAGCCGGCGGAATCCTCCACGGCGCGCAACAGTTCCCGCTGCTCGCCGTTGACCGGTGTGCGGCCCAGTAGCTCCAGCATACCGATCACGCCGTTCATTGGCGTGCGGATCTCGTGGCTCATGGCGGCGAGGAAATCCGCTTTGGCCTTGGAGGCGCGTTCGGCTACGTCGCGTGCAATGCGCAGTGCTTCGTTGCGCAGGTTCTGCTCGGTGGTATCGATGAAATAGCCCATCACGCCCAGGTCGCCGTCACTCATCGGACGCGTGGCGAAGGTGGCGTGAATCCAGCGCAGGCCGCTTTGTCCGAAGGCACGGAAATCCAGCGTGCGTTGGTCGGCCTGATGCGTTGCGGGCGACAGCAGCGGCAGCAGGGCCGGCAAATCATCCGGATGGATGCGTTCTCGCAAGGCGTCGATGCGCAGCGCGCCGTCGCCGTCGCGCAGCTCGGCCGCGTCGATGCTGAACAGCGCGCGGGCATCGCCGGTGACGAAGGAAACATGCGCAACGTCTTGCCGGTCGATGCGCATGGCCATCACCACCACCGGCATGCGCCGGGCCATATCGCCGAGGCGTTGCTCGGTCTGGCGTGCGGCTTGCTCGGCGTCGCGGAACTCGGTGACGTCCAGCAGGGTGCTGGCATAGCCGTGCGCCTGTTCCTGTTCGTCGCGCAAGGCGCGTATCCAAAGGTGTGCAGCGTGCGTTTCGCCATTGGCCATGGGGACGTTGATGTCCTGCCGCAGCGTGGCGCCCTGCAATACCTTGTCCTTTTGTTCGGCGAACGACGCGTCGCGGATCAGGGCCGCAGCATCGTCGTCGCGTTCGGACAGTGCGCGTCCTAGCCGGTTGCCTGCCACGGTCTGGCCGTCGAGTCCATGCAGCAGCACGGGAAACGGCAGCGCATCGAGTGTGGCCTGTTGAAGTTCCCGCTCCGATTGGAGGCGTTGCGCCAGCTGCCGGTTGCGGCGCACCTGCGCCTGCAGCAGCCATGTCAGCACGAAAGCCAGCACGGCAGTTGCCACCAGCAAGAGGGTGATGACCAGGGCGACCGGAGAAAGCGCGGTGGCTTCGTTGCCGAACCAGGGCAAGGCAAGCATGCCCAGGGCCCGAACGCGAAAGCAGCCCGGTGCGATGGTGGTGGCAGGCCCTGATTCCGGGCAGGAACGAACGACGGTAAGCATCGTGCAGGCCCGGTCGGCGGAAAGGTCCATGCGGCTGGATGGTCGGGGGTTCATGCTACCTTTGAAGCGCGGCAGCCACAAACGGGCCGCACTATCAAGCCGTATCTGCGGTTGAACGTTGTAATGCATGTGCTGTTTGCAGTGGCAGGAAAAGCAGGAGTGAAGTGTGCGAGTCATAATCGCCGATGATCATCCGGTCGTCCTGATCGGGTTGAAGACCTCGCTCCGCGACTACGGCAATGGGCTGGACGTGGTCGGTGAAGCGCGCAACGGGCAGCAATTGCTGGATCTGCTGACGCAAACGCCCTGTGACCTGCTCATTACCGATTTCTCCATGCCGGCGGACATCGAAGGCTATGACGGCCTGTCCCTGTTGCAGCGCGTGCGCGAAACCTACCCGGCACTGCCCATCCTGGTACTCACCATGCTGCGCAATCCCGCATTGGTGCAGAACATGGTGAGCGTCGGCGTGCGTGGCGTGGTGGACAAAATGGCGATGGCGAAGGAGCTGATGCTCGCCATCGACATGATCCGCGCGGGGCGAAGCTACCTCAGCGAGCGCATGCGGCGCCAGATCGAAGGCATGTATCCCACGGGCGCCGAGCCGATGGTTTCGCGGCGCGAGGTCGAAGTCATCCGTTTCCTGGCGCAGGGGCTGACGGTGTCAGAAATCGCGCGGCGGTTGGACCGCAGCGTGAAGACCATCAGCCAGCAGAAGCGCGATGCGATGCGCAAGCTGAATCTTGAGAGCGATAAGCAGCTCTACGACTACGCTCGTTCCATCGGACTGCTTTAAGTCGCTGGGGCGGCGTCTGCCGGTTCTGGTCACCCTCTCGAACGCGCGTAACCACATTTCGTGACCCGGGTAGGAATGTTCTGATTCCGCTGGCCCGCCACACATCGTCCAATGCACTCCACGAACATGTGGCCGCACCGTTGCGTCGGCCGCATAAGGTTTCCCGCATGCCATGGATGACATGTGTCGGTGAGTACGCCGGCGACAAACCGCGCCACCCCTGATCGGTTTGTCGGGATCTATGTACGGGGCCTCCGCCCCACGGCTTGCGTTCCAGACGATGCAGCCGTGGGCGCGGAATGGCGCCGCCTCTGCGTAACACCACGCGGGTTACCTCCAGGGCGCGTCCTTACGCGAGGGCGACCCTGTCCATGTCACGGGAGCATTCGATTTATGGCGGAACACAGTCTGCTGGTGTGGCTGGTCATTGGCGCTCTGGCTGGATGGATTGCGGGCTTGCTGGTGAAGGGCAGCGGTTACGGCGTGTTTATCGACATCCTTATTGGGGTGCTTGGCGCCTGCCTTGGTGGTTGGGTTGCTCACCTCATTGGGTTCAGCGTGGGTGGCGGCTTCGTCATCTCGCTGGTCGTAGCGACGGCCGGTGCTGTGCTGTTGCTGGTCATGCTGCGCGTGCTCAAGCAATGCATGCATTGATGTTCGAGTACGGTCATCGATGGTGAAAGAACGGCTGTCCCTGGCGCTTTGTCGCCGCCACAGCGTGTTCGTGCCGCGCGACCCGGGTGAAGTGTTCGCGCTGGTTGATGACGTGTCGTCCATGCATCGATGGCTGGATCGCTGCATTCGCGTGCAGAAATACCGCGAGGGTGAGAATGCCGTCGGCGATCCACTGCGTTGTGTCTACCAGGGCATGACGCGGCATGGTGTGTTGACAGGCGCAATCGTTGCCCGGGTGCCAACGCGTACGTTGGCGTGCACCTATGCGAGCCGCTCCATGCACGTCGCCCTCGATTTCTCCATGTCGCCGCGCGGTGAGGGCACGTATCTCACGCACTCCGTGCAGGTCACTCCCATGGGGTGGCTGGCGAGACTTTCATCTCCCCTGATCCATCGCATGCTGGAGCGCCACATAGCCGGGACTATGGAAGGGTTGCGGCGTTGTTTGCTGGCGGCACCTGAAAATCAGCCTGCACCGTCCCATCGGTAGGACTTTTCTGATTCCGATCAGACTGTTCGTTGTGCACCATCACCATCAAGCGATCCATGCGTAGCTGCGGCACATGTGCCGGGCTCCCGCTGCCGTCGTTACCTGCAGCGAGGGCGCTCCATCGGAGCGATGCCTCGCATCACGCGGGCCGGAGAAGTGAGATGGTGAAGCGAAATTTCAAGCTGCAAAGTCGCTGGCCACGAGGCGCCCGCAGGGCGGTCACCCTGGTGCGTTCGCGTCGGCGCGCTTTTTCCGCCGATACGAAGCGCGGTCATGGACGGCGGCCAATGGACTTCCGTTCGCCCCGTACCCAAGGTCTGGTGCAGGGCATGGCGACATCGCGTTTCGACGCAGGCATGGTGATCGGTCCCTTGGCCACGTCGTTGCAGTCCTTGTATGACACCATCCCTGTGGCGCTTGGTGTGATCGATCGCGATGGCTACTACGCGAGCGCCAATGGGGCTTACGCAGCTATCCATGGCCTTGTCCCCGCGGACATGGTCGGTCACCGGGTAAACGATTACCTCCCGGGTGCGGACGAGCAACTGCAGCAAGACTTTGCGGACTTCGACGCCGGTTTCGATCTAAAGGAACGCGAGATGGCCTGTCACGGCCGCCACTTCCTTGTAGCGTTGCAGGCAGTGCGCGACACCGACGGCAGCGTGCTGGGCATCACGTCGGCGTTGATCGACATCACGAACCGCAAGCGCATGGAGGTTGCCTCGGAGGAGGCGCGCCGCCTGTGGCAGTTCCATGCCAGCCACGATCACCTCACCGGCCTTGCCAACCGCCGCCGTCTCGACGATGCCCTTGCAGCGGAAGCACGTCGCTGTTTGCGCAGTGGCGCTGCGCTGTCGGTGCTGATGATGGACGTCGATTACTTCAAGTCTTACAACGACCACGTCGGACATCAGAAAGGTGATGAATGCCTGCGTGCCATTGCGGCGCTCTTGCGCAAAAGCATCCGTCGCCACGGTGATCTGGTGGGCCGCTATGGCGGCGAGGAGTTCATTGCGATTCTGCCGGATACCGATACGGCGGGAGCGCAGGTGGTGGCCAGTCATATCCTGCAGGACATCCGTGCGCTGGCCATCTGGCATCCAGGCAGCCCATGCGACTGTGTGACGATAAGCATCGGCGTGGCGAGCCTGGACGATCTTCCGCCGTCCAAGCTGGGTCCGCGCGAAGCCTTGCTGAATTGCGCGGATCGCGCGCTGTATGCGGCAAAGGCGGCGGGGCGCAACACACTATGCGTATACCCACCCCGTCAATGAAGCGCTAGGGCCGCCGCGAGGGCGGCCCAGGCAATGTCACTTGCCGTTAGCCTTGTACGTAAGGTCGGCGTTGTAGCTGTCGATGCGGACGGTTTCGTACAGCAACGCTTCGTTGAGCGATTTACGCATGGCCTGTGCGCTGTCCTTGCCATAGACCTTTTCCACCATCGTCCACAACGGTACATCCGGCTCCTTGCCGAGATCCGCCCAGCTAGTGGAGCGGATGATCATGATGAACTCGGGGCTGTTGCCGTCAGCATCGCGCAGCGCGCTGATGGCGTAGTAGTAATTCCAGTGAGACTTCTCCGCTGCCGCCGTGACCTTCTGCATCACGTCCATGAAGGCTTCCTGCGGTTCGTGCCCGGACTTGAGCTTGAAGTAGTTCACTTCGGCGAACGGCTGTTCGGTTTCCGCGCCCTGCGGCAAGTGGCTGAGTGCGCCGATTTTCTGCGTGAACGCGCTGGTTTCGCTTTTAAGGTGGGGATTCACCGCAGTCCGTAGTGTCTGGTCGCAGGCCCTGGACGCCGTTCGCATGGCATCGAAGGCTGACCATGGCAGTGAGGCCGTGGTGTAGGTGTAGCTGTAGGTATCGCCGGTTTCGTGCGTCCACGCGGTCCAGTCATATTTGAAACCATGCTGGCCGAGACACTGGTTGTATGCCTGGATGCCGGCCTCGTAGGCATCCTGTTCCGCCGGTGCGACGACATCGGTGTATTCGCGCGAAGCAAGCGTGGCATCGTTGTCTGCCGCACGTGCGCCAACTGCAGCCAGTGTCAGCACAAGCAGGGTAGTGACTGCCTTCATGGGGGCTCTCCTATGAATGTCGTGCAGCGTTGAGGCCCGGACGGGCCCGGGTCAGGCCAGACTTGCCTGCGAGGATTTAGTTACAGCGCACGGAGGCAGGTAGCGAGGGCCTTGCCTGTGTGGTTCCAGGCGGCGCTTTCGCGGATGGACGACGTGCGGATGGCGGGACGTTGCGACGAAAGACATCAGCGACTCCGGTAAGGGACAAAGCGGATGCGAGGCAGCGTACGTACAGGCGCGGCTATCGTGCCGAATCGGTTGCGGGAGCAACCGTGCGGCCACGCGCATTTTTTGGGGCTCGCGCGTCCTGCCGGGAATAGCCCAAACAGTCTAGCGTCGGGTTCGCGGATGCCGGCCCTAAAAGTACAAAGGCCGCCCGAGGGCGGCCTTTGCAGTGACGAAGGTGACTGGTGATCAGCGCTTCATCGAATTGAAGAACTCGTCGTTGGACTTGGTGTTCTTCATCTTGTCGAGCATGAACTCCATCGCGGCCAGCTCGTCCATCGGATGCAGCAGCTTGCGCAGGATCCAGATCTTGGAGAGCAGGTCCGGCTCGATCAACAGATCCTCGCGGCGGGTGCCGGAGCGGTTGATGTCGATGGCCGGGTACACGCGCTTCTCGGAGATGCGGCGGCTCAGGTGCACTTCCATGTTGCCGGTGCCCTTGAACTCTTCGTAGATCACCTCGTCCATCTTGCTGCCGGTGTCGGTCAGCGCGGTGGCGATGATGGTCAGGCTGCCGCCTTCTTCCACGTTACGGGCCGCACCGAAGAAGCGCTTGGGGCGCTGCAGGGCGTTGGCATCCACACCACCGGTGAGCACCTTGCCGGAGCTCGGCACCACGGTGTTGTAGGCGCGGGCGAGGCGCGTGATGGAGTCGAGCAGGATCACCACATCCTTTTTGTGCTCGACCAGGCGCTTGGCGCGCTCGATCACCATTTCGGCGACCTGCACGTGGCGCACGGCCGGCTCGTCGAAGGTCGAGGAGATTACTTCCGCACGCACGGTGCGGGCGATTTCCGTCACTTCTTCCGGACGCTCGTCGATCAACAGCATGATCAAGTGGACGTCGGGATGGTTGTACTGGATGGCCTGCGCGATGTTCTGCAGCATCATCGTCTTACCGGACTTCGGCTGGGAGACGATAAGACCGCGCTGGCCGCGGCCGATCGGCGCCACCAGATCCAGGATGCGGCCAGTGATGTCCTCGGTCGAACCGTTGCCACGCTCGAGCTTGAACGCCTTGCGCGGGAACAGCGGCGTCAGGTTCTCGAACAGCATCTTGTTCTTGGACGCCTCCGGCGGATCGCCGTTGATGTCGTCGACCTTGAGCATCGCGAAGTAACGCTCGCCTTCCTTCGGATGGCGCACGCGTCCGGTGATGTAGTCGCCGGTACGCAGGTTGAAGCGGCGGATCTGGCTGGGCGAGACGTAGATATCGTCCGGGCCGGCCAGGTAGGACTCGTCCGCCGAGCGCAGGAAGCCGAAGCCGTCCTGCAGGATTTCCAGCACGCCCTCGGCCCAGATGCCGCCGCCCGAACGGGCGTGGGCCTTGAGGATGTTGAAGACCACGTCTTGCTTGCGGGCACGCGCCACGCCTTCCTGCACGCCGAGCGACTCAGCGAATTCGAGCAGCTGGAACGCATTCTTGCGCTTGAGCTCGGTCAGGTTGATCAGGCGGTCGTTGCTGCCGGCATCGGCGTATTCGTCATCCACCGGCAGGCCGTTGTTGTTGCGCGGGTGCTGCGGGCTGTTGCCGCCACCACCCTGGCCACGTTGCTGCGGGTTGTTGCGCTCATGGCGACGACGACGGCCGCGACCATCTCGGTCGTTGCGGTTGAAATTCGGGTTGTTGCCGCCGTTCTGCTGAGCACCGCCTTGCTGCTGGCCACCCTCGCGGGCTTCCTGCGGCTGGCGCTGACCACCATCGCCCTGCGGTGCTGCCGATTCGGCAGCGGGGGCGGGCGCCGGGGCTGGAGCGGAAACTTCGTAGGCCGGCGGCGCGGCGCGCTCGATAGGCGGCAGCGGCGGCATGTCGAGCTGAGACTGCTTGCTGGCCTTTTCCGCGGCGGCAGCCGCCGATGCGGCGGACTTGCGTGGCGCTCGCGTGCGGGGTTCAGTCACAGGCTTGGCGTCGGCGCTCTTGGCGTCGTTGGATTCTTTGCTTTCGATATCAGACACGGGCAAACCTCTGCGGGGCGCCGTTGAAAAAAGGAGGGAAGGTTGCGTTGCGCGGACGGCGCGGGGGACAGGACAGTCCCGACGGACGCATGAAATCTAGCACCGGGTCCGCGGCGACGTAAAGCGCCGCGGCCGGAAAAATTCAGAAAACTTTTTCTGAAACGATCTGAAAAGGCCTCAGATGGCCTTGTCGATCATCTGAGTCAGGGCACCCTTGCTGACCGCACCGATCTGAGTGGCTTCGACCTTGCCGTTCTTGAAGACCATCAGGGTCGGGATCCCGCGCACGCCGTAGTTGCGGGGCGTCTTCTGGTTGTGGTCGATATTGATCTTGGCGATACGCAGCTTGCCCTCGTACTGCTGGGCCAGCTCATCCAGGATGGGGGCGATAGCCTTGCAGGGGCCGCACCACTCTGCCCAGAAGTCCAACAGAACGGGCGTATCGGAATTGAGCACTTCCTGTTCGAAGGCGTCGTCGCTCACATGGGTAATCAGGTCGCTCACCGGGGTCTCCGAAGGTAGGCGGGTAGGAGTTTTCACGACCGCGCGCCCAGCATCGGCTACACTGGGGCGCCCATGAAGCGCGGGGTCGTGCCAAAAGGAAGTCTGGTGCCATTGCGGCAGGCCTCCATTGCATCGTAACTCGGGGCGCGATTCAAGCGATTCAAGGGCGGCTGTAGGTGCATTCGGCATGATGAATGCACTTGTCTCTACAGGCGGCCAGGGATGGTTCCGTTGACATAGGTGAAAGGGTTTTTCCTTGACTGCCAATGGCTTAGGCCTTGCAGTCCTTTGACCTATGCCAGCGGAGCCGTCGCACGCCGCCGCTCTCGCCGGCGCCAATCTGGGATACGTGCTGATGGCACGCGCGATCCGATATGGATCCCGCCTGCCGCCACGTCCCGGTCGCGCCGACCATCCACCTGTTCCTTGTTTGCGTCTCACCGGCAAGGAGCCAGGCGGCCGCCTTTGGGCGCTGCCTGCACTGAAAATACTCCCTATAAAATGTCCCAAACCGTTCTCACTGATACCTTTTTCACCAATTTCGATCTCCATCCGCTGCTCCAGCAAGGCCTCGACGAGGCGGGTTTCACCCGCTGCACGCCGATCCAGGCGCTGACCCTCCCGGTCGCGCTGACGGGTCGCGACGTCGCCGGCCAGGCGCAGACGGGCACAGGCAAGACCTGCGCCTTTCTGGTGGCGATGATGAACCGCCTGCTGACCACGCCGGCCGTCGCCGAGCGCAAGGACAGCGACCCGCGCGCCCTGGTGATCGCACCGACCCGCGAGCTGGCCATCCAGATCGAGAAGGACGCCAAGTCCATCGGCCGCTACACCGGTCTGCGCACCGCGCTCATCTACGGCGGCGTCGATTACGACAAGCAGCGCCAGCAGCTCAAGGATGGCTGCGACATCATCATCGCCACGCCGGGCCGTCTGCTCGATTACTTCAAGCAGCACGTGTTCAGCCTCGACGCCGTCGAGGTGATGGTGATCGACGAGGCGGACCGCATGTTCGACCTCGGCTTCATCAAGGACGTGCGCTTCATCTTCCGCCGCCTGCCGGCGCGCGAACAGCGCCAGGTGCTGCTGTTCTCCGCCACGCTCAGCCATCGCGTGCTGGAGCTGGCTTACGAGCACATGCACAACGCCGAGAAGCTGGAAGTGGAGACGGAAAACGTCACCGCTGACCGCGTGCGCCAGGTCGTCTACTTCCCCGCGAAGGAAGAGAAGATGCCCCTGCTGCTCAACCTGCTCGACCGTACCAAGGCCGAGCGCAGCATCATCTTCGTCAACACCAAGGCCGCCGCGGAAAAGATCACCGATCGCCTCAAGCGATACGGTTATCGCGTGGGCGCGCTGTCGGGCGATGTGCCGCAGCTGAAGCGTCAGAAGTTGTTGCAGCGTTTCCAGGAAGGTCAGCTCGACATTCTGGTGTGCACCGATGTCGCCGCGCGCGGCCTGCACATCCCGGCCGTCAGCCACGTCTTCAACTTCGATCTACCGCAGGACGCGGAAGACTACGTGCACCGCATCGGCCGTACCGCGCGCCTTGGTGCCGAGGGCGATGCGATCAGCTTCGCCTGCGATCTCTACGCGATGAGCTTGCCGGATATCGAAACCTATATTGGCCAGCGCATCCCGGTGGCCAATATTGAAGCCGAGATGCTGGTGATGCCGCAGCCGCGCGAGCAGGACGCGCAGTACATGGCCGAGGTGGCTGCCGACAGCGCCGCGTTCGGCGACAAGGTGGAGCAGCGCGAGAAAGACGGTTCCCCGCGCAAGGGTTCGCGTAGCGGCAGCGGTCGCAGTGGCGATCGTCCGCGCGGTGACAAGCCTCGCGGACCTCGGAAGCCTCGCCATGAAGCGCCTGCGGAAGGCGCTGAAGAACCGGTGAAAACGGAAACCGCACCCGTGCAGGCGTCGGCGCAGGGCGAAGCTACGGATGGTGCAGAGCGCAAGCGCCGCCGTCGCCGTGGTGGTCGTAACCGTCGTCGCGAAGGCGATGCGCCGGCCGCCGAGGCCGCCGCCAACCCGGCAGGGGAAGGTAATCGTCAGCCGCGCGGCGAGCGTCGCCCACCGCGCGAGCGTGGCAACGCGGAGAACAATCACTCGCGTCCGTCGCGCCACGTTGCCATCACCTCGGGCAAGCAGGCTGAGCAGGAAGCACCGAAGAAGGTGGGCTTCTTCCGTCGACTGAGCCGCTTCTTCACCGGTCGCTGAGCTATTCGCTTGCCGTGAACTGCCGCGGGCTGAATCCGCGGCAGCTCGACGAGATAAAACCGACTGACCTTCACGCACGCATCCCTTATCCTTCTGTCATCTAGGACCGGGGATGCGCGGTGATCCGCTTCGACCAAGTCAGTAAACGTTATGAAGGTGGCCACGAGGCCTTGTCGCAACTTTCCTTTGAAGTAGCGACAGGCGAGATGGCCTTTGTGACCGGCCATTCGGGCGCCGGCAAGAGCACGTTGCTCAAATTGTTGGGCCTGATCGAGCGGCCCTCGCACGGTGTGATCACGCTGGATGGGCAGAGCCTGGCCAAGATAGGCCGCGCCGGCATCCCCAAACTCCGCCGCCGCCTGGGCATGGTGTTCCAGGACCATCGCCTGTTGATGGATCGCACGGTGTTCGCCAACGTCGAATTGCCGCTGATGATCGGCGGCATGGCACCCAGCGAGCGCGGCAAGCGTGCGCGTGCGGCGCTGGAGAAGGTCGGCCTGCTGGCCTACGAGCGGCAGCTGCCGGCCACGCTATCCGCTGGCGAGCAGCAGCGCGTGGGCATTGCCCGCGCTATCGTCGCCAAGCCGACGCTGCTGATCGCGGACGAACCCACGGGCAACCTCGACCCCTCGTTAGCGGTGGAGATCATGGGCCTGTTTGCGGAATTCCAGAACGTGGGTACCACTGTGCTGATTGCCAGCCATGATCTGCCGTTGATCAAGCGCATGAGGAAGCGTGTGATCGTGCTCGACCACGGCCGCCTCGTCGCTGACGTGGCCGCCCAGGAGGTGCTATGAGCACGCAGCCCGAATTTCCCATGGAAAGCCCACTGCTTTCCGACCAGTCGCGCGGCATTCGCAATAAGCCCAGGCCAGTGGCAAGTTGGCGCGAGCACCACGGCTGGAGTGCGGCGGCGAGCCTGCGCCGCCTGATGTCGCGTCCGATCGGCACCTTGCTCACCGTGACGGTGATGGCCATCGCACTCGCGTTGCCGCTGACCTTCTATCTGCTGCTGGGCAACCTGCAGAAAATGGGTGATGCGCTGGGCCAGAACCAGACCATCAGCGTGTTCCTGCAGCCGGGGCAGAGCGTCTCGTCGGCGGACATGATGGCCAAGAAGCTGGGCGAACGCGCTGAAGTCAACGGCGTCACCGTCAAATCGCCCGACCAAGGCATGGACGAACTAGCCAAGATGCAAGGCTTCTCTGGCGCGCTGCACACACTGGACGTCAATCCGCTGCCCTTCGTGCTTGAGGTACAGCCCAAGGCTGGCGTGAGTGCGGATAGCGTCGATCACCTCGTGGCCGACGTGCGGGGCATGCAGGGTGTGGATCAGGTGCAAGATGGCGGCACGTGGCGCCAACGCCTTGAAGCCTTGCTCGGCGTCGGCCAGCGCATCGTGATGATCCTCGCCGCACTGTTGGCCGGGGCCGTACTGTTGGTGGTTGGCAACACCGTGCGTGTGGACATCGCCAGCCGCCACGAGGAAATCGGTGTGCTGATGCTGGTGGGTGCGAGCCGCGCCTTCGTGCGTCGTCCTTATCTTTATGCCGGCATCTGGTACGGCTTGTTCGCAGGCATTCTCGCCGCGGGCTTTGCGGTACTGGTGGAGCTGGCGTTGGCCGAGCCGGTTCAGCGACTGGGCCAGGTCTACGCCGGCAAGCTGCAGATCGACGTATTGCCGGTGTGGTTGCTGGCGGCCGTGCCGGTGGCTGCTGCAGTGCTCGGCTGGCTGGGCGCTCGCCTGGTCAGCGCGTGGCAACTGCGCAAGGCAGCGTGAAGCGTGCGCCGGCTCACGCCACGGCAAGCTTGTCATGCAAGGTTTGCGGGGATGGTGCAGCATCCGGATCGGGCTCTCCGGGCGCTAGGAGGGTGCACCGATAGGTTGCCGGCAGGGAGTGCTGGCCTACACGTGGGTGACAGGGGATGAGTGGAAGTTTCAGCAGTCGTACGGTAGGAACGGCGCCCAGGGTGCTGGTAGTAGATGGTTCCAAGGTGGTGCGCCAGTTGATTGCCCGTGTGCTGAAGAGTGAACTGCCCGACAGTGACGTGGTGGGTGCGGGCAACGGTGCGGAAGCCAAGGAGCTGCTCGAAAGTCGCGCGTTCGACTTCATCACCATCGCATTGCGGCTGCCCGACATGGACGGGCTGGAGCTCGCGCGCCACGTGCGCGAATCTGCGGCGCAGGCCTACGTGCCTGTCGTCGTGGTATCCGGCGACGTGGACGATCGTCTGCATAACCGCACGTTGGGCGAGCACGTTACCGATTACTTCGACAAGTCGCTGGGCTTCCAGGCGCTGGCGGAATTCATCCGTGGCTACGTGAAACCCTCCGACACCGCCGAGGGTGAAGTGCTCTACGTGGAAGACAGCCGAGTGGTGGCGCTGGCGACGCGCCGCATTCTGGAAAAGCACGGCCTTACCGTGTACCACGTGGTCAGCGTCGAAGATGCGCTGGTGCTGCTCGACAAGGCGAAGGAGCAGGCGAAAGTCGGTGCCGACATCGTGCTTACCGACGTCAGCTTGAAGGGTGAGCTCACCGGTGGCGACCTGCTTGAACGCATCCGGCGCGACTATGGTTATGGCAAGGGTCGGCTGCCCGTGCTGGTGATGACGGGTGACGAGAATCCGGCCAACCAGGCCGCGCTGCTGCGTGCCGGTGCCAACGACCTGGTCGAGAAGCCCATTGAGGAAAAACTGTTGATGACCAAGTTGCTGTTCCAACTACGCGTTTCGCAGCACCTGCGCGAGCGGGGCGACGCGGCGTGACCGACGATCGTGTGAAGCTGGAGCCTTCGTGGAAGGCGCGTGTCGGCGACTATCTGGGCCGGCCCGACATGCAGGCATTGGGGGACTTCCTACGCGTCGAAAAGCAGGCGGGGAAGGTGATCTACCCTCCCGGCCCTGAGATCTTTGCCGCCTTCGATCACACCCCGTTCGACGCGGTGCGAGTGGTGATCCTGGGCCAGGACCCGTACCACGGACCGAATCAGGCCCATGGGCTGTGCTTCTCGGTACGCCCGGGAATCCCGGCGCCGCCCTCGCTGCAGAACATCTTCAAAGAGATCCACCGGGACCTGGGCTTTCGGGCGCCGGATCATGGCTGTCTGACGCCTTGGGCTGACCGAGGTGTGCTGCTGCTCAACGCCGTGCTTACCGTCCAGCAGAGCTTGGCCGCCTCCCACCAGGGCAAGGGTTGGGAAGGGTTTACCGACGCCGCCATCGACGCCCTCAACCGCGAGCGGGAAGGGCTGGTGTTCATGTTGTGGGGCTCCTACGCCCAGAAAAAGGGCCAGCTGATCGACAGTCGCCGCCATTGCGTTTTGCGCTCGGTGCACCCATCTCCCTTGTCAGCGCATCGGGGTTTTATCGGTTGCGGGCACTTCTCGGCGGCGAACCGGTATCTGGAAAGCCGTGGGGTCGCACCGATCGACTGGTCCCTGCCAATGCGCTCAGAACTCGGCTGAAACGGCCTTTTCACGGTCGCTGAACCGCCGACTAGGCACTGTGGAGCCTCCCCTGGGCGCCTCGCTGGACAGGTGTTCCAAATTCCTGTACTATTCAGTTCATCAAAGGTCCCGGAACCTTTCGGGGCCTTTAGCACTCTCACTATCCGAGTGCTAAGCTGATCCCCTATTCAGGAGGTTCCACCCATGTCTCAAGCTTTGGTGACCGCCAACCTGCCGGTGCCGAGTGTCGTCGGCAGTCTGGATGCGTATATCTCGGCGGTCCATCGGATTCCGGTGCTCAGCCAGGACGAGGAGCAGACGCTGTCGCGTCGCTACAACGAACAAGAAGACCTGGAATCGGCTCGCAAGCTGGTAATGGCGCACCTGCGTTTCGTGGTGCACGTCGCCCGCGGCTACAGCGGCTACGGTCTGCAGATCGCCGACCTCATCCAGGAAGGCAACATCGGCCTGATGAAGGCCGTCAAGCGCTTCAACCCTGACCAGGGCGTGCGTCTGGTGAGCTTCGCCGTGCACTGGATCCGTGCCGAAATGCACGAGTTCATCCTGCGCAACTGGCGCATCGTGAAGGTCGCCACCACCAAGGCGCAGCGCAAGCTGTTCTTCAACCTGCGCAAGAGCAAGAAGCGCCTGGGCTGGATGAACGCCGAAGAAGTGCGCGTGGTCGCGAAGGATCTGGGCGTGCCGGAAGCAACGGTGCGCGAGATGGAATCGCGACTGTCTGGCCGTGATATCGGCTTCGAAGCCCCGGCTGACGCCGAGGACGATGCCAAGCCGGCACCGGAAGCGTTTCTGATCGACGAAGGCGCGGATCCGTACGAGAACGTGGCCGACGCCGACCATGCCGACAATCAGCTCGATACGCTGTCGACGGCACTTCGGAACCTGGATGAGCGTTCACGCGACATCATCCAGCGCCGCTGGCTCAACGAAGAAAAGGCCACACTGCAGGATCTTGCGGACGAGTACGGCGTCTCTGCCGAACGCATCCGCCAGGTCGAGGCCAACGCCATGAAGAAGATGCGCGGCCTCTTCGCTGCCTGATCTTCGGTGTAAGCGTAAGATGACAAACGGCCCCGATTGGGGCCGTTTGGCTTTGCGGGGACATGGCTGCCTCCGCATCCCTATCACTGGATTCCAGGTTTTATGGTTGCCATGCCCCACGTGCTGGTCATCGAAGACGACGAAACCACCGCGCGCGAGATCGTCGCGGAGCTCAGCGTGCACGGTATGCAGGCCGAGTGGGTGGCTAATGGCCGTGACGGCCTCGACCGTGCCATGCAACGCGATTACGACCTGATCACGCTGGATCGCATGTTGCCCGGCATGGATGGCATCGACGTGGTGGCCGAGTTGCGCCGTGCGGGTCGCGATACGCCTGTGCTGATGATCAGCGCGCTGAGCGACGTGGACGAACGCGTACGTGGTTTGCGCGCCGGTGGCGACGACTATCTCACCAAGCCGTTCGCTCCCGATGAAATGTCCGCCCGCGCCGAAGTACTGCTACGCCGGCGCCAGCCGCAGGCGGTCGTGCAGCGCCTGCGCGTGGCCGATCTCGAGCTGGATCTGGTCAGTCATGTGGCCTACCGCGGTGGCCAGCCGCTGACGCTGCTGCCTACCGAATATCGCTTGCTCGAATTCCTGATGCGCAACTCGGGGCAGGTGCTCACGCGCACGATGATTTTCGAGACGGTGTGGGGCTTCCACTTTGACCCCGGCACCAACGTGATCGACGTGCATATCGCCCGCCTCCGGCGAAAGATCGACGGCACCGGGCAACTGGCGCTGATCCATACGGTGCGCGGCACCGGTTATATGATCGCGGCCGCTAATGAAACAGCTTCGGTGGTGTCATGAACGGACATCCAAACAGCTGGCACTCCACCACATCACGGCTGATCCTGATCTACGGCTCGCTGTTCGTTGTATGGTGCGCCGTGCTGGTCGGTGTGATCCAGTGGGAAACTACGCGCTACCTCAACACGGTTATTGACCAGATGTTGCAGCAGCGCATGCATTACATCGCTTCGACGGACCCGACGCGGCTCGCCACCACGGTCGATGCGGCGGCCGCCATCGATCCGCACGGCATCATGTCGGTTGGCCTGTTCGACAAGGATCACCAGCCGGTCGCCGGCAACATCGATCATCTGCCGGCGTCGCTGTTGCGCGATGGCCAGGTGCATCTGCTCAGGCACGGTCTGCCACGACCGGATCGGGACGCTGAGCGCGTAAGGGCGCGTGGACTGGCGACGACATTGCCGAACGGCGACATCCTGGTTATCGCCAAGGACATCAGCACCATCGACGGCATCGGCGCGATCATCCGCCGTGCGTTGCTGTGGGGTATATCGCTGACCATCATTCCTGGCTTGCTCGGCGGGTTCCTGCTGCGGCGTGGTCCGGAGAAGCGGATCCGCCAGTTGCAGGAAGCGACCGACCCGATTCGCCAGGGTGATCTTTCCAAGCGTTTGCCGGTAAGCCGCCGTGGCGATGAACTCGACCAGCTCGCGAGCATCGTCAACACCATGCTGGGCGAGATCGAGCGCCTGATGAACGAAGTGAAGGGTGTGTGCGACAACATCGCGCACGACCTGCGTACGCCGCTGACGCGCCTGCGCGCGCGTCTGTACCGCACGCAGCAGCAGCTTGACGGTGAACCAGAAGCAGCGCTGGTGGAATCGTGCGTCGTCGACATCGACGAAGTGCTGACCCGATTCCGAGCCCTGTTGCGCGTGTCGGAGCTGGAGGATCGCCATCGCGTAGCCTGCTTCGACGAAGTGGACGTGGGGCAGGTGTTGCGCCAGGTGCATGAGTTTTACGCGCCTGTGGCGGAGGATCGTGGGCAGACGTTCGACGTCGACATTCAGCAACTCGCGCCCGTGCGCGCCGATGCACATCTTCTGTTCGAGGCATTGGCCAACCTGGTGGGCAATGCGATCAAGTTCACGCCGACCGGCGGCAGGGTCAGCCTGCGTGCGTGCATGGATAAACGGGGACCGCGCGTGGATGTGGTCGACAGCGGCCCCGGCATACCGGCCGACGAGCGTGATGCGGTGACGCGTCGTTTCTATCGCGGCGACAACAGCCGTACAACGGGTGGCTCAGGGCTGGGCCTCAGTATCGTCAGTGCCATCGTGCGCCTGCACGGGTACGCGCTCGACATCGCTGATGCCAGCAGCAGTGGCGCACGCCTCACGCTCTACTGTTATGCCTTGGATCCCGATGAGAAAGTCGGTACTTGCCTGTCGCGCTCTGTGCCGGAAGTCACGCCCATGACGGTCTGAGCGCGCACGGTTGCGTGAAGAAATCTTCATGCAACCGGCCAGGGCGCTTGGTTTGGGCAACATGAAATTATCTTCATCCGCCGGACTCTTCTGAGGGTATCCGGTGCGTGCGAAAATTTGCCGCGACGCATCATTTCGCGCACGGAAATCCCCCGCATGCTTGGCATCGTCCGGATCGCGCTTACGCGGCCCTACACTTTTATTGTTCTTGCACTGGCCATTCTCATCTTTGGTGTGATGTCGGCCATGCGTACGCCTACCGACATCTTTCCGGAGATCAATATTCCGGTGATCGCGGTGTCCTGGCAGTTCACCGGCATGACGCCCGACCAGATGTCTGGCCGTATGAACACGCCGTTCGAGCGCGTGCTCACCACGACCGTCAACGACATCGAGCATATCGAGTCGGAGTCGATCAATGGCATGGGCATCACGAAGATCTTCTTCCAGCCTGGCGTGAATATCGCCACGGCGAACGCGCAGGTCACGGCCATCGCGCAGACGATCCTCAAGCAGATGCCGGCCGGTGCCACGCCACCGTTGATCGTCAATTACAACGCGTCGACCGTGCCGATCCTGCAGCTGGCGTTGTCCGGCACGGGCCTGAGTGAGCAGCAGCTGGGTGACATTGGCCTCAATCAGTTGCGTCCGCAGCTGGTGACGGTGCCAGGCGCAGCCATTCCGTATCCGTTCGGCGGCAAGACGCGCCAGGTGCAGTTGGACGTGGATCCGGCGCAGTTGCAGGCGCGCGGCCTGTCCACGCAGGACGTGGCGAATGCGCTGGCCAACCAGCAGCAAATCAGCCCGATCGGCACGCAGAAGATCGGCAAGTACGAATACGTGATGGAGCTGAACAACGCCGCCATTCATGTGCAGGAGCTGGAAGACCTGCCAGTGAAGGAGGTCAACGGCACCACCATCTACATTCGTGACGTGGCCCACGTGCGCGACGGTAACCCGCCGCAAACCAACATCGTGCACGTGGACGGCAAGCGATCGACGCTGCTGTCCATCCTCAAGAACGGCTCGACCTCCACGTTGGCCATCGTGGCCGGCGCGCGCGAGAAGCTCGCGCAGATGAAGGATGCGTTGCCCGAAAATCTCACCGTAACGCCGATTGGCGACCAGTCGGTGTTCGTGCGCTCGTCGATCGATGGCGTCGTGCGTGAAGGCATCATCGCCGCCGCGCTTACCAGTTTGATGATCCTGCTGTTTCTCGGCAGCTGGCGCTCGACGCTGATCATCACTACATCGATTCCGCTGGCCGTGTTGGGTTCGGTGTTCACGCTGTCTGCCATCGGCCAGACACTCAACATCATGACACTCGGCGGTTTAGCACTGGCCGTGGGCATCCTGGTGGACGAGGCCACGGTGACTATTGAGAACATCAATTGGCACCTTGAGCAGGGCAAGGATGTCATCACCGCGATCGTGGATGGTTCGGCGCAGATCATCGTGCCGGCGTTCGTGTCGCTGTGCTGTATCTGCATCGTGTTCGTGCCGATGTTCTTCCTGCCGGGCGTGGCGCGCTACCTGTTCGTGCCGATGGCGGAGGCGGTGATCTTCGCGATGATCTTCTCCTTCATCTTGTCGCGTACGCTCGTGCTGACCATGGCGAAGTACCTGTTGCACGCGCATCCCGCGACGGTGGACGAGCATGGTCAGCACATCGAGCAGCCGGCGCCCAAGACGGTGCTGGGCCGCTTTCAGCAGGGCTTTGTGAATCGTTTCGAGAAGTTCCGTGCCGGCTATAGCGGCGTGCTGCATCTGGCGCTGGAGCATCGAAAGGTGTTCGTGGTCGGTTTCCTCGGGTTTGTGCTGCTGTCGTTCGCGCTGCTGCCGGGTCTTGGCAGCAACTTCTTCCCGGACGTCGATGGCGGCCAGATCCTGGTGCACGTGCGCGTGCCAGTGGGTACGCGCGTGGAAACCACGTCGGCTGAGTTCTCTGACATCCAGAAGGCTATCCGTCAGGTGATTCCGCCCGATGAACTGGAGGCCGTAGTCGACAACATCGGCCAGTACTCCAGCTCGATCAACACCATCTACAACAACACCGGCGAAATCGGCGAGTCCGATGGTGACATCCAGATCTCGTTGAAGGAGGGGCATCGCCCGAGCGCGGAGTACGTGAAGATCCTGCGCGAGAAGCTGCCCCGTTCGTTCCCGGGCTCGACGTTCTCGTTCCCGCCAGCGGACATCGTCAGCCAGATCCTGAACTTTGGTTCGCCTGCGCCGATCGATTTGCAGGTCCGCGGCGGCAAGCTCGACAAGGACTTCGCGTACGCTAACGAGCTGCTCAACAAGCTTCGGCAGATCCCAGGCGTGGTCGACGCACGCCTCCAGCAGTCGCAGGCGCAGCCTGCGTTCCGCATCGACGTGGACCGCACGCGTGCACAGCTGCTGGGTCTGACCGAAGCCGACGTGACCAACAGTCTGATTGCGGACCTTTCCGGCACCGCGCAGGTGGCGCCCACGTATTGGTTGAATCCGGACAACAACGTTACCTATCCGATCTCGGCGCAGGTGCCGCAGTACCAGCTTGATTCGTTGCCGCAGCTCAATAACTTGCCGATCACGGCCAAGAGCGGTGGCAATGCGCAGGTGCTGGGCGCGCTGGCGGACATCACGCGCACGCATCGCAACACCGTCGTGAGCCAGTACAACATCCAGTCGATGGTGGAGATCTTCGCTGCCATTCAGGGCCGTGACCTGGGCGCTGTGGCCGGTGATATCCAGAAGGTGATCGACGACACTGCAAAGGACAAGCCGAAGGGCGCGAACACTGTGCTGCTTGGCCAGGTCCAGACCATGCACGATGCTTACTCGGGTCTGCTGTTCGGACTGCTGGGTTCGATCGTGCTGGTGTACCTGTTGATCGTGGTGAACTTCCAGTCGTGGACGGATCCGTTCGTCATCATCACGGCGCTGCCTGCGGCGCTGGCCGGCATCCTGTGGATGTTGTTCGTCACGCACACCACTTTGTCGGTGCCAGCATTGACGGGCGCGATCATGTGCATGGGCGTGGCCACGGCTAACTCGGTGCTGGTGGTGAGCTTCTGCCGCGAGCGACTATCCCTCCACGGCGATGCCTTGTTGGCGGCGCGCGAGGCAGGCTTCGTCCGCTTCCGCCCAGTGCTGATGACCGCGCTGGCCATGATCATCGGCATGGTGCCGATGGCACTTGGCCTCGGCGATGGCGGCGAGCAGAACGCGCCGCTAGGTCGCGCCGTGATCGGTGGCTTGTTGTTTGCCACCACGGCCACGCTGATCTTCGTTCCCGTCGTTTTCTCCATCGTGCATGCGCGTTACAAGCACGCGCCTGACTCTGATTCGGCTGACCATGCCGGAGTACCCGCTCATGTCTGAACATACCCAACTTCCTGAGGTCCATCTGTCCCCGCGCCGGCTGCGCCTGGCTGCCGTGATCGCCGCCGTGGTGTTTGGTTCGATCGTGGTGGTCGGCGTCACGACGCGCATCGTGCAGGCGCGCAATCTGCACCAGTGGACGGACGAACAGGCCATTCCTACCGTGGTGATTTCCGAGCCGGAAAACGCCAACGGCTCGGCGCCGCTCGAGCTGCCCGCGCAAATGGATGCGTTCACCAACGCGCCCATCTACGCACGCACCAGCGGCTACCTGAAGTCGTGGGATAAGGACATCGGAGCCACCGTGAAGGCGGGCGACGTGCTCGGCATCATCGACACGCCAGACCTCGATCAGCAGCTACTGCAGGCGCAGGCTGATCTGGCCACCGCCAAGGCCAATGCCGCGCTTGCCGCGACCACGGCCAAGCGCTGGCAGGTGTTGCGCCAGACCGACCCCGATTCGGTTTCACAGCAATCGGTAGACCAGTACAACGGTGACCTTGCGGCTAAGCAGGCGCAGGTCAATGCCTCGCAGGCCAACCTTGATCGCCTGAAAGCGCTGAAGTCGTACGCCAAGCTGGTCGCGCCCTTCGACGGCCGCGTGACCGCGCGCAACACCGACGTAGGCGCGTTGATCACTGCTGACAGCAGTGGCTCGGGCACGCCGCTCTTTACGGTGTCCGACACAAGCAAGCTGCGCGTCTATGTGCGCGTGCCGCAGGTGTATGCACCGGCCATTCATAAGGGTGACGAAGCCACGCTCACCGTGCCTGAGTATCCCGGTAAGTCGTTTACCGCGAAGGTCGAGGCGGATGCGCGTGCGATCACGCCGACCTCGGGTACTACGCTGGTGCAGCTGATGGTCGACAACCCGGATGGCAAGCTGCTGCCGAGCAGCTATGCCAGTGTGAGCTTCAAGCTGGGCTCCGGTGAACTGGGTCTGCGCGTGCCCGCTGAAGCACTGATTTTCGACGACAAGGGCCTGCACGTCGCCACGCTTGATGCCAGCGACCACGTGCACTTCAAGACGGTATCGATCCGTCGTGACTACGGCAAAACCATTGAGGTTGGTTCTGGTCTGGCGCCAGCTGATCGCGTGATCATCAACCCGCCGGATGGCCTCGCCGATGGCGACGAGGTGCGCATTGCCAAGAACCCGCAGGCGGGCAAGCCCCATGAAAAAGCCTAAGAGCCTTGCGGCAACCATCGCGGCGACGCTGGCGTTGGGCGCGTGCTCGATGGCGCCCACCTACAAGCCGCCTGAGGCGCCGGTTGCCGAGCACTACCAGTCGGCTGGCCCGTGGACCACGGCGCAGCCGTCGGACCAGTTACCGCGCGAGGGCTGGTGGACGCTTTATGGCGACGACCGCCTCAACAAGCTCGAACAGCAACTGATCGATCACAATCCGGATCTTGCCGCGGCTTTCGCCAGCTACCAGCAATCGCGTGACTACCTCGCGCAAGTACGCGCGGACCTGTTTCCGCAGGTGTCGGCGGGCGCAGGCGCGCAGCGCAATCGCGCGTCGTTGAACTCACCGCTGCACGGTGCCACGTCGCCGGAGTACTACGACCTCTATTCGGCGACGGCACAGGCCTCGTACGAAGTGGACCTGTGGGGCCGCGTGCACGACAACGTCGCGGCGGGCCGTGCCTCGATGCAGGCATCGGCGGCTGATCTTGCATCGGTGCGCCTGAGCCTGGAAGCGTCGCTGGCGGACAGCTACGTGCAATTGGTTGGCGTGGACCGCCAGATTGATCTGCTGCAGGGAACGGTTGACGCCTATCAACGCGCCTTGCAGTTGACCACGACGTTGCATGAAGGTGGCGCGGTCTCCGGCCTCGATGTGGATCGCGCACAGACGCAGCTAGCCTCGACGCGCTCACAGTTGTCGCAGACTAAGGCGCAGCGCGAAGTACTACTGCATGCAATTGCATCGCTGGTGGGCCAGCCGGCGTCGGACTTTACGTTGGGCGCGAAGACTGAACTGCCGGGCTTGCCGGTGATTCCAGTAGGTCTGCCTTCCACCCTGCTGGAGCGTCGCCCTGACATTGCCGCTGCAGAGCGTCGTACAGCGGAAGCCAACGCGCAGATCGGCGTTGCCCGCTCGGCGTTCTTCCCCTCACTTACGCTTAGCGCAGGTGGTGGATATACCAGCGGCGCCTGGGGCAACTTGTTGAACGCACCAAGCACGTTGTGGGCCTTGGGTCCGAATCTGTTGCTTAACGTGTTTGATGGCGGTCGCCGCCGAGCGCAGGTGGCATCAGCACATGCCGCTTTCGACGAAGCCAGCGCGCACTACCGGAGCACGGCACTCGCGGCGTTCCAGCAGGTCGAAGACAACCAGTCACTGTTGAAGAACTACGGCAACGCCTTGGTAGACCAGCAGGATGCCACCACGGCGGCGGATCGCACGTTGAAGCTGTCGACGGCGCTGTATAAGCAGGGCGCCAACAGCTATCTCGATGTGGTGACGGCGCAGGTGGATTCGCTTAACGCGCATCTGGGGCTGCTGTCATTGCAGACGAATCAGCTGCGGGCGAGTGTGCAGTTGGTGCGGGCGTTGGGTGGTGGGTGGCAGGGTGATGATATTGCTGTGAGGCGGTTGGCGGAGGATGCCAAGGCGCATGGGATGAAGTGAGGGGCGCTCGACGCGCTTTTTGCTTTTCTCCCTCTCCCCTTCGGGGAGAGGGTTGGGGTGAGGGGTCAATCTAGCCTCACCGTTTTATCTTTAGCCGTCACCCCGGCGTACCCCACAAAAGGGGGCAAGGGCCGGGGTCCAGTAGCGGTATCGCTCGATTGTCGCGTCGCCGCGATCTGGCCGCCTACGCGGCGAGCGTTTCGACCTCCTGCCGGAGGCCGAGTCACTTTTCTTTGCTTGCCCAAAGAAAAGTAACCCAAAGAAAGGGCACCCCCACTTGGCGCTGGCCGGTGAAGCCAGCCAGTCCGTGAGGGGCGGCCGGGCTTTTCGACAGGGCTTCCTGCCCTGGCGAAAAGGGATCGGCATCCGTGCCGATCCCCCTGCGGGCCTGATCGTCCACCCCTCACCGCCGCACAGGGGGCCCGAAGGTCAAAAGCGCCGAGCCGAAGGCTCGTGCAGCTGCGCTGCACATCGCGTCGTCGGCAGACGATCGAAACGCCCGCTGTGTAAGCGGCCAGATCGCAGTAACGCGACAACCGAGCGATACCGTCACTGGATCCCGGCCTGCGCCGGGATGACGGCGCAGATGAGACGATGAGGCTAGGTTGACCCCTCACCCCAACCCTCTCCCCGGCGGGGAGAGGGAGTAAAACCGAGGCGGCTAGTTGGCACGAGGACCAAATACGCCACAAGCAAACCTAGTGAGTGAATAGCCCCGCGGAACTGCGCGAGTCAGCACCTTCACACCATGCCAAGAGGCCGCTTTCGAAAGCGCCCCCATTTCCCTCTTACAACTTTTCCGTCAGCAGCTTTTCCATCTTGCGCTGATCCACTGCAAACTTGCGGATACCATCCGCCAGCTTATCCGTCGCCATCGCATCTTCGTTATGGCCCCAACGGAATTGCGCTTCTGTAATCGGCTTGGGCTTGGCCTTGGTTGCGCCGGTGTCATTCAACGCGCGTGGCAGTGACGAGGTGTCCTGGTCCAGCTTTTCCAGCAGGTCTGGGCTAATGGTGAGGTGGTCGCAGCCGGCGAGGGCCTGGATCTGGCCGATGTTGCGGAAGCTGGCGCCCATCACCACGGTCTGGAAGCCGTGTTCCTTGTACCAGTCGTAGATGCGGCGCACGGACTTCACGCCCGGATCTTCCTCCGGTGCGTAGCTCTTGGTGTCGGTGTTGGCGACGTACCAATCCATGATGCGGCCGACGAATGGCGAGATCAGGAACACGCCGGCTTCGGCGCAGGCCACGGCCTGTTCGAACGAGAACAGCAGGGTGAGGTTGCAGTTGATGCCGCGCTTTTCCAGCTGTTCTGCGGCGCGGATGCCTTCCCACGTCGAGGCCAGTTTGATCAGGATGCGGTCACGCGTCACGCCCGCATCGGCATACAACTGCACGAGGCGTTCGGCCTTGGCGATGGATGCATCTACGTCGAACGAAAGGCGCGCATCCACTTCGGTGGACACGCGACCTGGTACCAGTTCGACGATCTTGCGGCCGACAGCCACGGCGAGGTGATCGCTCGCGTCCACCAACTGTTGCTCGCGCGAGTTGCTCTTGCCCTTGGCCCACGCCACGGACTCCTCGATGATCGGCGCGAACTTGGGGTTCTCGATGGCCTTGAGCAGCAGTGACGGGTTGGTCGTGGCGTCTACCGGGCGCCAGCGGGCAATGGCGTCGATGTCGCCGGTATCGGCGACGACGGTGGTGTACTGGCGCAGCTGTTCGAGTTGGGAAGACACGGCGTTATCCGGCATGGAAAACCATGATTCTCCACCCTAAGCGTCTTTGGGCAAAGACGTTTGTGTGTCGGCCCGTTCATCGATACCGGTCACGATGCGGGCGTGGCGCTGGTAGGTCCAGTACGCCCAGGCCCAGTCCAGCATCACCACGAGACGGTTGCGGAACCCGATCAGGAAGGCGATGTGGGCGATCAACCAGACCCACCAGGCGAGTATCCCGGACAGCTTCAGCCGTCCAAACTGCGCCACCGCAGCCATGCGGCCGATGGTGGCGAGTGCGCCATCGTCGCGGTACGCAAAAGGCTTTGCGGCCTTTTCCCCGCGCCAGCGCGCCTTGAGCAACGTGGCGACGTAATGCCCCATCTGTTTGGCCGCAGGCGCGACGCCGGGAACCGGCTTGCCATTGGCCTGGGTGACGGCGGCAAGGTCGCCGATGACGAAGACGTTCGGATGGTTGGGCAGGCTGAGATCGGGCTCAACCAGTACGCGGCCCGCGCGATCTAACGGGGCGCCCAGCTTGCGACCGAGTGGCGAGGCGGCCACGCCGGCTGCCCACAGCACGGTACGCGCTGCATACGGTGCTCCGTCCAGCATCACGCCTTCCTCATCAATGGCGGTGACGGACGTGCCAAGGCGCACTTGTACGCCGAGTTTCTCGAGCTGTCTCCGCGCCTTGTCCGACAGATCTTCGTCGAACGCTGGTAGCAGTCGAGGGCCAGCTTCCACCAGCAGTACGTTGGCGTGGCGTGGGTCTGCGCGACGAAATTCGCGTGGCAGGGTGTGGCGAGCAATTTCTGCCACGGTGCCGGCCAGCTCCACGCCGGTCGCGCCGCCGCCGACGATGACAAAATTGAGCCACGCCTGTCGTAGCGCCGGGTCTTCCTCGAGTTCGGCGCGCTCGAAGGCGACCAGCACGCGACGGCGGATGGCGAACGCGTCTTCGAGTGTCTTCAGGCCTGGCGCGTGCCGCTCCCATTCGTCGTGGCCGAAGTAGGCGTGCGTGGCGCCGGTAGCGACGATCAGCGCGTCGTATGGCATATCACCGCGCGCAAGTTTTACGACTTGACGGTCGAGATCGACGTCCCGCGCGTCGTCCATCAGCACGGTGACGTTGGCTTGTTTCCTGAGGATCTGTCGCAGCGGCGCGGCGATGGATGGCGCGGATAGCCCCGCGGTAGCCACCTGATACAGCAGTGGCTGGAACAAGTGATGGTTGCGCCGGTCGATCAGCGTGATGCGCGCGTTGGTGTCAGCTAATTCGCGCGCTACGGCGAGACCGCCGAAGCCGCCGCCGAGGATGACGACATGAGGACGAGCGGTGGACGATGTATTGCCTTCCATGTGATGCCTCTTTCGAAGTTAAGAGAATCATGAAGGTCTCGCCGTGTCGTCCCGTGTTCAGTAGAGATCGATGGGATCGACATCGAGCGACCACCGCACGCGACGCGCCGAAGGCAGCCTCGACAGCGATGGGTACCAAGGTCTGAGTGCGCTGTGCAGCGCGCCCCGTGTTTCGGCTTCGATCAACAGTTGGCCCCGATGGCGGCCTGCGCGTAGCGGCATGGGCGCGGGCATGGGGCCAGCCAGTTGCAGTGGCGTACCGGTCAATGCGTTTGCCGCTTCGCCGAGAAAGGCATCGACGTGTTCGCGCTGGTGCGCGTCGGCGCGCAGCAAGACCTGATGACCAAACGGCGGCAGTTGCACACTGCGGCGTTCTTCCAGCAGCGTTGCGGCCGCCGCCGCATAGCCTTGCGCGAGCAGTTGGCGCAAGAGCGGATGTTCCGGGTGATGTGTTTGCAGCAACACGCGCCCGGGTTTCTGCGCACGACCCGCGCGACCGGCCACCTGCACGACCAGTTGCGCAAGCCGTTCGCTCGCGCGGAAATCCACGCTATGCAGCCCTTCGTCGACGCCGACGATGGCGACCAGTGTGAGATTGGGCAGGTCGTGGCCCTTGGCCAGCATTTGCGTGCCGACAAGGATGGCGAGGCGATCCTCGTGGAGGCCTTCCAATAGTTGTTCGAAGGCATCACGCCGGCGCGTGGTTTCGCGGTCGATGCGCATGACTGGCACCTCCGGAAAGTGCGCGGTCAGCGCTTCTTCCAGGCGCTCGGTGCCCTGGCCCTGTGGCTTGAGTTCGGGCGAGAAACAGGACGGGCATTGCCCGGGCATGCGTGTGCTGTAGTCGCAGTGATGACAGATCAGTGCGCGGCGTGCCGCATGCAGTGTCATCGGGTGTTCGCAGCGTGGACATTCCGCATGCCAGCCGCAGCTGTAGCAGAGCAGCACCGGTGCATAACCACGGCGATTGCGGAACACCAATGCTTGTTCACCGCGCGCCACCGTATCGGTGACAGCGGCAAGCAGGGCGGGTGAGAGGCCGTGATCCAATCGTTGCGCGCGCATGTCCACGATCTGCACTTGTGGCGCGCGGATTGCTCCCGGGCGTGCGCGCAGGTGCAAGGTGCGATAGCGGCCTGCCTGCACGTTCGCCAGCGATTCCAGCGATGGTGTGGCCGAGCCGAGCACGACCGGTACGTTGAGCGCCCGCCCGCGCAGGATGGCGAGGTCGCGCGCGTGGTAACGGAAGCCTTCCTGCTGCTTGTAGGCGCTGTCGTGTTCCTCGTCGACCACGATCAGGCCGGCGTTGGGCAGCGGGGTGAAGATGGCCGAGCGCGTGCCGAGGATCACCTTGGCCTCGCCGGAACGCGCGCGCAGCCAGGCGCGCGCGCGATCACCTTCGGCCAGGTTGGAGTGCAGGACCTGTACTGCGACACCTAGACGGTCGCGAAGACGGCGCACGGTCTGCGGCGCGAGGCCGATCTCCGGCACCAGCAATAGGGCCTGCTTGCCTTGCGCGATGACTTTTTCGATCAGCGCGAGATAGACCTCCGTCTTGCCGCTGCCGGTGACGCCGTCGAGCAGAAAGGACTGGAAGGCACCCAGCGATTCGCCGATGGCGTCCACGGCCTGTTGCTGCTCGTCACTCAGCGATGGCGCAGTCGTGACCGCCATCGGCCCGGCCGTTTGGGTACGTGTGCGTTCGATCAGACCTGCCTCGTCGAGCCGGCGTGCGGCGTCGCGCCAGCCGGGCAGCATCTCGTGCAGTAGTTCGGCGGTCTGCGGGCCGCGTGCCAGTGCTTCGAGCAAGGCGCGACTGCCGCCGCGCCGGCTGCCTGCGTCGAGGGCACTGCGCCCGGCGGCGGTCAGTGCCCAGGCCTCTTCGTGCAGCTCGGGAAGCGGGCGGTCTTCGCGCAGGGCCAGGGGCAGGGCGTTCGCGTATGCCTCGCCGGGTGCCCCCAGCCAATAATCCGCGGCACGGGCGAGGGTGGCCATCAACTCGGCGTCGAGCAGGGGGGCATCGTCCAGGACGCGGAGCACTCGCTTGAGCCGGGCGTTGCCGACCGCGGATTCCACCCCGGCCTCGACCACGACGCCGACCGCTTTGCCCTTGCCGAACGGCACCAGCACCCGGCTGCCCGCGACCGCCTCGCCGGTGGCCGGCGGCAGGTAGTCGAACAGGGTTGGCAGGGGCACCGGCAGGGCTACGCGAAGGACGGCGGGCATGAATACCTCTTGGAGAACCAGTGTAACCGGCCCGTTGCACTGGACGGAATTCCAGCCGGGTGAAACGCGCGGATTCACCGTTTGGCTGCCTGGCGATGGCTTGCGCATGCTTGCTGCCCTGTCATCTAGAAAGGACAGCTAAGTGACTAACGGCAGGGGGCTTTTCATGTTATCCACAACCTCTGTGGATAACTCTGTGGATGGCCCGTTGAGGGAGGCCTCTGGGGCGCATGAAAGCGTCCTTCCGTACGCGCTGTTCAAGTTTTAGCCACCAAAAAAACATCAATAAATACATTGAGTTGAGTTTTTTGCTTGGCTAGGGTTCATACAATTGCCATAGGCATGGGTCTTGCCTTGACAGCCATGTGACGCTGTGCAAAACCCCCGTTGGAAGCGCTTTACGGGCTTGCCGAAATTGCGTAGGTGCCCGGTTTGTGTGTGATTTGTGTCACAGAAAGTGGCCGGTGGCCGGGGTCAGTTCGTTACGCCCAGAATCGCTGCAAACGCGAGCGCTACCGAAGCCAGGATCGTGTAGCACCAGCCGACGAACAGGTACTTCACGATCGTCATGAACCAACCCTGCCGATAGACCTTCTTTTGCATGATCAGCAAATAGACCAGCGTCCAGACCCACAGGGCCCACTGCAGCAGGCGTAGCGGTGTGCCCACCCAAGCCGCATGGGGTGTCAGCCAGGCCTGCAGGGCGTACAGCATCATGCTCAGTAACAGGGACAGGAACAGGAAGGCGTGGCTGTGCAGCGCCACGATCAGGTGTTCCATATAAAGCCGGCGCTTGAAGAAGTAGGTGAACTTCAACAGCAGGGCAAACAGGGGCATCAGCACAAACATGGTCTGCGGCAGTGCATGGAACACAGAGGCTACGACGCGCTCCTCTGCCTCAGCTGCCTGCTCACCGCCGTTCGACATCTCTCGTATGTTGGACACGGCCCGCGCTCTGGAGCGATCGAGGCTGTGGTTGATAGCTGCGGGGAGCCACGGGATGTCGATCGCGAACGAGGTGAAGTCCATGTCTTCGACGGTGACATTGGGCATCGCTGGGGCATGAAGCTCGGCCAATCGATGGTTGGCGTGGTCGCGCTCCACGTTGACCAGACGGTTGTAATGCTTCGCCTTCTGGTCGCTTTGTCCCTTGGACTTCTCGATGTCCTGGCGCATTTGCTCAAAATGCGCCCGCACGGCGTCCGGGGTTGTGTCTTTGGCGAACTCGCCGGTGCCGACACTCGCTTTGGAGCCGAACTCCAATAGGCCGGAGCTCCCCATGACCAAGTGAGATACGAAGAAGGCCAGCAGGGCCAGCACGAACATCAGGCGGAACGGCGCCACGTAACGCTGGCGGCGGCCCGAGAAGTATTCCAGGGTGAGGAAGCCGGGCTTGAGGAACAGTGGCGGCAGCGTGTGGATGACGCGGCCGTCCACGTGCAACACCATGTCGAGGGTGTCTTCCACCATGTGATGCATGGGGCGCAGCACGGTGTGGATGGACTGCCCACACTCGTGGCAGAACTCGCCCTGCATGGGCGCGCTGCAGTTGGCGCAGTGCACGCCTTCGAACGAGACGATTTCTTTCTTCATGCCCTCTCCCCCCGGGATGATCAGCCGCGGATCTTGGCACAAGCGGCTTGCGTAGACAGCAGTCGTGGGGCGTTTCTGAAAGCGCTGTCGGTAAGGATGACGACAGGACTGGGTTAGACTGTCAGCCTAGGAGTCCTTCTATGCTGTCTTTCCGCCCCGATCGCGCCAAGGTGGCGCACGAGGTCGGCGCCACAGTGCGCCTTGCCCTTCCCCTGATCGCCGCGCAGCTCGCCGCGGTGGGTCCGAACTTCGTCGATGCCGTGCTCGCCGGGCACCTGAGTGCGCACGTGCAGGCGGCGGTGACCACAGCGGTCAGTATTTGGGCGCTGGCGCTAGTCAGCGGTCTGGGCATGATGATGGCGGTGCCGCCGTCGGTCGCCCAGTTGGACGGCGCGGGGCGCCGTCACGAAGCGGGTGCCGTGTTCGTGCAGGCGTTGTGGCTGGCCTGGGGCATGGGCATCGTGTTGTGGTTCCTGGTACGCCATGCCACGCCGTTGCTCGATTGGATTGGCGTGGTGCCGACGCTGCGCACCGACGTCATGCACTTCCTGCACGCCATCAGTTGGGCGGCGCCAGCGATGACGAGTTACTTCGCCATCCGCGGCCTGTCCGAAGGCCTGTCGATGACGCGTCCGTCGATGTACTTCGGCTTTGGTGGCCTGTTGGTGCTAGCGCCGCTGGGCTACGTGCTGATGTACGGCAAGTTCGGGTTGCCCGCGCTGGGCTCGCTGGGCAGCGGCATCGCCACCGCGACGGTGTTGTGGCTGGAGATGCTGGCGTTCCTATGGTTCGTCATCAAGCACCCGGCCTATCGCGACGCCAACCTGCGCGGCGGCATGGCCTGGCCCAAGCCGAAGATGATTCTCGAGCTGGTAAAAATCGGCGGCCCGATGGCCGTGACGCTGCTGGCCGAGGGTGGACTGTTCGTGGCGGTGGCGCTAGCCATCGCGACGCTGGGCGAGACGGTGGTGGCGAGCCATCAGGTGGCGCTGAGCGTGGCGACCATTGCTTTCATGGTGCCGCTGGGGTTGTCGATGGCGATCACCGTGCGGGTGGGCAACGCGGTCGGCCGTGGCGATGCCCAGGGCGTGCGTTATGCCGGCCTTTGTGGCGTCGGGCTGGCGCTGTGCGTGCAGACCGTTTCCTCAACGGTCATGCTGACCCTGCCGCACGTGCTGGCGAGTGCGTACACGCATGATGCCGGGGTGATCGCGCTGGCTGCGCAGCTGATGGTGCTGGCCGGGTTGTTCCAGTTTTCGGACGGCATCCAGGTCACCTCCAACGGTGCACTGCGCGGCCTCAAGGACACGCGGGTGCCGATGGTGATTACCCTGTTCGCCTACTGGGGTGTCGGTATGCCGGTGGGCTGGTGGCTGGCGTTCCGCCACGACATGGGCGCGCGGGGCATGTGGATCGGCCTGATCGCCGGGCTGACCATGGCGGCCATCCTGCTGTTTACGCGCTTGTACCGCAATACGTCCCACGAACGCTGGCGCCGTACCCCCTAAGGTTGTTCGGTGCCTTACGGCCAATCCCAACGCGGGAACGGGTAAAGATGACGGGCATGTGCGGTTCGTACCACATGACCTTCACCACACGAACAGCTACGCTGTTGTGGACATCCTGAGGAACCTCGCATGGCGGAGCCCCGTACGAACGGCTTTTGGGCCTTTCTCTGCGTTCTTGGACGCGGTATCAACATCGTCAGGTTGACCCTTCTCAACCTGATCTTCTTCGCCTTCCTGTTTCTGTTCCTGCTGGTGCTGATTGTCGGCTTTGCCGGCACTCGCGCTGAGCACGTCATTCAGAGCGACAGTGTGCTGGTCATCAAGCCCAAGGGCGATCTGGTCGAGCAGTACAGCATCGACCCGATGCAGCGCGCGCTGGCCAGTCTGTCGGGCAACCCGCCCAAGCAGATCCAGCTGCGCGATCTGGTTGGCGCCATCGATGCCGCCGCCAAGGACGCACGCATTACGCGCATCCTGCTGGAGCCGGGCGAGCTGCAGGGTGGCGGCTTTGCCGCACTGCGCGAAGTGGGCGCGGCACTCGACCGCTTCCGCGCTGCCGGCAAGCCGGTGGTCGTGTGGGCGCCGAGCCTTGACCAGGGCCAGTACTACCTCGCCGCGCATGCCGACCGTGTACTGGTCGATCCGCAGGGCGGGGTGATGATTACGGGCCTGGCCAACTACCGCTTGTTCTACAAGGATCTGCTCGACAAGCTCGGTGTGGACGTGCACTTGTTCCGCGTCGGCCAGTTCAAGAGCGCCGCTGAGCCGTACATCCTCGACCACGCCTCGTCCGAAGCGAAGGAGGCCGACAGTTTCTGGATGGGCGGCCTGTGGGATAGCTATATCAACGAGGTGGCCAAGCTGCGCAAGCTGGATCCGGCCACGTTGCGTACGGATATCGACACGCTGCCGGAGACGATCGCCAACGCCAAGGGTGATCTCGGCCAGCTCTCGCTGGAGCAGCACCTGGTCGATGGTGTGGCGACGCCGGCCGAAGTGAACGCCATGATGCGCAAGGAAGGCGTGCCCGCCGGCAAGAAGGGCGAGGGCTTCCGCCAGGTATCGTTGTCGCAATATGAAGGCACGATTTCCGAAGACGCCACGCAGACGCCGGGTGTTTCCGTGGTGGTGGCGGAAGGCGAAATCACCGGTGGCAAGCAGCCGCAGGGCACGGTGGGCGGCGATTCTACGGCCGAGCTGATCCGCGCAGCGCGTGAAGACAAGCGCACCAAAGCATTGGTGCTGCGCGTGAACTCGCCGGGTGGCGAGGTGTATGCCGCCGAGCAGATCCGCCGCGAAGTGGCACTGACCCGCGAGGCCGGCATTCCGGTTGTGGTGTCGATGGGTAACGTTGCGGCCAGCGGCGGCTACTGGATCTCGATGAACGCCGATCGCATCTACGCCGAGCCCAACACCATCACCGGCTCCATCGGCATCTTCGGCATGATCATGACGGTGCCGGGTACGCTGGATAAGCTGGGCGTGAAGAGCGACGGCGTGGGCACCAGCCCGCTGGCGGGTGCGTTCGATATCACGCGTCCGCTCGATCCCAAGGTGGGCACGGTGATCCAGGCCACCATCGAGAAGGGCTATCGCGATTTCGTCGGCAACGTGGCCAAGGCCCGCGGCAAGCCGTACGACGCCATTGATGCCATTGCGCAGGGGCGCGTGTGGACCGGCCAGCAGGCGCTGGATCGCGGTCTCGTCGATCAGCTTGGCGGTATCGGTGAAGCCGTTGCCGACGCTTCGCAGCGCGCCAAGCTTGGTAAGGACGCACCGGTGCGTTACGTGGAAGAGCCGATGGGTGGCTTCGCACAGTTCCTGATCGGCCTCAACAACGATGCGATGGTGCAGATGGCGCAGTCGTACGGCGTGCAGTTGCCGTCGTGGGTTGCCCACATCAACACGATGGCGCCGGAACTGAAGTTGTTGCGCACCGCACAGGCGGGGCGCCCGAACGTTTACGCCTACTGCTTCTGCTCGCCACGTTGAACCGTGGAATCTCGTCGCGCCGTCGCGCGACGAGATTCCGATACATCGAGCCGCCGCCGATTTCCGGTGGCGGCTTTTTTTATGCCTCGACAGTGGCCGATTCGCGCATGCGTCGTGCCGACGCGACCATGGCGACGAGGGCTGCACGCACTTCGGTCCAGCCGCGGGTTTTCAGGCCGCAGTCCGGGTTCACCCATAGCTGTTCCGGCTTGAGCACGTCGGCGGCCTTCTGCAAGAGCTCAGTCATCTCTTCGACGTTTGGCACGCGGGGCGAATGGATGTCGTAGACGCCCGGGCCAATGTCGTTGGGATAACGGAACCGCACGAAGGCATCGAGCAGCTCCATGCGCGAGCGGGACGTCTCGATGGAGATCACGTCGGCGCCCATGGCGGCCACGGCTTCGATGATGTCGTTGAACTCGGAGTAGCACATATGGGTATGGATCTGCGTGTCATCCTCCACGCCCGATGCGGTAAGGCGGAAGCTTTCCACTGCCCAGGCGAGATACTCACTCCAGTCCTTGCGGCGCAGGGGCAGGCCTTCGCGCAGTGCCGGTTCGTCGATTTGGATGACGTGGATGCCGGCGGCCTCGAGGTCGAGTACTTCGTCGCGCAACGCGAGGGCGATCTGGCGGCAGGTGGTGGAGCGCGGCTGGTCATCGCGCACGAATGACCATTGCAGCACCGTCACTGGGCCAGTGAGCATGCCCTTCATTGCACGCTTGGTGAGTGACTGCGCATAGCGCGACCAGCGGACGGTCATCGGTGCTGGTCGCTGCACGTCGCCGTAGATGATCGGCGGCTTTACGCAGCGTGAGCCGTAGCTCTGCACCCAGCCGAGCTTGGTGAAGGCAAAGCCGTCCAGCTGTTCGCCGAAGTACTCCACCATGTCATTGCGTTCGAACTCGCCATGCACGAGCACGTCCAGGCCAATGTCTTCCTGGAAACGTACGCAGCGCTCGGTTTCGGCTTCGAGGAAGGCCTCGTAGTCCTCGATGGAAAGCTTGCGGGACTTGAATTGCGCGCGGGCTTCGCGCACCTCATGCGTCTGCGGGAACGAGCCGATGGTCGTGGTGGGGAACAGCGGGAGATGCAGGTGCTGCTGTTGCGCTGCCTTGCGCGCGGCATGCGGTGAACGACGCGACAAGTCGGTCGCGTCGATGGCCGCCATGCGCTCCGCCACGACGGCGCGATGCACGCGTTCGGACTGCTGGCGGGCCAGCTGTTGCTCGCGGGCGGTGTCCAGCGTGGTGTAGGCGCGCACTAGCCCCTTCACAGCATCGGCCAGTACTCGAAGTTCGCCGATCTTCTGCGTCGCGAAGGCAAGCCATGACTTGAGGTCCGCGGGCAGCGCGTTTTCAACGGAGGCATCAACCGGTACGTGCAGCAGTGAACACGACGGTGCAATCTGCACGCGCTTACCGAAGCGGTCGTGAGCACGACGCAACGTCCGGAGTGCGCGATCCAGGTCGGCGCGCCACACGTTGCGTCCGTCGACGAGGCCGAGCGAGATGATCTTTTCCTCGCCCAGTGCGTCGAGCACGGCGTCGAGCTGCTCGGGTGCGCGAATGAGATCGATATGCAGGCCGTCGACCGGCAGCTCCGCAGCCAGAGGCAGATTCTCGCCGAGCGGACCGAAGTACGTCGCAAGCAGTAATTTCGGGCGTTCCACTGCGGTCAGGGCGTGGTACGCCAAGCGGTAGGCCGCGTGATCGTCACCATCCTGATCCAGCACCAGGCAGGGCTCGTCGATCTGTACCCATTCGGCGCCGGCCTGCTTGAGCTTCGCCAACAGTTCCGCATAGACAGGCAGCAAGCGCTCCAGCAGTGCCAGGCGATCGCTGCCATCCACGGCCTTGGAGAGCAGCAGGAAGCTCACCGGTCCCAGCAGGACGGGGCGAGCATCCAGGCCTTGCGCGCGGGCTTCCAGATACTCCGCGACTGGCTTATCGCCGCGAAGGCGGAAGCTCTGTTCCGCGTGGAGCTCCGGCACCAGATAGTGATAATTGGTGTCGAACCATTTGGTCATTTCCAGCGCATGCAGGTCGATGCCGTCGCGCTGCCATCCTCGCGCGAGCGCGAAGTAGCCGGCGTACGCATCGCGCTCGACCAGGGAGCGATAGCGCTCGGGAATGGCATCGAGCAGGAAGGCTGTGTCGAGCACGTGGTCGTACAGCGAGAAGTCGTTGCAGGGAACGACGTCGGCGCCGGCGTCCCGCTGCAATGCCCAGTGCTTTTGCCGGAGTGCTGAAGCGGCTTCTTCCAACTGCTGCGACGTGGTTTCGCCGCGCCAGTAGGACTCCAGTGCATGCTTGAGCTCGCGCCGCGGGCCAATGCGGGGGAAGCCCAGGTTGGTAACGGTAGTCATGTTTGCGTGTCCTCGATTCGTGATGAATGAGGAACGAAGGAACTGCGCCAAAGCGATGCGGACAGCATCGACCTCCACGCCAGCGACCTTCGCCCCCTCGGGCGAACCGGAACAGCCGCGGGCGGGCACGGAGGCGCACGCCGTGGGCGCGGGCCATGGCGCGACATCCGGCCGCTTCCCCTCGGAAGCTCCAGGTCTGACAGAAGGACGAGCCTTCTGGCCGGGGCAGGTCTTCGGGCTCGTGGACATGAAGCACGTCAATGCTTCGCCTACTGTTCGCCGCTTCCCGGCCGAAAGGGCCAGTGCTTATGGCGAAGGTCGTTTCCACACACCGCTGCGGGGCAGCGCCGGAATTGGCCCTTACGGGCCGCACCGGCTTCCCTTTTAATTTCATCCTTTCATCGCGATGAAAAGATGAAAACCACCAGCGGCGCAAAAGTACGCCCGCGCGCCAGGGCGCGTCAAGCGATTTCCGCGGGGGGATTGGACGGCCAGACGGCCTTATGCGATCGCTGCGCTGTAATAGTCGCCGTGGCGTTCCACGCACACGGGCATGCCGAATGTTTCGGAAAGCAGGGCGCCGGTGAGCACGTCGTGCTTGGCACCTTGCTTGTGCAGGCGTCCGTCACGGAGTAGGGCGACCTGCTGGATCTCGGGGAGAATCTCTTCTACGTGGTGCGTCACCAGCAGCAGCGTGGTGCCCTGACGCGCAAGGCCGCGCAGGTTCTCCAGGAAACGCCGGCGGCTCGCCATGTCCAGGCCCGCGCAGGGTTCGTCGAGCAGCAAGGCGCGTGGTTGATGCACCAGTGCGCGAGCAATGAGCACACGCCTCGCCTCACCGGTGGACAGGCTGGCCATGGTGCGCCCAAGTAGATGCGTGGCGCCGGCTTGATGCAGTGCTTCGTTCGCTCGCTCGCGCATGGTCCGCGTGACGTAATGGTCGAGCCCCAGCCGTTGCGCGGCGAAGAAGCTGGACAGCACGGCTTCGGAGACTTCGAGCGTCGCGTCGGTGGTGCAGTCGTGTTGCAGGGAGGGCGACACAATACCGAGCAGCCCGCGCAGATCGGAAACGTGCCAACGATCGCGGCCGAATACACGCACCGGAGCGCGGCCGTCTTCCCGCGCGAGCGGGTACAGCTCGCGCGTGATCAAGCGCACCAGCGTGGACTTCCCCGCGCCGTTGGCACCGAGGATGGCGGTGTGCTGGCCAGCGCCAATGCGCAGGCTGAAGCGATCGAGGATCAATCGGTCACCGCGCATCACGCTGGCATCGTCGATGTCCAGCAGTGGCGCGTTGGCAAGTTCGTCGTGATGGGCGTTCATGCCGGACACGATGCTCGTCCAGACGTCCATTTGCCAAGTGCCGAACATTTACTGCTGTGCTGCCTCGATCTGTTGCTGCTGCTTCTTCGCCTGTTCGTCCACGGTCTTCTGCACATCCGCCGCGCGTTGCTCGTCCTTCTTCATGTCGTCCCACGGCGTCGCCACGCGCGCGGCGCTGGCGGCAGCGGGGGCGGACTCCGGTGCGGGCGCTTTGCCGGAGCAGGCGGTCAGGGAGAGCAGACAAAGCAGGGGGACTAGTCGTTTCATGGAAGGCCTCTCCGATGGAAGGTCACACCTGCATGGTAGCGGGCCATGCTTGGCGCAGAACGTGTACAGGCTCTAAGCTCGACGCATGAACGCACGCATCGATGCCTGGCAGCTGCAAGGACACACCGCCCTGATCACCGGAGCCAGTAAGGGCATCGGTTACGCCACTGCCCGTGAATTGGCTGGCCTCGGCGCCAACTTGCTGCTGGTGGCACGCGATGCTGATTACCTGGAACAGGTGCGTGTGGAGTTGCTGGACGACTTCCCAGGCATCGAGGTGTTGGCGTTCGGTGCAGACCTGGGACAACAGGAAGATCGCCTCGCCGTGTTCGACTGGGTCGCCGATCTCGGTGCGCCGCTTTCCCTGCTGGTGAACAATGCCGGTGGCAACCGTCCCGCGCCGACGCTGGCGTATCACGAGGACGAGTACCGGGCGATCTTCGAGCAGAATCTGTTCTCGGCCTTCGAGATGTGCCGGTTGGCGCACCCGCAGCTCGTGCAGCACGCCAATGCAGCCATTGTGAATGTGGGTTCCGTCTCAGGCGTGACGCATGTGCGCACGGGATCGCCCTATGGCATGACCAAGGCCGCCCTTCATCAGCTCACCCGCAATCTGGCGGTGGAATGGGCGGCGGATGGCATCCGTGTCAACGCGGTAGCGCCCTGGTACATCCGCACGCAGCGTTCCGAGCCGGCGCTTGCCGACGACGAGTACCTCGATGAAGTACTCGACCGCACACCGCTGCGCCGCATTGGCGAGCCGGAGGAAGTAGCCGCGGCCATTGCTTTTCTCTGTCTGCCTGCGGCGAGCTATGTCACCGGCCAGGTGCTGGCGGTGGATGGGGGCTTTCTCAACTACGGGTTCTGACTCGCCGTTCGCATGGGCTTAGTCACGCGGCGAAAAGACGAGCCAAACTGGCGCTGATCGCGCGTTTTCCACAGCGAATGTGGATGGGCGCATGGCAAGCCTGTGGATAGGCCGCGCAAGTGCACGCCACGGTTGAAGTTTCATCATCATGCGCAAAAGATCGACAGCGGCCGATGGTTTTCCACAACGAATGTGGATGGCCTCTTGGCAAGCCTGTGGATAGTCGATGCAAGTGCGTGACAGTGCGAGATTTTTATCATCGTGCGTACTTTTACAGCAGCGCTGACGCGTGGATTTCCACAGGTTATGTGGATGGCCTATGGGCAAGCCTGTGGACAGTTGATGTAAGTGCACGCCGGTACGAGATTTTCATCTTCGTGCGCATTTTTGCGCCAGGCTTGGCGCGGCCTTTTCCACAGTAAATGTGGATGGGACCCGGGTAAGCCTGTGGATAGGCGATGCAAGTCCATGTCGTAGCAAAGCTTTCATCATCATGCGCAGATTTGCAGCAGCTCGTGTAACTGTGTTTTCCACAGCGTTTGGGGAAACCCTGGTGGCAAGCCTGTGGACAAGCCGTCATTGGCCTTGTGCAGCGTAGACTTGCATGACATTGCGCAAAAAATGAGCAGTCGTAAATCAACAGCTGCGAAGTTGCCCACGCAACTCCTGCTCGCGCTGCTCCAACGGAGGCTGATCACTCTTGAATGCGCGCCTGAGCTTGCTCTCGATGTCGTCGTACGCATCACGTAGGGAGCGGCAGGTCTCGGCTCGCGTCAATGGGCGGCACTGGTCCTGTACCCAGACGTAGTAGTTGGCGATGAGTCCGGGCGTAACGCGTCCGCGGTTGAGCTCGGGAGCGGATGCGCCGGCGGCGCCTGGTCCACCGTAGGCCTGCGAAAGAGGCAGTTGTGCGGCGCCGAGAATGCCGTAGGGCACCTGATAGGGCTGGGGATCACCGTTCTCGCTGGTGTACGTCTTGCCGTCGGTTGCGCGTACGCATGCATACAGGACGGGCAACGACGACTCGATCGGCGGTGGCGGTAGTGGTGGCGGAGGTGCCATGTCGGCCTCCGGCGCAGGGACAGTCTCTGGCTGTGCCGGCGTGTAGGCTGGGGTATCGTCTAGGTGCAGCACCTGTTGGCGCTGCTGGCCTTGGCACGGCTTGTCCTGGAATGACACCTTGCCGCTGGCGTCGGTGCATTGGTAGGCCGTGCCCGCGACGGCGGGCAGGCTCAGCAGTAGGAGCGAAGCGAGAAAGCACAGGCGGATCATGCCTATCCTCCCGGCAGTCTCAGAACTCGGCGACGTGTTCTTCAGCGGCGAAGCCGAGCGTCACCGCACCTTCGCCCACATTAACCATGCCGGTGATACTCATCGGCGCTTCCATCAAATCTACGCCGCACTCTTCGCACGCCGTGCGCAGTTCTGCATAACCGGGCAGCTTGGCCAGTTCAGCCAGATCGCCGCCGTAGCTCACGCATACCGCGGGTACCAACAGGCCGGCGTGGACGCGTTGCGCGGCGTAGTTGAAGAGTGTTTCCGCACCGTGCTCGAAGCCACGCACCTTACCGACCGGGCCTGTTTCGCCGCGATAGCCGCGCAGCAACGGCTTGATGTCCAGCGCTGAGCCAAGCATGGCGCTGAGCAGGCCCACGCTGCGGTCGCCTTTCTTCTTGGCGCGGGCACGCAGGTAGTAGAGGTCGCGCGGCAGCATGTAGCCGTACGAGTTGTTGGCTACATAGGTGAGGCGTTCGCGGATGGCTGCGGGTTGTTCGCCCGCCTGGATCAGGCGCGTGGCTTCGACGATAGCCGGTCCTGAACCCGCAAAGAGTGTGCGGGTATCGATGACGCGCATCAGGAACGGACCCGAGAGGTTGTTCTTCTCGCGCACTTCGCGGTAGTGCTTGAGTACCGCAAAGCTCGCCTTGATCACATGCTCATTGATGGCGCTGCGCGTGGCGGTGATGGTGAGGCAGAACACACAATCCTGCTCGAGCACCAGTTTCTCGAGGAACAGCTTTTGCACGTCTTCGACGGAGCAGGGGATGGTCTCGGCCGAATGGCTCCGGTTACCAAGGTTGCGATCCAGGAAGCGGTGCAGCTCGACCTGGTTGCGGTTGTCCATGAAGACTTCGTCGTCGACATGGATGGTGATGGGCATCACCGCGATGTTGTGTTCTTGCAGGAATGCCTGTGGCAAATCACAGGCTGCATCGATGGCCAGACCCATCCGCATATTGAAGACTCCCCAGTTTGGCTCATGATGCCATGGGTTTCGCCGCGCCATGGAAATCGCGATTCGGCTGGGGAGGTGCCGCCAGAGATGTGCTTCCGTGGTTTAGAAGGGGCACCGCGTCGCGCGGATCGACGGATCTCATCGGGCATCTTGGCTCTCTCCGGCAAACGTTGGTTGGTTCGACGGGGTGTCTTTGCGCTTGATGCGAGCCCCCAGGCAGTTACCGATGCAACCAATGACCTCGCAAACAGCAGTCCATATGGATAGACATATAAGTAAGGTGTGGCTCGTACTCGCAGATGACTCCGTTGTTGTCCATGTCGTTGGCGCACCGGCCCGAAGGGATGGCGGTAGACGTGGGTCACGGTGGTGCATGACCGGTCCCGATCCGGAATTTGTCGTCAAACCCATCCAGAACAAGTCGCTCACCCGCTATTATGGGAAAACATATCTGGCATCGTGCCGGCGTGGCGTCGCCGGTAACGCGCAACAAAGCCTTTTGTTGCGCTGACCTCATGGGGTCTCAATGAAGGACAAGCAGGAGATCGTCTCCAACTGGCTGCCGCGCTATACCGGCACGCCTGTGGAGCAGTTCGGCCAGCATATTCTGCTGACGAATTTCGGACACTACGTGGACCTCTTCGCCGAATGGCATGGGGTGGAAGTGCAGGGGCGGGATCGTCCCATGCCCAACGCCACCGCCGACGGCATCACCCTGATCAATTTCGGCATGGGCAGCCCCAATGCGGCGACCGTGATGGATCTGCTGAGCGCCATCCATCCCAAGGCTGCAGTCTTCCTGGGTAAATGCGGGGGGCTCAAGAAGAAGAACGCCATCGGCGACCTGGTGTTGCCGATCGCCGCCATCCGCGGCGAAGGCACCTCCAACGACTATCTACTCCCGGAGGTTCCGGCGCTGCCGGCCTTCCAGTTGCAGCGCGGCGTATCCACCATGATCCGCGACCTGGGCTACGACTACTGGACGGGTACGGTGTACACCACCAACCGCCGTGTCTGGGAGCACGACGAAACCTTCAAGGAATATCTGCGGCGCACCCGCTGCATGGCCATCGACATGGAGACCGCCACCATCTTCGCGGCGGGCTTCGCCAACAAGATTCCGTGTGGAGCGCTGCTCCTGGTCTCCGATCAGCCCATGATCCCCGAGGGCGTTAAGACGGAATTAAGCGACCGGAGCGTGACGACGCAATTTGTTGAACGCCACATACGCATTGGTATTGAAGCCTTGAAGCTGGTTCGGCGTCGGGGACGCAGCGTAAAACACCTGCGTTTCGAGAACGACGGCATCGCCGACTGAATCTCACGGAAATCAGTGGTCTGGCGTTATACGAAATATCGCGTCAGGCCGCTTTCACCGTGGCTTCACCCCATTCCAACGAAGGTCGCTGCACCGCAGCGGACGCGGGGACGCCAAAGGGGTTCTTATTTCCGAGTCAGATAATTCGCAAGTTAATGCGATATCTGTCGCGACATAGTAACTTCTTGCTGTATAGATTTTATTGACTATCTGTAAGTAAAGCGTGATAAATGCCAAGCGCTGTGGGCTGCCATTCGGTCGGTCCACACCTAAATTGTTTGGGTGAATCGGGCGCGGGTTTGAGGCGGGGAAATCTTTCAAACCCAGTCAATATAAATAACGGGAGGGTGTTCTCATGAAGTTCGGGGAAAATAAACTGTGCACGTCGGTTCGCCTGGCTCTGTCGCTGGGTATGCTCGCAGCGAGCGCCTACGGCACTACCGCTTTCGCGCAGGACGCGCAGTCGCAGTCCAACACGCCGGCACCGGCTGATCAGTCCAAGAGCAAGACGCTCGAAACGGTCACTGTGACCGGTTCGCTGATTCGTCGTGTGGACGTCGAGACGGCCAGTCCCGTCGTGACCATTGACCGCGCCGCCATCCAGGCGACGGGTAAGCTCACCCTGGGTGACCTGGTGCAGCAGCTGCCGGCCATGACCGGCGGCGCGGTTAACCCGCAGACCAACAACGGCGGCGGTACCGGTGGCTCGTCCATCAACCTGCGCGGCCTGGGTTCGCGCCGCACGCTGATCCTGATCGACGGCCAGCGCCTCCTCAGCAAGGATCCGAACGCCATTCCGGCCGATGCCATCGAGCGCATTGAAGTGCTGCCGACCGGTGCGTCGGCCACTTACGGTTCGGACGCCATCGGCGGCGTGGTGAACTTCATCACCCGCAAGAACTACCAGGGTGCCACCTTCACCGCGAACGTCGGCTCGTCCGATCGTAACGACGGTGACCAGGCTGGCTATACCTTCACGTTCGGCCAGACGTCCGATAAGGGCAGCATCATGGCCGGCCTGAGCTACAACAAGCAGGACGGCGTGGAGGCGGCCAACCGCGCCTTCTCGAAGAACGCGCTGACCCTTTCCGGCACCCAGGTGTACGTGGGCGGTTCGTCGCGTACCCCGGTGGGCCACATCCAGGTTCCCCAGTCGGTGCTGGGCCAGGCGGGTATCAGTTGTGCGAGCGGCTACGTCTCGCTGAGTGCGGGCGGCAACCCCACCGTGCTCAGCCCGGCGAACTACCATTGCTATGGTAATTCCGACAAGTACAACTATGCGGCGGTCAACCTGATCATGACCCCGCAGGAGCGCACTGGCGGCTTCCTCAATGGTGAATACCACCTGGGTGACCACGTCAATGCGTACGTGGACGCGGTTTACGAAAAGACCTCGTCCAACTTCCAGCTCGCTCCCGCCGTGTACGGCGCTGGCGTGACCGGCGCGACGGTCGATCCGAAGAACGGGTTCAACGTGTTTGGCGGCGGTGCGGGTTACGGTACCGCTAACGGCTATCAGTTCGGTCAGCGCCTGACCTCCGCCGGCGTGCGCGAGGCGTTCAACGGTCGTACCGATGCCCAGATCAATACGGGCTTCAAGGGCGACTTCACAGTTTGGGACAAGAACTGGAACTGGGACGTCGGCTACAACTACGGCCACGAGAGCGTTGTGACCACCACGGCCGGCCTGATTGACCAGAGCCAGCTGTACACTGGTGCTTCGACGCTGGGTGCTAATGGCGTTGCAAGCGGCCCGAATTGCCCAAGCGTTGCAGCCTGCCAGTTCAACCCGTTCGAGCCCAACTCGAGCGCCGCCAGCATCGCTGCGGTCAAGGCGGCCAGCGTCACGGCGCCGTCCAACAGCTACATCATCGAGCGCACCTGGCACGCCGGCATCAGCGGCGAGCTGTTCAGCCTGCCGGCAGGCGCCGTGCAGCTGGCACTCGGTGTTGAAGACCGCAAGGATTACCAGCACACCGTGCCGGCTCCGCAGCTGACGATCGACCCGACTACCGGTAGCTGCGCACTGGGCAGCCAGTGCTTGAGCGCCGTGCAGGGTGGTTACACCACCAAGGACATCTACACCGAAGCGTTCATCCCGGTGCTGGCTGGCCTGCCGGGCGTGCAGTCGCTGAACCTGACCATTGGTGACCGTTACTCGAAGATCGGCAGCTTCGGCAGCACGAACAACTTCAAGTTCGCGTTGGAATACAAGCCGATCGATGACCTGCTGCTCCGCGGCACCATGGAAGACGTGTTCCGCGCGCCGAACCTGACCGAGCTGTATGTCTCGGGTACGGATGCTCCGCTGATCCACTCCGATCCGTGTAACGGTTACACCGGCGCCCCGGCAGGTTCGCCGCTGGCCTTGGCCTGTAAGAACGTTCTGACCGATGGTTCTTTCCAGAACTCCTTGACCGCCGCAGGTGCATCGCAGGCAAGCACCGTTATCCAGGGTTCGCGCGTGGCCGGCTTCGACGTTAAGCCGGAGCACGGCAAGTCGTATGACTTCGGCCTCGTGTATAGCCCGTCCTACGTGCCGGGCCTGTCGACCACGATCGATTTCTGGCGTGTGAACCTCAACAACACCATCACTCAGGTCGGTCTGCAGAGCCTGCTGAACCTCTGCGCTGCTGGTTCGACGATCTATTGCCAGTTCATCCAGCGCCAGGGCGGCACCAACCCGGCGACCGCCGGTCAGCTGCTGGGTTCCACGGTTGAGCCGGTGGGCAACATCGGTAGCCTGAACACCTCGGGCATCGACTGGTCGGCCAACTACAAGCTGCCGCAGTTCTCCTTCGGCCAGATCAACATCGGCGTCAACGCGACCTACCTCAAGTACTACGACCAGAGCACGGCTTCGGCTGCCGAGGGCGGTGTCACCTACAAGGATGCAGGTCACCTGCTGGCCTACGGCTCGTCGGCCGCAGCAGCCTGTCCGGACAACGTTGGCGTCTGCTTGTTCCCGCGCTGGCGCGCACAGGGCTTCGTGGATTGGCAGGGTGGTGGCTGGAGCGCCCAGTGGCGCATGCGCTACATTGGCCGCTTCCAGAACGGTGCCCCGACGGGTTCGCCGCTGGATAGCGCACCGAATGGCACGTCTGGTTCGATCCTGAAGTACGGTGCGACGGTCTACAACGACGTGTCGATCGGCTACAACCTGGCCATGATCAACACCCGTCTGGACTTCGGCGTGAACAACCTGTTCGACAAGCAGCCGCCCATGCTGTACGCGAACAACACGCTCAATGCCAATACCGACCCGGCTGACTTCGACCTGATGGGTCGTTACTACTGGGCTCGTGTGACGGTCAAGTTCTAAGCCGTTGATATAAGCGTTAACCTTGAGGGCCGCGTGAATGTTCACGCGGCCCTTCTTTATGTGTGAAGCCATGGTTTCCGACGAACTTCCCCAGATTGGTGCCGCCATCAATGGCGGCCATCCCGAACGCGCCGAGCAACTGAGTCGTGCCGCACTGACACGTCATCCTGGTGATGCCGACCTCACGCTGCTGCTTGCCATAAGCCTGCATATGCAGCGTCGCGTACATGACGCCCTGCCGCTGTATGCAGAATTGGCGCGGGGCTCGGATAGCAGCCTGAACTGGAACAACTATGGCGCGGCTCTGCAGGCAACGGGCGATAGCGGCGAGGCCGCCAAGGCTTTTGCGCGGGCGGTCGAACTTGATCCGAGCAATCTCGATGCCAAGAGGCAACTTGGCCTGCTGTTGATTGAACTACGCGATTACCTGACAGCACGCCATCTTCTGCTGGATGTGCTGGCCGCCATGCCTGACTCCCTGGCGGCCCGCGTCGACGCGGCACGAGCCTGCTGTCATTGCCAGGACGAGGAAGGGGCGACGGATATCTTGCGCCGCTGGCGCCAGTGGGTGCCTTTCAATGACGACGACCTGCAACTGTCGCTGGCTCAGGTATTGACGCTCAAGAACGATATTCCCGACGCTGTCGAAGTACTGGAGGATCTCCTGGCACGCTGGCCAGGCCAGTTGGACGTGCGCTTGTTGCTGGCCAACCACTATGAACGCCTCAATCGCCTTGCTGATGCCGACGCTGTGCTCGTACCGGTGTTGCGCGCCGGGTCTGGTGCGTCGGACGTGCAGGTCAAGGAAGCCCGTCATGTGCTGGCGACGCTGGCCCTGCGGGCGGGCAACGCCGCCGCTGCGCGAGATTTACTGGAGAGCACCGGGCCGGAGGGGGGCAACAGCTTCAACCACTATTTCCAGCTTGCCGCTGCTTATGACAAGCTCGGCGAGACGGTCAAGGCCATGGACGCACTGCATGTAGCGCATCGCATGGAGGCCGCCGAGCGCAGTTTCGATTCGCCTGAGTTCTTCGTGCCCGGCGCACCCGCCATGCCGGTTGACGCACCGCGCGTCACCGCTGAGCAGTATGCGCGGTGGCCTGCGTTGATCGCGCCGGAGATGCGTGACTCGCCGATCTTCGTGGTGGGGTTCCCGCGTTCGGGCACGACCTTGTTGGAGCAGGTGCTCGACGCGCACCCGCGCCTGCAGTCTATGGACGAGAATCCGTTCTTCAACCGGCTCGCGGGGATTCTCGGCAATCACGATCGCCGCATCCTTGACGACTTGAGCGTGCTGCGCCAGTTCGACACAGACGAGCTGCGCAAGCGTTACCACGCGATGGTGGACGAGCGTATCCGGCGCAACTGGGATGCGCGCCTGGTCGACAAAAATCCCTTGAACATGCACTGGCTGCCGATGATGGTTCGGCTGTTTCCGGAGGCGAAGTTCATTCTTGCCGTGCGTCACCCGTGCGATGTGCTCCTGAGCTGCTATATGCATAGCTTCCGTTCCAGCGGGTTGGCGGCGGCCTGCAGCAGTCTCGAGCGCCTCGCGCATGCCTATGTGGAAACCATGCAATGCTGGCTGGACGAGGTGGATATCCTGCGTCCGTCAGTGATGGTGTCCCGCTACGAGGATCTGGTCGACGACTTCCCGCGGCAGGTGTCGCGCGTGGCGGAGTTCCTCGAGCTCGACGACACATCGGCCATGCTCGGCTTCGACGAGCACGCGCGGCGCAAAACGTACATCGCAACACCGAGCTACTCGCAGGTGATCGAGCCGGTCAATCGCAGGGCCGTGGGCCGTTGGCAGAAGTATCGCGGGCAGTTCGAGCCATTGCTGCCGATCCTTGAGCCCATGCTTTGCCACTGGGGCTACGACACCGCTCCGGCCTGAGTCGCCGGAGCAGGCTCGATCTAGCCCGGGCCCAGCGCCGCCAGCTCCGGAAGGTAAGCGGCGTAGTGCTGCCAGCGTCCCACGGAGCGCGTGTAGACCGCTTGCCGTGCCTGCCAGGCGCTGGCCGTGGCAATGCTGTGGGATGCCACCTGGCGCGCGCCGGGCGGCAGGGCGGTCAGTCCAAGCCATTGGGCAATGGCGGGCATCACTTCGTCCGGCGTGCTCGCCAACGCCTCGTAGGACACGTTGAGAAACGACGAAGGGTAACGCTTGCGCCAGTGCGCGGCGAGACGGCGACAATCGCGTATGACCGCTGCAATGTCGCCGAAGTCGTACGCGTAATCGTGAGCGGCGTCGTTGAACGACTGCATCCACAGGGACAGTGCGGTATCTCGCGCATCACGCTCGCAATGAATGAAGCGCGCGTTGGGCCATAAAGTCATGGCCAGATCAACGCGCAGCAGGTTCATCGGCTGCTTGTCGATATACCAGTACGCCTTGTCGTCGTCCTGCAGCCATTGCCGGGCGCAGTCGGAGGCGATTTGTTCCAGTACCGGGTGGGTGTTGCCGGATGCCGAAGAAAGGCGTTGCTCGGCATGTTCGAGCCATCCCAGTTCGCCCCGGTTTTTTACGCCGGGGTATAGCGCCAGGCGTTCCGCAAGCAGAGTAGTGCCTGATCGCGGCACGCCGACGATAAAGACCGGTGCCCAGTCCGCTGGCGGTGGCAGGATGGTGTCGCGGGGTTGGCTGGCGAGGCGCGCGTCGACGGCCCGTTTCCATCTTTTGCGCGACCAGGTGGAGTTGGCATGCGCAAGGGCATTCGCTTCGCGCAGGTAGTGGGTTGCGCTGGCGTATTCACCCAGATCGTCATGCGCCTTGCCTAGTGCGAACAAGGTGGAGCGGCGGGTGGTTTCGTTCAGTGCGGGGCGCTGGAGCAATTCCCTGAAGAAGGTGAAGTCAGGGTGGCTGGCATCCGTATAGCGTTGGAGGCCGGAGAGGCCTAGAGGGATGTTCCAGTCCACGGCCGCTGGCTCGTGGGCGAGCGCATGCGCGTAATGCTCGCGCGTAAGTGCGAACTTGCCCAGCTGGATGGCCAACATGCCGGCATAGGCATGAAGGCGTGGGTCATCCTGACCCGAGTCGATGGCGTTCTCGCAGATCGCGAACGCTTCGTCTGGACGGCCAAAGTCATCAAGCATCTCGATGGCGCGGATGACTGTATCGACGTCGTGCTGCCCATGCCCGAACAGCGCCTGCATGACATCGCCGATGGCATGCAGGCGACCCTGTTCGCGCAACAGTTGCGCGAGGAGGAATGTGGCGCCTTCATCGGTGGGATGGCATGCGAGCCAGTCGCGCAGCAATTGTTCGGCGGCATCATGTTGTCCAGACTGCCAATGCAAGCCGGCCCACCCCAGCCGAATATCGGATGATTCGGGAAAGCGCGTGGCGGCCTCGGTGAACAGGGCAAGTGCGGCGGCCGGCTCACCGTTCAGCGCCAGCATGCGTCCATGGCTAAGCCACGCTTGTTCCGGTGCCCCTTCCAGCGACGAAGGCACGGCCAGGGTCATTCGCGGAATGCCGGCAGCCCGAGCGAGGCACGCAGGGGGTCGAGCAGAGCGCCATAGCGTTGCGAGCGCGCCGTATCCGAGCGCATGGGCTGACGCACCTGGGTGGCGCTGGGCGAGCGCACCACGCGTTGGTTTTCGTGGAAGTTCAAGGCGGCTTCCTCGAAGGGAAGTCCACAGAACGCCAGCAGCTCGCGAATCTGCGTTTCCGGGTCGGCCACCATAGCTTCGTAACTGTGTTCGCGCACAAAGTCGGGATGAAGCGCCGTACTGCGCGATACGCTGCGGTCAAAGTCGCGCCAGAAACTGGCGAGATCCTCGAAGCTGCGGCTGTAGCCGTTGTTGCCGTCCAGCGGCTGGCGATAGCACGAGAAGCAGGTTTCCAGCGGGTCGCGACGCACGGCGACGATGCGCGCGCCCGGCAGCATGGCGCGTATGGCGCCAATGTAGATCCAGTTGCTGGGCAGTTTGTCGGTAAAGACGGGACGCTCGTTACGCCAGTGCGCAGTCCGGTCGAGATAGCGTTGGCCCAAACGCTGCCAGTCTTCCGGCGTGGCTTCGCGGGCCCATTGTGGAATGGGTTTTCCGCCCAGCCGCCGGGTCTCTTCGGCGAGTACCTGCGAGAGATCCGGCAACTCGCCACCGCCTTCGACGGAGGAGTGCGAGGCCAGGATCTGCTCGACAAGGGTGGAGCCCGATCGCGGCAAACTCACGATGAAGATCACTTCGCTGCCCTGTGGCGCCTTGCTTCCGACGGGCACCGGTTCAAAGGCGTCAGAGATCGACTTCACGCCCGCGGAGAAGCGCGGGGCATCCCACGCCTGATAGCGGCGCGCTGTTGCGTTGGCCTTGGCGAGCGCGTCGATAGCGTTTGCGTACTGCCCCTGGTCGTCGAACGCCTTGGCGAGTGCGAAACCCGTGGTGACGCGATCGCTTTCGGCAGTGTCTGCTCGCTGCAGCACGGACTGCATGCTGGCGATGTCGTTGTCGTCGAAGCGCTGCGTACGTAGGTCGGCCAGCCCCCACCAAGCAAGGCCGAAACTGGGGCGCATGGCCAGGAGTCGGCGGTACTCAGCTGCGGCCGCCACCACGTCGCCACGCGTGCGCAGCAGGTCCGCGAGCAGTGCGCGCGCGGCGACCAGATCCGGCGCCAGCGTCACTGCGCGCTGCAATGCTTCGGTGGCCTCATCGTTACGCACCGACTTGGTAAGCATCACTCCCAGGTTGTACCAGGCCAGGGCCAGCCTGGGTTCCAGTTCGCAGGTGCGGCGCAGGGCGCGTATCGCGCCTTCGTAATCACCGGCGGTGCCCAGCAGCGAACCGAGGGTGTTGTGGTAAAGGGCATCTTGCGGTCGCTGCGCCAGGGCGCGTTGCATCAGGCGCACGGCTTCCTGGTGCTGTCCGCGCAGGCTGTGGACGCCGGCCTTCATGCGCAGGACTTCAGGGTGGTCCGGATAGGCGGCCAGGGTGCGCTCGAGCTGGCGGTCGGCTTCGTCGGCACGTCCGGCCTCGATGGCCTGGGCGGCAGTCATAACTTGCTGGGCAGCCGTGGGCCCCAGTCCTTGCAGTCGCGGATTCATCAATAGCCCGGTCGAGAATGATGTCTACGCCGCGTATCTTCCTGCGACGCCAAAGGTGCATGCGGCTCGTCAAAACATGCTTATTATGCATATACGCACGGCAGCAAAGACTGCAGCGTTTCGGGGATAGATGGCAGCAATGCCTTTAAGCGCGGGGTAACAATGAGCAACGGTGTTGAAGGGGGAGTGGCGGCGCTGCGTGAGTCGGCGTTGCACGGTCTGCGCACGGGGGATGTGGCCGTCGCCGAACAGTCGTTTGCGCGGTTGCTGGAGCAGGTGCCGGATGATGTTGAGGCGCTGCAGTTCCTGGCCGCCAGCCGCCTGATGAGGGGGGATGCGCTGGGCGCCGTAGCCTTGCTCCAGCGCGCAGCGAAGGCGCAGCCGCAGAACCCGGACATTCTTCATCAGATGGGTGCGGCGGAAATGGCGGCCGGCCATATCAGTGGGGCGATCGACACGCTGCGCCGATGCCTCGACGTGGCGCCGGGCCTGTTCGTGGCCCGCCTGCGCCTGGGCATGGCGCTCGAGCAACTGGGTGACCAGCACGGCGCAGTGCTCGCCTATTTCGGTGCCGTCAACGGCGCGCAGGCACACGGTCGCTGGATGAGCGATGCGACGACGGCACCGGGGCTGCGCGATTCCGTGCACCATGCCATGCGCATGATCGACGTCGGGCGGCGCAGCACGTTCGATGCCGTGCTCGAGCCCCTGCGGCAGCGTTACGGCCAGGGTGAACTGGCGCGCGTGGAGCATTGCCTGGCCATCTATCTGGGCGAAAGGCCGGCCAACATCCCGGACGCCCGCCAGAAGCCAAAATTCCTTTACTTCCCGGATGTTCCGAGCCAGCCCTATTACGGCCGCGAGCGTTTCCCCTGGCAGGCCGACCTGGAGGCAGCCACCGAGATCATCCGCGAAGAACTGCTCGCCGTACTGGCTGAGCAGCAGCCGCTGCTGCCGTTTCTGGGTAACCAGAGTGCGGACGAGCTTAAGGGGCACTTGCGCTCATCGGGGGCGCAACCGGCGCAATGGGATGCCTACTTCTTTTATCGGCATGGCGATCGGTTCGACGAACACCATGTGCGGTGCCCTCGCACCTCGGCCGTGCTGAATCAGGTGCCGTTGGTGCGCATCCGCGACCACGCGCCCGAAACGCTGTTCTCGATGCTGCGTCCGGGAACCCACATCCTGCCCCACCGGGGTGTGACCAACACGCGCCTGGTGACGCACCTGCCCTTGATCGTGCCGCCCGAGTGCGCGATCAACGTTGGTGGTGAGCTGCACGAGTGGAAGGAAGGTCGTTGCGTGAGCTTCGACGACACCTTCGAGCACGAAGCCTGGAACCGTAGCGACCGTACCCGCGTGGTGGTGATCCTGGACAGCTGGAACCCCGACCTTACCGAGGCCGAGCGTCTGGCGGTCACCGATCTGGTCGAGGCCATCGGTGACTTCAACCGCGCTAGCGAAGTCCCGGTTCCGAGCGGCTGAACCGGGTGAGGTGGCTCAGCCGACGTTGGCTGTCGGTATCCCGGCGGTTTTGAGCGTGCGGGATACGGGCGGCGCGCGAGTGGCTTGGCACTGCGCCCGCAGATCCTCATAAGAGGCCAGGCGGCTGTGCAGCCAGCGCTGCAGTTTGGGGCCGAACAGGCTGTCGACCTTGCGGTCGGCCTCGCGCACCTGGCCCCCGATGGCCGAGAGCTTCCAGGGTTCGTCTTTCAGATTGGCGATGGGCTGGTGGTTGGCATTTTCCAGCGGTGCATCCGGTGGCAGCTCGAGGAAGGCGCAAAGACGCGCCCATTCGCTATCCGGCTGGCGCACCAGATCCTCCAGGAAGACAAAGTGATGCTGGGCACGCCCGACGTGCTGACCATGGATCTCCATCGCGCGATTCCAGCGGCGCGCCCAGTGCACGGTACCGCCGCCGAAGGCATCGTCGTTCTCAAAGCGCAGGTAGACGTCGGCCAGCGATGCCAGCACGTCCATGCCCCGCCGTACCACGTGGACGAAGCGGGCGTCAGGCGCAGCAGCTTCGATTTCGGGGATGTAGAGGAGATGGTTCGGGGTCTTCTCCAGCCACATGGAGCGTTCGGCCGAAGCGGCGGAGCGGTCCAGCACGGCGAGGAAACGCTGGGAAAGACTCTGGTGGTGATAGGTCGGCAGCATGGCCGGCCGCTTACCGGTCAGTTGCACATGCAGCGCGGCGTAGGTTTCGCGCGCATGGCGGCGCGTAAGCCCGAGGGTCTGGCGCCAGCGACGCAGGCGGCGGATATGCATGCGCGCATCGCCCCAACGCATGGTCAGGTCCCCATGCAATTGTTCGAAGAACGCGGTTTCCGGCAGCGTATAGACCTCAGGGTGTCGAGCCAGCAGCGCCTGGACAATAGTGGTACCGGAACGCGGGCAACCCACGACAAAGGTACGCCGCATGGCGCTGTCTCCTGAACGATGACCGCGCCGTTGCGGTCAATGGGCCTCAATAACGCGCGATTTTGCGTTACGTTGACGCAGAATACAGGTTCCCGTAAGGAAAAGACGACGCCGCTGTCACTTTTGATCCTGATCTGTTGGCGGCAGCGAGCTCCCTGATTAACCTGTCGTCCTTAGTCCCGTTCGGATGACCCGATGCACGCACTGACGTTTGACCACTTTGGCCCTGCCGGCGTGCTGCGCTGGACCGAGCGTCCAGACCCGGTGCCCGGCCCCGGTCAAGTTCTGGTGCGGATGAAGAGCGTTGGGCTCAACTTTGCCGATGTTTACCGGCGTAATGGCAACTATCACCTCAGTGGAGCGGCACCTTGGGTGCTGGGCTACGAAGGGGCGGGCGTGGTGGAGACGGCGGTAGATGGGGACGCGCGCTTTCCCGTCGGTACCCGCGTCGGCTTTGCCGACATGCCGCACGCCAACGCGGAACTGGTCGTGGTGGACCGCGACCGCCTGATTTCCCTGCCCGATGACATCGACAACGACACAGCCGCTGCCGTTCTGCTGCAGGGGCTGACGGCCCAGTACCTCGTCACCGACAGCTTCGCTGCGCGGGCGGCGACGTCGCCGTGGTGCATGCCGCCGCAGGCGGCGTGGGCCTGCTGCTGGTGCAGATGCTCAAGTCGCTGGGTGCAGTGGTGCTGGGCATCGCCTCGAGCGAAGCCAAGCGCGACGCGGTCATCACTGCGGGCGCTGATGCGGCCGTGGGGTACGGGGAGTGGGTACAGGCCGCGCGTTCGTTGACCGGCGGTCACGGCGCGAATGTTGTTTACGACTCGGTGGGGCGCACGCTCGCGGACAGCCTGGCGGCGGCACGTATTGGTGGCACCGTGGTGTTCTATGGCATGGCGGCGGGCGATCCCGATCCGGTCGATCCGCGCCTGCTGATGGACCGCTCGCTCACCCTGACGGGCGGCGACCTGTGGAACGTGCTGACCGGGCCGGAAGTGCGGCGCGAACGGGCGGCGATGCTGTTCGAGCAGATTCGGCAGGGTGCAGTGAAGCCGCACATTGCCGCGCGTTTTCTGCTGCGGGATGGCGCTCGTGCGCACGAGTATCTGGAAAGTCGTGCCGCCATCGGGAAAGTACTGTTGACGCTGTAGCGCGCTCAGAAACGATCGCTGTCCTCATCCGCTTCCACCGGCAGCACCTGATGGAAGACGCCATAGTCGATGTGGCTGATGCCTAGTTCGTCGTCGTGCACCAGATCGACGTAGCGATGGTTCCAGCGCCACTCGCGATAACTCCACTGGCGGCGGGCGAGCATCGACTGCGAAGTGGTTTCGTCGATGCCTTCGATGCTCAGCATCAAAGTGGCCTCGGTGGCCGCCAGGTCCTCCGCGCTCATGCCATGCAGTGGGCTGCCTTCGTCGATGACGTGCATCAGGCTCCAGCTCAGCGTGAACACCGGGTGGCGGTCGCGCAACAGCGTGAGGTCGTGGATGCGGCGCAGGCGAAAACCTTCTGGCGAGGTTTCGCGCAGCAGCAGATGCAGCTTCGCAGAGGCTGCGGCAATCACGTTCTGGCGTGCGTTGGCTGCGCGAATCATCAGCGTGCGCTTGCCGTGCACGAGGCGGATCACCGGATGATCGGCAAACATCATCTTGGCCCGCGGCCGCGAGAAGCGGGCAAACACCAGGCCGGTCACCAGGGCGATGCTCAGCATGCCGAAAAAGATCTCTACCGTCGCCACCAGATGGCCGTAGAGCGTCTGCGGGTGCATGTCGCCATAGCCGACGGTCGCCAGCGTTTCCACGCTGAAGAAGAATGCGCCGGCGAAGTTGGAGGGAAACTGATTGGCGATGGCGTGGTCGCCCAACTGGTAAAGCAGGCCGAACAACGCATTCAGCGCCAGGAACACGGCCGCGGCAAGCCCGAAGAACGTCGGCCAGCGGATGGTGAGCGCAGAATGGTAGATGTCGTCCCAAATGCGTTGCGTCAGCCCTTCGCTGACGAACGGCCGTCCGCCGATCTGGATGGTGCGGGGACGATTAAGCCACTGATGGAACCAAGCGGGCATGAGCGATACCGATCGGGAGGGGCACCGCCATTCTATCGCGGCGCCTTTGTCTGAAGCAGGGCGGCGGCCTGTACATCACGCCAGGTGAGGTACAGACGAAGGTCGAATTCCTGCTGGTGGTAATCCGGCTGCATGTACTCGCACAGCTGATAGAACGCCTTGTTGTGCTCGGCTTCCTTCAGGTGCGCCAGCTCGTGCACCACGATCATCTTGAGGAACTCCGGCGGCGTATCCCGGAACAGGGCGGCAATACGGATCTCCTTGCGCGCCTTCATGCGGCTGCCGTGCACATGGGAGATAGCCGTGTGCATGCCCAGCGCCTTGTTGATCACGTCGAGCTTGCTGTCGTACCACACGCGGTCAATGTCGGGCGCGTTTCGCAGGTGCTCCTGGCGCAGCGCATTGGTGTAGGCATAGAGCGCCTTGTCGCTCTGCACTTCGTGGCGGCCGGGGTGGCGTTTCTGCAGGTACTCGCCCAGCTCACCGCGGTCGATCTGCTGGCGCACCTTATCGAGCAAGGCCGGCGGGTAGCCGCCCAGGTACTTCAATGCGGTCACGGTGCCGGTGGCTCGTCATCAAAGCCGGTGTAGCCCTCGGGGAACACCGGCGTACCGTCGTCTTCCAGTGACTCGATGGCGTCCAGCGCCTTGGCCGCCGCTGCTTCAGCAAGGTCCTTGTCGCGGAAACTACGGTTCTCGCAGACCGCGAAATACACGGGGAAGCCAGCACGTCCGAGCGGCGATACCACCACGCAGGCGCTGTAGCGCGAGCCCTCGGCGATGGCCGTGGCGCGAACCGCGTAGTGGTCGAAAAAGCGTTCGGTCATGTCGGTAGTCCGCAGGGGTGGGGCGATCATTTTAACCGGCCGGGTGTGCCACCATGCGCGCCATGCCTGTTTCCGCTCCCCGGCTCGTCCTCGATACCAACGTTGCCCTCGACCTGTTCGTGTTCCGCGACCCCGCCTGCGATCGCCTGATGGACGCGTTGCGGGAGGGCACCGTGGCCGCCGTGGTGGACGAACCATGCCGCGAGGAATGGCTGGCGGTGCTGGAATATCCCGCCTTCGGGCTAACGGACACCGCGCGCGGCGACGCCGTAGCGGCATTCGATCGCTGGGTGGCCCTGCTGCCCGCGTCCGCCCTGGTGCCGCCACCGGCGGTGAAATTGCCGCGCTGCGCCGACCCGGACGACCAGAAATTCCTCGAACTGGCATTGGGGGCGGGCGCGCAATGCCTGCTCAGCAAGGACAAGGCCTTGCTGCAGTTGGCCCGCCGGACGGCGCGTGAGGGCTGGTTCCGCATCCTGTGCCCTTCGGCATGGGAACCAGCCCCCGCCGTAAGCGTACGATTCACAACAGGTTGATCGCGTCTTCGCGATGCTCGGACAGCTAACTTTCGGATCAAGTGGAGTGTGGTGATGAAGATCATGCAGAACGTGGCAGGTGCGGCGGTGTTGGTGGCCATGGTGGCGCTGACCGGTTGCGGCGTGACCAACGACCACGACAAGGTCATCAAGGACGTGGTGTCCAATCGCCAGTTCCTCTACCAGGCGCCGGGCGATGGCAACGCCACGCTGCAGATCGTGCGCGCCAATGGCTATTTCGGCGGCGGCTGCTCCAGCCAGGTGGTGATTGACGATAAGTTCGCCGCGCAGCTGGAGACCGGCGAGCAGGCCACGCTTTATGTGCCCAGTGGCGCGCACACCGTGTCGCTGCGCAACTCCGGCGCATGCCACAAGGTGAGCAGCGATGCACACGTGGATACCACGCTGGCGGCGGGTGAGAGCGCGACCATCGAAGTCAACAAGTGGGGCTCGTCGCTGGCGCTCGCCAAGCGCTGAACGACGCGTCGACCCGGACAAATAACGTGAGCGACATGCTCGAAGCCGTCCTCATTCATTGTCCCTACTGCGGCGAAGCCATCGAGATCCTCGTCGATGGCTCCGCCGGCAGCCAGCGCTACTTCGAGGATTGCCAGGTCTGCTGCCGACCCATCGACGTCAGCGTAAGCATCGACGAGGACGGCGAGCCGCAGGTCAGCGTCGGCTCCGAGGATGACGCCTGAGAGACTGGCGTCAGGCCAGCTCGGACGAATCGACCACGCCCACGCCCATGTTGTCGAAGCGCACGCGCGTGGAGAGATCGGTGTCTGGCGATACGGGACGCGTAAGGTCCCATAGCACGTGCGTGCGGTAGCCCAGTTCCACCGCGTCCTGCGCCGTCCACAGCACGCAGACGTCGCGTGCCAGCCCGCACAGATAAACCTCGTCCACGCCCTGTTCGCGCAGCCAGCCATGCAGCGGCGTGGAGGGGCGCTTGCCATGCGGCCCGTGGTTCTCGCGGAAACCGCTGTACGAATCCACACGAGGGTCGTCGCCCTTACGGATCACCGTATCCAGGTGCGACCAGTCGATGGAGGGGTGCAGCTCCGCGCCGGGCGTGTGCTGCACGCAGTGCGGTGGCCAAAGCGTCTGGGCGTGGCCGTAGAGCGGAATGCGGTCGAAGGGCTCGCGCCCAGGGTGCGACGTGGCGAACGACACGTGGCCGGGCGGGTGCCAGTCCTGGGTGGCGACGACGTGCTTGAAAATGTCGCGTTTCAACAGCTGATCGATGCCCGGCACGATGGTGTCACCCTCGTGGCAGGCGAGCGCGCCACCGGGCATGAAGTCCGGTTGTACGTCGACCAGGATAAGGGCGGCGCGGCTGCTGATGGGCGGTTTCATGGTCGCGTCAGGTCTCGCAAAAGGTTGCGCTGGAAAGTCTAGCGAGCCTGGCGCCGGTGAGGTGTGATGCGCTCGACGCGGGATCCCGCGGCGATGCAAAACGTTCAGGGTTGAAAACCTTCTAAAGTGACCTCGCCAATTGCGCGGTCAGGCGGCCGTCGCAGGCATAATTGATCCCACGGCAGCCGATGGGAAACAGGGGCATGTTCTTCGATCAATCCTGGATGGGGTACGGGTACGTCGGCTCGCTGGAGGCCGGCGCCATCGCGCTGGTCATCGCCTTGCTGGTCTACACCGTGCTGCACCTGTTTGGGCGTACCCAGGGATGGAGCCAAGCTGTCGAGATCGGCTGGGCCACCCTGATCGCCATGGTGCTGGCTAGCGGCAACGATTTGTGGAACCTCGTCTATTTCAATTACGGGCGCGTGCAGTCGCTGCAACTGCTGCGCGTGCGCCTGGCCGAAGTACACGACCCGGACAACCTTGGCGGCCGTGTGGTGGCCGAGTTCATCGGCGTATGCATTGGCGTCTACCTGGGCTGGCTGGTGGCCAGCCGCCGGCGGCGCCAGTCCGAGTGACGCGGTCGACGCCCATCGCGGCTATTTTTTTCTTGTCCCAAAGTAGTACCCATGAATGCTCACGTTGAACCCGGCGCCAGCGGATCGCCGCTGACCCTGCGCATTGTCCAGATCGTCCTTTTCACGTTCCTGGCGTACCTGGTGATCGGCATGCAACTGGCGGTGCTGCCGCCGTTCGTGCATAACGATCTTGGTTTTGGCGCAGTGCTGGCAGGGTTGGTCATCAGCACCCAGTACGTGGCCACGCTGCTCAGCCGCGGCTTCGCCGGGCGCACCTCGGATACGGCCGGTCCCAAGCGTGCCGCGTTGATCGGCCTGACGGCATGCGCCGCCAGCGGCGTGCTGATGATTGTCGCGGCCCTGTTGCGCGGCTGGCCGGTGGCGTCGGTTGCAGTGATGCTGGTGGCCCGTCTTGCACTCGGCATGGGCGAAAGCTGCGTGGCCACGGGTTGCATCATGTGGGGCATCCGGAGCGTCGGCGCCCAGCACACGGCCAAGGTCATCTCCTGGAATGGCATTGCCACCTACGGTGCGCTGGCGGTGGGCGCGCCGTTGGGCGTGGTGCTGACCGGTGCGCTGGGTTTCGCCAGCATCGGCGTGGCGAGCCTGGTGCTAATGGTGGTCGGCCTAATGCTGGCATGGCGTCGCCCCGCGGTGCGAAGCGAAGCTGGCGAGCGTATGCCGATGCATCATGTGTTCGGCCGCGTTGCCCCGTACGGCATGGGGCTTGCGCTGGGCTCGGTCGGTTTCGGCGTCATCGCCACCTTCATCACCTTGTACTACGCGAGCGAGGGATGGTCCGGCGCTGCGCCGACGCTCAGCATTTTCGGTGTGTGTTTCGTCGGTGTGCGTCTGGTGCTGGGCTGGACCATTGCGCACTTCGGCGGTTATCGCACAGCGCTGGTGTCCCTGCTGGTGGAGTGTGTCGGCTTGGTCGTGCTGGCCACGGCCAACCATGCCGGTGTGGCGATGCTGGGTGCCGCGTTGAGCGGCGTCGGCTTCTCGTTGATCTTTCCCGCGCTGGGCGTGGTGGCGGTGGAGCGCGTGAGTGCGAGCAATCGCGGCGCAGCGCTCGCCGCGTATTCCGTGTTCATCGACGTAGCGCTGGGTGTCACTGGCCCGCTGGGCGGCTGGATTGCTTCCGGCGGGCGCTATGCACCGATGTTCGTGGTGGCGGCGGCCATGTCGCTGGCCGCGGCGTTGCTGACGGGCGGCCTGTTCGTGGTCTACGGCACCAAGGCCGAGGGCTGATCAAGGAAACTGGCAGGCGTCAGAGCACCGGATCGAACAAGCGGGCGACATGCATCGCTAGCCGCCGCAGATACGGCGCCTTCTCGTACTCCGCTTCGGTGACTTCATGGGCATGCGCAAAATCGTTGCCCAGCATCGCTTCCACCTGGGTGGCGAAATCGCGGTCCACGTTGAGTGCGCCGATCTCAAAGTTCAGACGGAACGAACGGTTGTCGAGATTCATGCTGCCGACCGAGGCCGTATCGTCGTCCACCAGCAGTACCTTTTCGTGGATGAAACCGGGCTGATAGCGGAACACGCGGATGCCCGCACGGATGGCGTCGTGCGCGTACAACGTCGAGGCGAGGAACACCGTGTGATGGTCCGGTCGCGACGGAATGAGCACACGGACATCCACGCCACGGAACACCGCCAGCCGCAGCGCCGACATCACGGCGTGGTCAGGCACGAAATAAGGCGTGGTAATCCACAGGCGGCGACGTGCCGCGTGGATCAGCGCAACGAAGAACAGCGAGCAGGTTTCCTGGCGATCCGCCGGCCCCGTGGCGGCAATCAACGTATGTGCCGTGCCTTCGCCCAGCAGCGGCTTGAGCAGTGGGGGCAGGGCACCCGTTACCCAGTGCCAGTCTTCCGCAAAACTGCGTTGCAGATCCGCCACCGCAGGGCCTTCGATCTCCAGGTGTGTGTCGCGCCACGGAGCTAGCGGCGGCTTGAGGCCAAGATACTCGTCGCCTACGTTGAGCCCACCGACGTAACCACGCATACCGTCGACCACGACAATTTTTCGGTGATTGCGGAAGTTCAGCTGGAAGCGATTGCTGCGCCGCTGCGTCGCGAACGGATGAATACTCACGCCCGCTTCGCGCAGCGTTTCCACGTACGCATGAGGCAGCGCGTGGCTGCCGATGCCGTCGTACAGCACACAAACGTCTACGCCGGCACGCACGCGGTCGATCAACACCTGCTGCATGCGCTTGCCGAGCATGTCGTCGTGGATGATGAAAAACTGCACCAGCACACACCGCTGCGCACCGCTGATAGCGCTGAGGATGGCCTCAAACGTGGCGTCGCCATTCACCAGTAGGCGCAGGCGCTGGCCCTCGTGGAAGCGTGCGCCGAGCATGCGCGCGATTTCGCCGTAGCGCTCGGTGACCACGGGCGGAGCGTCGTCGCTCGCGAGTTGCTCGTCGGCGAGGGCCTGGATCTGGCCGCGTCGCGCACGGTGCAGATCCACGTAGCCGTGGAAACGGCTGCGCCCGAGATATAGGTATGGCACCAACGTGATGTAGGGCAGAAGCACCAAGCCCAGCGCCCAGGCAAACGCGCCTTGTGGCGTGCGCGTATTCATCACTGCATGCATCGCGGCCAGCACGCCGGCGATGTGCAAGGTAAGCAGCAGGGCACCGACAATGGTGGTCAGCAAGGTCTATGTCCTCAACGCATGGCTGCGCGTACGGTATCGAGCACATCTTGCTCGCGCGCTTTGAGTTCCTGTTGCAGATGATCCACGAACAGGCGGATGCGTGCAGGCAGGTAGGCGCGGCTTGGGTAGATGGCGTAGATGTGGGCGTCCGGCAAGATTACCTCGCTCTTGAGCGGTACCAGTCGGCCTGCGCGCACGTCCTCGGCAATATCCCAGGCGGACTTGAAGGCGATGCCGTGGCCGGCGAGTGCCAGCGTGCGCATCAGGTCGCCGTTGTCGCAGGTGATCGCGGCATCCACGCGCAGGGGGCGAGGCCCCTCGGGCGTCTGCATGATCCAGGGCAACACGCTGTGGCCGGGGCGGTGCAGCATCAGGCAGCGGTGGTGCCGCAGGGCCTCCACGCTGTCGGGGTGTCCGTGGCGTTCCAGATAGTCCGGTGAGGCGCAGAGCACGCGGAAGTTGCTGGTCAGCAGGCGCGACACCAGCCGCGAGTCGGCCATGCTGCCGCCACGCACGGCCACATCCACCCCGTACTCGAACAGGTCGAGCATGGTGTCGGAATTGGTCAGGCGCAGGTGAAGCTGCGGGTGCTGCCCGGCGAAATCCGCGGCAATGGGGCCGATGTATTGCCGACCCATATCCACCGATGCGGAGATGTGCAACTGCCCCCGCACCTCCAACTGGCGCAAACCGACCGCCGAATTGGCATCGTCCACGTCAGCGATGATGGCCTGGCACCGCTCGAAATAGATGGTGCCCTCTTCCGTAAGTACCAGCCGGCGCGAACTGCGCTGCAGCAGCCGCACGCCCAGCGTGGTCTCCAAGCGGGTCAGCCGCTTGCTGGCGGCCGCTGGCGATAGGCCCAGCTCCCGGCCGGCCGCCGACAGGCTGCCTTCGGTGACGGCGCGGACAAACAGGCGCATGTCGTCGAAATCGACCATGGAATCCCAGACCCTGAAAAGAGGAGATCTTTAACTTACGGGAAAAGATGCCTCTCTAGTTTGCTCAATTCTCACAAGAAACGACAAGGCGCAAAGTGGCGGCCGTTTCCGTCAGGGATCCCTCCCATGAACGCACAAGATTCCCTTCCAACGTCCGGCGCCTCGGCGTCTGACCCGTCCCGGCTGGCCTTGCTGGCCCTGTCCGTGGCGGCTTTTGCCATCGGCACCACCGAATTCGTGATCATGGGCCTGTTGCCCGAGGTGGCATCGGACCTGCACGTCAGCATTCCCTCCGCCGGCCTGCTGGTGTCCGGCTACGCGCTGGGCGTGGCGGCGGGTGCGCCGCTGCTGGCGGCCCTCACCGCGCGCATGGAGCGGCGCAACGCGCTGTTGCTCCTGCTCGGCCTGTTTATCCTGGGCAACGCCCTGTGCGCCGTGGCGCCTAACTACGGCGTGCTGATGGTGGCTCGCGTGGTGGCCGCGTTCTGTCATGGCTCGTTCTTCGGTATCGGTGCGGTGGTGGCCTCGCACGTCGTGCCGCGTGGGCAGGCAGCCCGCGCCATCGCGCTGATGTTCACCGGCCTGACCCTGGCCAACGTACTGGGCGTGCCGTTCGGCACCTTCCTTGGTCAGTGGGCTGGCTGGCGCTCCACCTTTGCCGCCGTGACCGGCCTGGGCATCGTGGCGGCCATTGCGGTATGGCGTTTGGTGCCGGCCTTGCCGGATCTGCCGTCGCCACACATGAAGCGCGAGCTCCGCGTGCTGCGACAGCCGCAGGTGCTGTTGGCGCTGCTGATGACGGTGCTGGGTTTCGGTGGCGTGTTCACCGTGTTCACTTACATCGCGCCGATCCTGCAGCAGGTATCGCATGTCAGCGTGGGCGCTACCGGTTGGGTGCTGATCCTGTTCGGCGTGGGTACCACCATCGGCAACATGCTGGGCGGCCGCCTGGCGGACTGGCGTTTGATGCCGTCACTGGCCAGCGTGCTGGTGCTGCTGGCAGTGATCATGTTTGCCTTCGCGTGGACCATGCACAACACCATCGCCGCCATCGTCACCGTGTTCGTTTGGGGCATTGCGGCTTTCGCCACCGTGCCGCCGTTGCAGATGCGTGTGGTGCAGCAGGCGAGTGAGGGCCCGCATCTCGCCTCCACGCTCAATATCGCCGCCTTCAACCTGGGCAACGCCATCGGCGCGTTCATCGGTGGCTCGATGATCGGCATGAACCTTGGCCTGCCTTCGGTGAGCATCGCGGGTGCGGTGGTGGCTTTGCTCGGCCTGTTGGTCACGTTGATCAGCGCCGCACTCGAACGTCGTCGCGGCGCCACCGTAGTCGCGTGCGCCTGATTCCTGCACTTGCTCCATTGAACGAAGGAACGTCATGACATCGCAGCACAAGGTAGCCCTCGTCGTCGGCGCGCAGGGCGTGATCGGCCGTAACTTGATTGATCACCTGTCGACATTGGACGATTGGCAGGTGATCGGCCTCTCGCGCCGCGACGGTACAAGTCAGGGCCGCGTGCGCCACATCGCCGTCGATCTTCTCGATGCCGACGACACGCGAAAGAAACTCAGCGCGCTTTCCGACGTCACGCACGTGTTCTACACCGCCTACCAGGATCGCCCCACCTGGGCGGAACTGGTGCCGCCGAATCTCGCCATGCTGGTGAACGTGGTCGACGCCATCGAACCCGTGGCCAAGAACCTGCAACACATCAGCCTGATGCAGGGCTACAAGGTCTACGGCGGTCACCTTGGACCGTTCAAGACGCCCGCGCGAGAAACCGACGCGGCCTTTATGCCGCCGGAATTCATGCACGACCAGCAACGTTTTCTCGAAGCGCGCCAGCAGGGCAGTGCGTGGAACTGGTCGGCCATCCGCCCTGCCGTGGTCGGTGGATTCGCGCTAGGCAATCCGATGAACCTGGCGCTGGCGATTGCCGTCTACGCATCGATCAGCAAAGAACTCGGCCTGCCGCTGCGCTTCCCAGGCAAGCCGGGCGCTTACGACCGTCTGCTCGAAATGACCGACGCCGGCCTGCTCGCGCGTGCCACCGTGTGGGCAGCCACCGAGCCGCGTTGCGCCAACCAGGCGTTCAACATCACCAATGGCGACCTGTTTCGCTGGAACGAGATGTGGCCCTTCATCGCGGACTATTTTGGTCTAGAAGTAGCGCCGTCCCTGCCGCTATCGCTGGACACCGTGATGGCGGACAAAGCGCCCCTGTGGCGAGCGATGGGCGAACGCCAAGGCTTGGCACCACACGACTGGTCCGAGGTATCGTCCTGGCGTTTCGCGGACTTCGTATTCTCGTGGGATTACGACATGTTCGGCGACGGCTCCAAGGCGCGTCGCTTCGGCTTCCACGAACATGTCGAAACCAAGGCGATGTTCACGCGACTGTTTGACGACTTTCGTCGGCGCAGAATCATCTAGGGATGCTCTGGTCTATTCGACGTGGGTGTCACCGGTTCTGTTTGCCTGCCACTGCGCGCCGCACTGGTGAAGGCAGGCTGGTGGCCTGTCGAGACAGTGCGGCGCGCAGTGGCAGGCAAACAGGGCCGGCCCTGCGGGTGATGTCCAGAACGCCCGCAGGCTGCGGTGCGCAACTTGCCCAGGCAACCAGCCTGGGCCGCGTCACGCCCCACAGCCTGCGAGCGTTCTGGGCATCATGCCACCCGCGTTGAATAGATCAGAGCATCCCTAAGTTATCCCCTTTTGCTTGAGGAACCTTGCATGAAAGCCGTTGCCTACCAGCAGATGCTGCCCATTACCGATGCGCAGAGCCTTATCGACGTCGAGCTTCCGCAGCCCGCGCCGCAGGGACGCGACCTGTTGGTGCGGGTTGAGGCCGTGTCGGTCAATCCCGTGGATACCAAGATACGGCAGCGCGTCGATCCCGCAGGCACCGACAAGGTGCTGGGGTGGGACGCAGCGGGTACCGTGGTGGCTGTGGGCGCCGACGTCACGTTGTTCAAGCCCGGTGACGACGTGTACTACGCGGGCGCCATCGACCGCTCCGGCAGTAACGCCCAATTTCAATTGGTCGACGAACGCATCGTGGGGCGCAAGCCCTCCACGCTCGACTTTGCGCAGGCCGCCGCCTTGCCGCTCACTACCATCACCGCGTGGGAGATGCTGTTCGATCGCCTGGGTGTGCCGCGCGGCAGCACGCCACGTAGTGGCGTGATTCTCGTCGTTGGCGGTGCCGGCGGTGTGGGATCGATGGCTATCCAATTGATTCGCCGCCTGACCAATTTCACCGTCGTCGCCACGGCCTCGCGTGCGGACACGCAGGCATGGGCGACGGACATGGGCGCGCATCACGTAGTCAATCATCACGGTGATCTGGTAGCCGCGGTCAAGGCAGTCGCACCGCAGGGCGTGGACTACGTACTCAGCCTTACGCATACCGAGCAGCACTATGCCGCGCTGGTTGAACTGCTCAAGCCCCAGGGCAAACTTGCCTTGATCGACGACCCGGCGACACCGCTGGATATCCGTCTGCTCAAGCAAAAGAGCCTGTCGTTGCACTGGGAGTTCATGTACACCCGTTCGCTGTTTCACACAGAGGACATGCAAGCCCAGCACCAACTGCTCAATGAGGCGGCTGATCTGGTCGACGCGGGCGTGCTACGTACGACGCTGCGTGACAACCTCGGCACCATCGGCGCGGCCAACCTGCGACGCGCGCATGCGCAAGTGGAGAGTGCAAGCACGATTGGGAAAGTCGTGTTGAGCGGATGGTGAATCGCCAGAGCCTCGCATTGCCGCGATCAAACCCAAAAGGCGGATCAACTGGCGACGGGCTATAGCGTCAGCGTGCAGCACCAAGGCTGATTCTTATGCGTGCCAGCTATAACAGTTGCGCAGCGTCGGCATGGTGATCGCCACCGTGCTTGTGGCGTGAGTGAGAGAACCCTCGCCGTTTGCGAACCGCCGGCAGACGGCGGTTCCATCGGTCTTACACCACAACAACACAGCTCCGTTGGCAACAATCGCTTGCTGCGGGCGACGGCAAATGGGGCGATGTCTATGTGCAGTCGCTGTGGGTGCATCGTGCCCGTGAATGGCGATGCATGCGTCGATCACAAGGCGATAACTGTGCATGCGCTAGCTTCGCGACCCGGAAATCCGGGTTCAGCGACGAAAGCGATCTGGCATTTCTGGGTGCCGACAGTTGGCACCGTCTTAGGCATAGTCATCGTTCTGCAGCGTTGTAGTACGCGGATAAGCAGAAGAGGTATCGGCAATTCGATGGATCGGTGCGCCTTGCTGTGCATGACGGCCGCATTGAGCGATTAAGCGTCGCTAACAACATCGGGGGCAAGCTCAAATCATCTTTCCAGCGAATGCTGGAATACAGCGTCGTGGCATGCAAGGAAGTCACCGTAGCCCGGCGTCGGCTGGGGTAACGGCGGTTTTGTTGGTGGTTTTCTCTTGTTGAAAAGCGAGGTACGCAGGCGCCATCGCGCCTTCGTCAGGTACGCGTGTGCCATTCAAACGCACATGTATGGCCCATCCACAAGCGGGGGACAATCATGAAACGTAAGCTAATGGTTTTGGCGCTATCAGTCGGATGCATCGGCGTTGCGGCTGCGGCGTCGATTGCTACAGGCAATCTACTCGCAGTCGATCAAAGCGCAGGCACCAATCAACAAGGTGCGCTATTTATCGTTGATCAAAGCAGCGGCAACCGAACGTTGTTCAGCGATTTCGGGAGTAGCGCACAAGGGGATACGGGTGTCGATCCCAGTGGCGTGGGTTGGATGCCAGCGGGCTTGCTTGGGCTGCTCGGTTCGGCCGAGGCCATCGTCACCGACAGCAGCGCGGGAACGAACGGACAAGGTGCACTTTTCGAAGTCGATCCGGTGACGGGCTATCGAGCCCAACTTAGTGATTTCGGCAACAGCGTGCAGGGTGATGTTGGGCAGGATCCATCCGGCGTATTGGTCGTGCCGGGTTTGTTGGGATTGACTGCGCAGATCCTGGTGGTCGATCCAATGGCCGGAACGAATGGCCAGGGTGCAATCTTTTCGGTGAACAGTTCAGGCAGTCGCGCGCTGCTGACGGATTTTGGCGTTGGCACGAATCAAGGCGTCTATCCCGATAGCATGGTGTATTGGCCCGGGCTCCTCGGATTATTGGGCAGCACCATTTTGGTGGCGGATGGCAGCGCCGGCACGAATGGTCAAGGTGAGCTGTTTACGGTCGACCCGGGCACGGGCACACGCAATGTATTGAGCGATTTTGGCAACAGCGCTCAAGGTTGGGTCGACACGAACCCTGAGTCCACGCCGATGAGCGTGACGATCAGTCCGTCAGGTGCCATCTATGTGCTGGTGCAGGAACTGAGTTCGGGTGGTGGTGGCGCCGTGGTGCAGGTGAATCCAACGAACGGTTTTCGAACCCTGCTCACCGATTTTGGCACGGGCTCGACTGCGCAAACCGCCATCGCACCGAACGGCATTACTTGGTTGTCGTCGTCGGGATTGCTTGGTGTAACTGATGCGGATGGCGGTCCCGAAGGAAATGGCGCTTTGCTGACAGTGAATCCGTCGACGTACCAGGTTCAAACGCTCAGCGATTTTGGTAATGCCAATCAAGGCGCGCTGGGTAGCGATCCCAGCGGACTGACGCTAGCCCAGTAGCTGGACGTGCGCGCCATCAATGAATACGCGGATGACCTAAGCGCCATGCGCAAATGTCCCAGATCGCGATCGATCGGCGACGAAGCGCACCAACACATAGGGAAAATATCCATGAACACTTCTACACGAAAAAGCCGTTTAAGCATGGGACTTCTCGTTTTTCTTGCCTGCGGTTTCATGACCTTTGCGCCGTCTGTCATGGCGATGCAGTTGTTCATCAAAACCCTCACGGGTAAGACGATTACCATCGAGGTCCAGCCGTCCGATTCGATCGAAAACCTCAAGGCTTTGATTCAAGACAAGGAAGGCATTCCCCCTGATCAACAGCGACTTATCTTCGCCGGTAAGCAGCTTGAAGATGGCAGGGCGGTGAGTGATTACAACATCCAGAAAGAGTCCACGTTACATCTGGTTCTACGGCTGCGTGGAGGGTGAGTTCGCCCAAGCGTCGCCGTACTTTCAAGTCAAGCAAGACGTAGAGGGTGGCGATGACAGAACCCGCGACAACGACGTTCGGCTTGGTGATGAATGGCCTACATGAAAAAGGGAGCGCCTGGCGCTCCCTTTTCCTTACTCGCTCTTCATCAGGCGATCCGCGAGGTTGCGTGCCTGTTGCCGGATTTCCGGCATGGCCGTCGATTCCCACAATGCGCCACGGAGCAGGGTGCCGATGGCATAGAAGTGCTGCCACGTTTGCGTGCCGTGCTTTACGCGGCCTTCGGTAGTGGCGACCACGCCGAGGCCCAGCGGGTCGGCCGTTACATGGCCGTTGGTCGATAGCTGGCGAACCAAGGCGTGCTGTGTGCGGCGCACGTCGGTATTCAGGCCCACCGTCTGGATCACCAGGTCAGCGTCCATCGTCTCCACGCCCTTGCCGTGTGGCAAGCGGATGTCCAGATGCAGCTTGTCGCCCGCCACGTCCACGGCCTGCAGGCGGCCACGGCGGCGGTGCAAACGGCCGGCGCCTTCGAGTGCCGCCATGGATGCCATCACTTGCGGCGGCATGCGATGGCGCACGCGTTCCCACGCCCAGCGCGCATGCCGCAGGAAGCGCGAGCGTTCCACTTCGGGAAGCATCGCCCAGAGCGACGGTGTATGCGGGCGCAGGCTGTCGATCACCGTGCGCCAGTCGGCGCTCTGTGCGACAGATTCGCGCAGCAGGCGAATCCAGTTGCGGATGTAAGGCGCCTCGCGCATGGATTCGATCAGCTCGCTGCCGTCATCGGCCGGCGCGGAGGCTTGGTGCAGATGCGGTTCCGGCAACAGGCCGTGGCGTGAAATGGCTTCGAAGCTGGCGTTGGGCCATAGCACCGACAATTCCAGCAGTACGTCGACCGCAGTCAGACCCAACCCGATCAGCACGACTTTGAGCGGGCGCGTATCCGGCTTGGCCTGGGCGAGGAACCCCCAGGGTTCGGTGACGTACCCGCCGCTGGCGAGAGCCGCATCGGCGACGCCGCCCAAGGGCAGGGGCGGTAGCGAACCGATGGCCAGCACGGCGGCATCGACGCGTGTGTTTTCCTCACCGTGGACTACGGTGACGCCGGCGCTCTCCGGCACGATGGCATCCACCGCGAATGGCAGTACGCGTACGTCGTGGCCGGCCGCGCGGGCGCGTTCGAGCGCGCGTTCGACTTCCGCCTCCAGATAGTCGCCATAGAGGCGACGCGGCAGGAAATCCGTGCCGGCGATGGTGCTGTCGCCGCGCTGGGCGAAATCGAGGAACCCGTGCGGCCTGGCGGCAAACATGCTCATGGAGGCGGCACGAACATTCAGCAGATGCTTGTCGGACCGCGTGCCATACGCGACACCGCGCGGCGAATTCGCGCCGCCGGTGTACCAGTCCAGATGCAACGGCTGCGGCAGCTGGCGTTCCAGCAGCTCGCTCAGCAGCGCTGCCGCTGCAGCACCGCCGCCGATGATGGCGACCCGTCGATACATGCCACTCCCTTAAATCAAAGCGTTTGGAACCTGCGTGGCTCAGGCGTACAGGCGACCAGCGATGCTGCTGCGCTGCGGGCTCTTGGTCCACTGGCCGGCTTCGCCGGCTTCTTGGTATGTGAAGTACTGTGCCAGATCGCCACCGTAGACGTGAAGCGTCAGTGCCGTTTCCTGCCGGGAGAGGTTGCGGCAGCGGTGTGCGTAGCGGTCGTCGGCGTCGAACCAGCTGACGTCCCCGGGGCCCAGCCAGTCGCGGCCGGTCATTCGCAGGACCTTGCCGTTTTCATCGCGGTCCCATGACTCCACTTCCAGGGCACCATGCAGGGCCATCTCCAGGCCCCACAGCCCGTCGTGGTCATGGATGGGCGAGCTGTAGTTTGCCGGCCATGCCATGACCAGGACGCTGATGTCCGGCTTGCTGCGTTGCGCGACGATCCAGCGCTCGAAGCCCTTGTCGCGCAAGCGCAGATCGGCGAGATCCGCGTCCAGCGCGTGCCTGTTCTGATAAACCGCGCGGCTCAGCTCCCGGGACATGGTGGCTAGATCGGGATGCTCGCCCACACCATAGTCAAACGCGATCTCACGCAGCGCCTTGAGGTGTTGCATGTGTTTGGCCATGCGATGTTACTCGATGGAAACCGGCGCGCAGTGGAGCATGTGGGTCGTTAAAGTCCCGTAACCCGAGGGGACGGAATAGGAGCGGGCCGGCATGACTTTCGCGACATGCGCGAGGCACCGCAAAAGCGCACGATGCTACTCAAGAAGGCCTTGAAAACGGCATCGATCGCCTCAAAACGTCGATGCGCATGGTCGCCGGCGATGCCGGGAGGAGAAGCGTCATGATTGCAATGAGCGTGCTCTTGATGGTGGTGTTGGGAATCTGGCTGGGTGCGGTGGCGATAGGCCTGGTGTTCAAGCTCATCTTCACCTTGATCGGCGGTCTTTTCAGTGTGGTCGGCGCGCTACTCGGTGCTTTTTTCGGTGGCATCGCGCTGTTGATCGTAGCGCCCATCGTGGCGCTTGCCCTGTTGCCCGTGTGCCTGCCCGTGATCGTGGTGGCGGCCGTGGTATGGGCCATCGTGCGCGGATCACGCGGTCACGCGCAGCCGGTGACTGCCAGTGCCCGCTGATCTTTTCGTTTGCCGAGGAAGGGCCCGACCTGCCACTGGATGCAGGCCGGGCCTTCCTTTTTGTGTCGCGCCGGTGGGCGACGGGCGCGCCTACAGCTCGTTCAGGCTGAATGTCACGGGCACGCGCGCCCATGCGCGCACCGTATGGCCGTTCACGGTGGCCGGCTCGAACCGCCACCCCTTCAAGACTTGTTCGCGTGCACTGCGGTCGAGCACGGGCTGGCCGCTGCTCTTCTCCACCGTGACGTCTTGCGGGACGCCGTTCTCGTCGACCAGCACCTTGAGGATCACTTGTCCTTCCAGGTGCGAATGCAGGGCTTGCGGCGGATATTTCAGCGGTGTCGCCCGGTAGGCGAGCGTGGCTTCCACGGGCGCACCTGTCGTTGGAGCGTCGGTCGACGGTGCCAGTGTCGGCACCACCGGCGGTGCGGGGATGCTGCCCTCGTCCGTCGTGGTCACGGGTGGGTTGACCGGTAATGGCTGCGGTACGACCTGGGTACGCGGCACGGCTTTCGGCTGCACCAGCTTTTGTATGTCGACGGGCGGTGGCGGTGGAAGCTCTTTCTCCGGGGTGATCCAGCTGATCGGCGTAGTGGTGATGCGTTGCACCTGCGCGGCCCACTGCGGAGCCATCGGCCGCATGACGACCATGAGCGCGGCCAGGTTCAGGACAATGGCAGCACTCAGCGCAGCGATGCGGACGCTGTCCGGATGGGCGTGCCGGGGTAAAGCCAGGCTTGCGGACGACATAAGCGACCTCCTGACGTATCGATGTTGGGTTGTCGCACCCGACACGCTGCAGGGGACGCAGTGGGGATCGCGTGGGTGCAATTTCACCCTAGGCCCACTGATGGGACTTGCACAAGTAGCCGTATGGAAGGCTATTCTAGGGTGATTGCCCCGAAACTCCCGGAAAGGGATTTTTCAGTGCGCCACCAGCATGGGTACGTCGCCGTGCATGAACAGGTGGCGGGTGGTGCCACCCAGCACCATTTGCGCAAGGCGCGAACGGCTCCAGGCGCCCATGACAATCAGGTCGGCGCCCTGGGCATGCGCCGCGTCCAGCACGGCGGGGCCCGCCGCGTGACTGGGGCCGATATCCAGCGTCTCGATCCGGGCCTCAATGCCGTGGCGCTGCAGCCAGTCGCCCAGGCCGGGTGGGGGCAGCACCGGCAACATGTCCGAGTTCATCTCGCTGCCGTCGAGCACGCGCACCTCATCTGCCTTCTGCAGCAGCGGTATGGCGGCGGCGAGGGCGAGGGCCGATTCCCGACTGCCGTTCCAGGCCACCAGCACCTTGGCGCCCAGGCTGGGAACCGGGGCGGTGTCGGGTACCACCAGCACCGGCCGGCCGCTGGCGAACACGCAGCGGGAGACCGAGCCGAAGCCCACCGGGGCATCGCTGCGCCGCTGGCTGCGTTCCATCACCAGCATGTCGTAGCCGGACGCGGCCAGGCTTAGTGTCTGAACCGTGTCGCCTTGGGTGACTCGCCAGCGACCCGTCAGCGAACGAGGGCTGAGTGCCTGTTGCCACTGATCGGCATGGGTCCGGGCTTCGGCAACCCGGCGCTGGGTTTCTTCCAGTTGTACGGGCACCGCTTCCGGTAGGCTGAAGGCAGTGGCGGGAAGGTCGGCAACGTAGAGTGCATCGAGTCGTGCACCCAGTCGTTGCGCCAGGGCCAGGGCGGCACGAGGGGCGGCAACGTCGAGGTCTAGATGGTCCAGATGCAACAGCAGATCGATCGCTGACATGGCGGCTCTCCCGATTCCCGGTCCGTACCCAGCATAGAGCCTGCCATCAGTGAGCGTGTAGCGCGTGTTGTCGCGGCGGCGAACGCGGGACAAAAAAAGCCCCGCACAGGATGGCGGGGCGGCAAGGCCAGGCGTCGGGGGAGAGAGAGGGGACGCCCGGTTGTGCCATTTTTTCGCGGTGCGACTTGTTTTGGCGTACATCTGGAGTGAATGCTGTATTCACGCCGTAGAAGGTGAGCGCTCGCCAGAATCGCTGGCTTGCCGCGATGGCGGATACGTTTTCAAGGGAGACATGCCATGGGTATGGGGAAGTGGGTAGTGGCGGCGACGCTGGTCTTGGCCGGCTGGGTGGGCTCGGCACCGGCACATGCCGGTGACCTGGAGTGCAAGATGAGTTTCCGCCTCGCGGGTTGGTCGGTGTTCTATCAAACGGCTACCGGCAGCGGCACCGTCCGTTGCAGTAACGGCCAGAGCATGAGCGTGCACATCCGCGTCAAAGGCGGTGGGCTGACCTTCGGCAAAAGCCAGATCGATAACGGCGTCGGCAAGTTCTCTGGCGTCGGCAGCATGAGCGAGATCAAGGGGCACTACGCCGATGCCGGCGTACACGCTGGCGCGTCGAAATCCGCCGGAGCACGCGTGATGACCAAGGGCAATGTGTCCCTGGCGCTCAGCGGCACGGGTAAGGGCTGGGATCTGGGCGTCGCGTTCGGTGCTTTCATCATCGAATGACGCAGGCGGGCGCGGCGTTTCATACGCCGCGCGGCCTTGCATTCGGACGCGGGGTCGCTAAGGTGGCGGAGCCGTACCCCCGGTACGTTCGGTTCAAGGATCTTCCCCATGTCCGCCAGCTCTGGCACGGCTCTCCCCCGCTATGCCTTCGGCGACGAGGTCGCCAGTAGCGTCATTCACGGCATCGGCATCCTGCTGAGCATCGCCGGTCTCGTCACGCTGGTGTCCTATGCATCGCTTTATGGCGATGCGCGCACCGTGGTGGCGAGTGCGGTGTTCGGCACCACGTTGATCCTCTGCTACACGGCGTCCACGCTCTATCACTCCATTCCTGGTGTGATGGCCAAGCGTGTATTGCGCACGCTGGACCACATCGCCATTTTCCTGCTTATCGCGGGCACCTATACGCCGTTCACCCTGATCGCTCTGCCGGGCGCCTGGGGCTGGAGTCTGTTCGGTACCGTGTGGGGGCTGGCCTTGATGGGCAGCGCGCTGGAGCTGGGCATGCTCAAGAAGTACCGCAAGTTGGCGGTGCTGATGTACGTGGGCATGGGCTGGGTGGGCGTGATCGCGTTCAAGCCTTTGCTCGCGCACTTGCAGACGGGTGGCATGGTGCTGCTGCTTGCTGGTGGCGTGGCTTACACGCTGGGCGTGCCGTTTTACCTGTGGCGCAAGCTGCCGTACCACCATTCGGTGTGGCACTTCTTTGTGCTGGCCGGCAGCGTGCTGCACTATCTCGCGGTGCTGCTTTACGTGCTGCCCGACGCACGGGCGTGAGCGCTGATACCCAGCTTCTGCGCAAGGAACTGGAAGACGCCGCCACGCACCTGGGGCGTCCACACGATCTTCGTTTCAAGCCGATGTTCGGCGGTCTGATGGCCTGGTTCGACGAGAAGCCGTGCGCGTGGTTGTCCGCGCAAGGGTTGGCGCTGCGGCTGGCGGAGGCGGATCAGGCTGAACTGTTGGCGGAGAAGGGCGCTGCGCGATTCCGCCATCGCCCGGACGAGCCGCCGAGTCGCGACTACATCCTCGTTCCGTCCGCGCTTCGTCGCGATACCGCTCGCTTCGCCCAATGGCTTGAACGGAGCAGCAACGCACCGGCTCCACAAAAGAAGAGGCCGCGTCCGAAGACGCGGCCTCGCTAGTGCGAACCGTTCGGCTCGCGAGAATTACTTCTTCTTTTGCGACGGAATGAACTGCGTGCGCACCGCTTCAGCGAGCTGTTCCGGCGGCAGCAGACCCTGACCGATCACGAAGTCGTTGAATGCCTGGCGGTTGAAGTCTTTGCCCAGCGCCAGCTCGGTGTTCATGCGCGTCTGCTGCAAGCGCATGTAGCCATAGAAGTACGCCGTGGCCTGGCCGGGGCTATTGAAGGTGTAGCGGTCCAGTTCCTGCTGCGTCATGGCTTCGGACAAGCCCACGTCGTAACGCAGCACGTCATGCGCACGTTCCTTGGTGATCAGGCCGAGGTTGAGCATCGGATCAAGGAAGGCACGAGCAGCGCGGTGCAGGCGGGCCTGCAGGGCCACGAACTGGCCGGCCGGCGGCTCATACGGCAGCATTTCCGACTCGGCATACAGCGCCCACCCTTCCACGTTCACGCTGTTGAAGGCGAACAGGCTGCGTGCCAGCGACACGCCGCGTTCCACCATGGCCGCAAACTGTAGCTCGTGGCCAGGGCGGCCTTCGTGCGAGGTCAACGTCCACGCAGCGGCCTTATAGGTGAAGTCGTCGTACGAGTCGGATTTGTTGCCGCTAGGGTTGCCCATGGTCAGCACGAAGGTGCCCTGTTCACCGTGATTGTTGATGAACGGCGGCGGGTCCATGTGCGGCGCCGGCACGGCGGCGGTCTCCGCCTCCGATGCGAGGCGCATCTGCATCTTGCGCTGGGGCAGGGTGATGATGTGCTCGCGGCGGATGGTGTCTTCGATGTGGCCGATGATCTCGTGGTACCACGGCACCACGTCATCCTTGCCAAGCTGTTCCTTCTTCAGTGCTTTCAGCACGTCGCGGTAGTCGGTGGCCTGGATGTTTTCGGCCTTCGCCACCACCGGCGCCAGCACTTGCATCATGGAACGCAGCTCGGCGAATTCGAACTCTGCTTCCTTGATCAGCTGTTCCGGCGGAATATCGATGCCGACCTGCCTGAGGTTGTATGCATACAGCGGTTCCGGCAGGCGGAAGTCCGCGCGTGCGCGTGGCACGACGGTCGTCTTCACCCAGCCGTCGTAATCCTTGAGCTGGCCGTCCAGCGCGTCGAGTGCGGCCTTGCCGTCGGCGTCGTCGAGCTTGTACTTGGCGAACAACTGGCGGATGCCCTGCGCATAGCGCTGCGAGTTGCTGAGCTTCTGCTCCACTTCGTTCTTGTACGGGCCGATCAGATCCTTCTCGCCGATGCGCGCCTGGGTCTGCGCCTTGGCCAGATCGATGAGCGGCGTGCAGCCCGGCGTCTTGCCGACGTAGCATTCCAGGCGCTTCACGGCGGACGGGCGACGCTTGGCGTCCACGTCGTCCTTCAGCAGCGCGAACTCACCCTGGAAAATCAGCTGGCCGACGTCCTGGTAAGGCAGCATGTATTTGTGATTCAGATCGATGCCTTCGATCTGCTGGTCGGTCGCCTTGATCATGATCTGCAGATCCTGGCGGACGTTGGCGTCCTTCTCGTCGGCGAGCATCTTCTCCAGCTTCGCCTTGGCGTCGGTGAATGCCGCGCGCGAACGTGCGTCGACGTCGGGCTTCAGGTCAACCACCTTGTCGTCGAAGCCCGGTACGCCGATCTGCGAGGCGAACTCGGGGTTGAACTTCGCCATCACGTCGAGCAGCACCTTGGCATCGGTGTTGCTGCGGTCGATCCAGGTGGGTGACTTGGTTTCCGCCTGGGCGGAGCCGACGGCGACCAGCGATACCGCCAGCGCCAGGGCAAGACGTTTGGACATGAGGTTTCCCCGTAGTGAAGTTTCCCGAGCCTATAGGGGCGCGCGTGGGCCGGCCATGTGCCGAAGGTCGCGCCGTCCGGTGCGGGGCCCAGGGTCAGCGGGGAGTGGCCGGGACTCAGCCAAACAGCATGGCAAAGCCGAACAGGCCGATCATCACGAAAGAGATCACCAGTTTGACGAAGGTGCCGAAGAGCAACCCCAGCCAGGTGGCCACACCTACATGGGCCGAGCGCAGCACGCTGGTGCCTGAGGCCAGCTCGCCTACCAGGGCGCCCAGGAACGGGCCGACGATCAGGCCGACCAGGCCGAAGAACATACCCACCACCGTGCCCAGGCCCGCGCCCCAGAGAGCCAGCCGGCTGGCGCCGACCCGTTTGGCGCCAAGGGACGCCGAGACGAAGTCCATCAGTACGCCAAACGCGCCCAGTGCGCCGATGATCACCAGCCACCACGTGCCCAGGTGCCGGTAATGGTCCACTGCCGCCACCAGCCAGATGCCGCCGAAGATCATGGGGATGCCCGGCAGTGCCGGCAGGATGTTGCCAGCGACGCCACCGATCATCAGCAGCGCGGCCAACACGTAAAGCGCGATCTCCAGCATGGCATCCTCCGTCTCTGACGGCGCAGCATATCGGCATGGCGATGCACCGTGCATACGTAGGTTCGGCGACAATGGGGCAGCCGATGTCAGGCGGATAGTGACGTTCTTGTGGATACCTCACGCGACATACTTTTGAAAGCCGACGAACTCGGTCGCATCGAAATGACTGAGCGCAGTGGCGTGCGCGTGATCCGTCGCGACGTCATGGCGGCGCGTTGGTGGGCTCGCACCGTTGCGCGCCGTGCCGCCGCGCGCGAAGCCCGTGCGCTGGCGAAGCTCGATGGCCTCGACGGTGTGCCCGCGTTGCTGGGTTGGGATGGGCACGAACTATTGCGCGGCTACATCGCCGGTGCGCCCATGCAGCAGGCCCAGCCGCACGATCGCGCCTATTACCGGGAGGCGTTGCGATTGTTGGCCCGACTGCATCGCCGTGGCGTTGTGCACAACGATCTTGCCAAAGAGCCGAACTGGCTTGTACGCGCCGATGGTCGTCCCGCAGTGGTCGATTTCCAGATCGCATGGACGCGTGGCAAGCGTGGCGCCTTGTTCCGCCTGCTGGCACGTGAAGACCTGCGACACCTGCTCAAGCACAAGCGCACCTATTGCCCGGACGCATTGACGGCGCGTCAGCGCGTCATTCTCGATACCCCCGCAATGCACTCGCGGGTGTGGCGCGCCACGGGCAAGCGTGTCTACAAACTCATCGCGCGACGTGTGTTCGGTTATTGGGACAATGAAGGGCAGGGGCGCATACGCGATTGAGGTAGCGGGCTTCTCTGTTAGGAGCGCTTCTACCGAGCAGTATCCGCGCCAAAGCGTTCCAGCAAAAACTCGATCATGCTGCGCAGCTTGGCTGTCGGCCGGCGATCCTGCGCATACAGCAGGTGCATGGGCGTTGCCGGCGGCGCCCATTCGGGGAACACCGCCATCAAGCGTCCCTCGGCAAGATCGTCCGCGAGTAACACTTCCGGCTGCAGCACGATGCCCGCGCCATGCAGCGCCGCGACACGCAGGGCATCACCGTGGTCCACCGAAAGCCGGCCCTGCACGGGTACGTCGCATTCCTCGCCACCGGGGCCGAGCAGCCGCCACTGATCGCGACGACGCCAATTGGTCAGGCCAAGGCAGACGTGTTTTGACAGCTCCTCCGGACGCGTCGGCGTGCCATGCCGTGCCAGGTACTGCGGCGACGCGGCCAGCAGCATGCGATACGGCAGCAGTTGGCGCGCGACCAACTGGGGGTCATCCACTGCACCGATGCGGATACCCAGCTCGTAGCCTTCGCCCACCAGGTCGTAGACGCGATTGTCGAGCGACAACTCCACGCTGACGTCGGGGTAGCGTTGCAGGTACTCGGTGAGCGCTGGGGTCAGTCGCCGGCTGCCGAAACTCATGGGTGCGGTGAGGCGCAGTCGTCCTCGGGGCGTGGCCTGCAGTTCATGGGCGCTGCGCTCGGCCAGCTCCACGTCCGCTAGTACCAGTTTGCAGCGCTCGTAGTAGAGCTTGCCGACCTCGGTGAGCTGTTGGCGGCGCGTGGTGCGATGGAGCAGGCGGGCACCCAGCCGTTCCTCGATGGCGCGGATGTGCTTGCCGGCCATGGTGGGGGATACGCCGCTCGCTTCGGCAGCAGCGGCAAAGCTGCCGGTATCCACCACCCGCACGAACATCGCCATGCTCGCCAGCGTATCCATGATTGCAAACCTGCAGTTTGGAATGGGTGGAATAATGGCACGTTTATTGGAGTACGGGAGAAGCGGAGACTGGGGGCATGGCGACCCATGGGGGCCGCAGCTATCGAGGTTCCATCCATGCGAATTCTGCTTATCGGCGCCAGCGGTACGGTTGGCACGGCCGTCGCGGGGGCACTGGCCCCGCACCATGAACTCATCCGCGCCGGCCGTCATTCCGGCGACGTGCGCGTAGACCTTACCGACATGGCCAGCGTGGAGCGCATGTATCGCGAGGTGGGTCAGCTCGATGCGGTAGTCACCACCGCGGGCAACGTGCATTTCGGCGAGCTGGTGCAGACCACGCCCGCGCAGTTTCTGTCCGGCCTGCAGGACAAGCTTATGGGGCAGGTGAATGCGGTTATTGCGGGCATCCCGCATCTGCGCGATGGTGGCTCGTTCACGTTGACCAGCGGCATCACCGCGGTCGAACCGATCAAACTGGGCACGAATGCCACCACGGTGAACGCGGCTATCGAAGGTTTCGTGCGCTCCGCCGCGACGGAACTGCCGCGTGGCCTGCGTATCAATGCGGTAAGCGCGACACTGCTGACCGAAGCGCTTGAAGCTTACGGCCCGTACTTTCCCGGTTTCGATGCCGTGCCCGGCGAGCGCGTAGGGCAGGTTTATCGGCGCAGCGTAGAGGGTGTGGTCACCGGGCGGGTGTACACGATTTGGCAGTAATCGCGGCACCCGAAACGAAAGCGGGAGCGCACGCCGTGCGCTCCCGCTGAAACAAGCGATTCCGTCGCTTACTTCTCGACGAACGCGCGCTCGATCACGTAATCGCCCGGCTCACGCGTACGCGGTGATACCTGAAAGCCGCGCTCATCGAGCAGCGCGCAGGTGTCGTCCAGCATCGAAGGGCTGCCGCACAGCATCACGCGATCGGTCGTCGGGTCGAGTGGCGGCAAGCCGATGGCTTCACTCATCGAGCCGTTGACGATGTTGTCGGTGATGCGGCCCTGGTGGCGGAACGCCTCGCGCGTCACCGTGGGGTAGTAGACCAGCTTCTCGCGCACCAGCTCGCCAAGGTACTCGTGCTGCGGCAGCTCGTTCTCGAGGTAATCCATGTAGGCGAGGTCGTTGACGTTGCGCACGCCGTGCGCGATCACGATTTTCTCGTAGCGCTCGTAGGTTTCCGGGTCGCGCACCAGGCTCATGAATGGCGCCAGGCCCGTGCCTGTGCCGAGCAGGTACAGGTGCTTGCCCGGCTTGAGGTCGTTGAGCACCAACGTGCCGGTCGGCTTGCGGCTCACGATCAGCGGGTCGCCGGGCTTGAGGTGCTGCAGACGGGAGGTCAGCGGGCCATTGGGCACCTTGATGCTGAAGAACTCCAAGTGCTCCTCGTAGTTGGTGCTGGCGATCGAATACGCGCGCATCAAGGGGCGGCCATCCACTTCCAGGCCGATCATCACGAATTGCCCGCTGTCGAAGCGGAAGCCAGGGTCACGCGTCGTGCGGAAGCTGAAAAGACTGTCGTTCCAGTGGTGCACGTCAATCACGTGCTCCGTCGCCAATGCCACCATTGCCGGTTACCGTCCTAAAAGAATCAGGGGAGCTGCGGGCAGGGTACCGACCATGCCGGTACCGGACTCGTGTGGGGAAGGCGGAAACCGCTGCGCCTGACGAGTGCTGCCGCAAGTGCAGCGCAAGCGTCCATTATGCCATTGGAGGATGCTCAGTTCATGCCTTCGGCCGGGTGCGGTGCGCTGTCGCGCCGCCCCTTCATACGTTCCGTTGACATACCCAGCGCCATCCAGGGCTATCCTCTTGGCGCGCTTTCAGGAGCTTCGAGGGGTTTATGCCCCGGCGCATAGAGCTCGGTCGCGGGATTTCACAGGACTCAGGAGGAGAACTTGTCATGAAGTCTTTGCCTTTGATGATGGCCAGTCTGGTGGCGATGGTGGCACTGCCCGCCTTTGCGCAAACCGCCCAGCTGGCGCCTGATAGCCATGTGAACTACAGCGGCAACTTCCTTATCGTCAAAGACGGTAGGCACCAGTTGACGCTGACTACCGACGGCCGACAACGCGTCTTCGTTGCTTCGGTATGGCCCGACGGCTGGATGGGACTGCACGGCAGCGATCAGATAGAGCGGATCAATGGGCAGCCGATCCGCTGGGTGGGCCAACTGGTGGGTCAGCTGCAGAATCAGCGACCCGAATCGGTGGTGTTGACGGTGTATCACCACGACATCGACATGCGCATTTACGAGAAGCGCGAGCTCACGTTGGCGCAGGCCGACTACGGCAGGCTGATTCCGGTAGCCAAGGCCAATTGAGTGGCCGACAAAAGGCCCCCACTCGGGGGCCTTTTCGTAGGTGAGCTTGCCCATGGGCGTGCGCCGTGGACAAACGGCTAAAATGCGCCGCATGCATAGCCTTGCCCCCACCGACGTTCGCCTCACCGTTGCCCCCATGATGGACTGGACGGACCGGCACTGCCGGTACTTCCACCGTCTGCTGTCCCCGCATGCCCGCCTGTACACCGAGATGGTGACCAGTGCCGCGCTGGTGCGTGGCAAGCAGCTGCGCCTGCTCGAACACAGCCAGCAGGAGCACCCGGTAGCGTTGCAACTGGGCGGCAGCGAGCCGGGGGAATTGGCCATCGCCGCGCGCTATGGCGCCGAGGCGGGCTATGACGAGATCAACCTCAACGTGGGCTGCCCCTCGGATCGCGTGCAATCCGGCCGCTTCGGCGCCTGCCTGATGCGTGAGCCCGCGCTGGTGGGTGACTGCGTCAAGGCTATGCGCGACGCGGTGGGCGTGCCGGTGACGGTCAAATGCCGTATCGGCGTGGACGATCAGGACGACTACGCGGACCTGCAGCACTTCACCGAGACGATGATTGCCGCGGGCGTCGAGGTACTGGTGGTGCATGCCCGCAAGGCGTGGCTGCAAGGCCTGAGCCCGAAGGAAAATCGCGAGATCCCGCCGCTGGATTACGAGCGGGTCTATCGCCTCAAGCGTGAATTCCCAGGGTTGGTGATCGTCATCAACGGCGGCATCACCACGGTGGAACAGGTACAGGCCCATCTGGAACAGGTGGATGGGGTGATGCTGGGCCGGGCGGCTTACCACGACCCCTACATCCTGGCTCAGGTCGAGGCCGCGCTGTATGGGGAACCCTTGCCGACCCGAGAGGACGTGCTCCTGCACATGCGACCCTATATCGAGGCCGAACTGGCCCGTGGCACGGCGCTCAAACACATCAGCCGGCACATCCTGGGCCTGTACCAGGGCGAGCCGGGTGCCCGCGGCTTCCGCCGCCGGCTGAGCGAGGGGGCGCACTTGCCGGGGGCTGGCTGGGGTCTGATCGAGGAGGCCATGGCGCCAACCCAGGTTGCCGCGTGACCGTTCAGGTTTATCCGGTCAATATTCAGGCCCGAGTCCATAGTCTGAACGACGATGGAAACCGTCCCCGCAGGTGTTACGGGCTTGTTTAACAAAATGAAAACAATCCTGCGCCCTTTGGTCTGGCTGCTGGCGTGCTCGACGGGCGCAAGCGTCTGGGCGGCGCAATCCAACGAGCCAGCTATGTCGTTAGAGCAGGCCGTGACCCAGGTACAGCACGAGACCGGCGGCAAGGTATTGTCCGCCAGCACCGTGCGTCGGGGTCGCAGTTCGTTCGAACATCGCGTCAAAGTGCTCACGCCGACGGGGCACGTACGCGTAGTGACCGTAACCACGGATGCCAGCAAGGGGCCGGCTTCCGGTGATCCGACCAAGAACCCGTCCACTGACGGTGGAAGCAACAAGGAGAAACACTGATGCGCATTCTTTTGGTTGAGGACGAGGCGCCGTTGCGCGAGACCCTCGCCGCACGCCTGAAGCGCGATGGTTTTGCCGTCGATGCAGCCCAGGACGGCGAAGAAGGCTTGTACATGGGGCGCGAAGTGCCCTTCGATCTGGCCATCATCGACCTGGGCCTGCCGAAGATGTCAGGCATGGACCTGATCAAGGCGCTGCGCGAGGCCGGCCAGCGTTACCCCATCCTGATCCTCACCGCCCGCGGCGGCTGGCAGGACAAGGTGGAAGGCCTCAAGCACGGCGCCGACGATTACCTCGTCAAGCCGTTCCACGTCGAAGAACTGCTGGCGCGCATCAACGCGCTGGTGCGCCGCGCCAGCGGTTGGTCCAAGCCCGTGCTGGCCTGCGGCCCGATCAAGCTGGACACCACCGCGCAGACGGTGACCGTGGAAGGCAAGGTGGTCGACCTGACCAGCTACGAGTACAAAGTGCTCGAATACCTGATGCTGCACGCTGGCGAGCTGGTCTCCAAGGCCGACCTGACCGAGCACATCTACCAGCAAGATTTCGATCGCGATTCCAATGTGCTGGAGGTTTTCATCGGCCGCCTGCGCAGGAAGCTGGACCCGGAAGGCAACCTCAAGCCCATCGAGACGGTACGTGGACGCGGATACCGCTTTGCCATCCCTCGCAGCGAAGCCGAAGACGAATGATTCGCCCCCGCCGCGCCGCCCGTTCTCACTGGCGGCGCGTGCGGCGTTGGCGACCGGCTTCGTGCTGGCTGCATTCCTCGGCGTGGTCGGCCTTACGCTTATGCGTACAGCTGCCGATAGTTCGCGCAAGGGACTGCAGGATCGTCTTCAGAATTTCGTCGTAGCCTATCTGGCGGGCACTGAAGTCGGTCGCTCCGGCAAAGTGTTGCTGCCCGACACGCCACCCGATCCGAGTTTCTCGCGACCGGGTTCGGGTCTTTACGCCGTGACCATCGGCGACGGCGGTTTCAAATGGGAATCGCCGTCGGCCATCGGGCGCGACTTCGCTTTCCTGCGTCCGCTAGCGCCGGGCGAGGGCGAGTTTGTCGGCCCCGTCGATACGCGCATGGGGCGCTTGTATTACTACATCTACGGCGTAGCGCTCGATACGTCGGAAAAGAAATCGGTGCACCTCACCTTTATGGTGGCGCAGACCGAAGACCAGCTTGAAGGCCGCAACGCCGTATTCCGACGCAGCCTTGTGTTCTGGCTGGCCTCGCTGGGCGTGATGCTCATCCTGCTGCAGCTCTTGCTGCTGCGCTGGAGCCTGACGCCCTTGCGCAAAGTGGCCAACGAGATGTCGCGCGTGGAGCGCGGCGACCGCGAGCATCTGGGCGACCAGTATCCGCAGGAGCTCACGGGTCTCACCGAGCGCATCAACGCCTTTATCGATAGCGAGCGCGAACAGCGCGTGCGCACACGCAACACGCTGGCCGATCTTGCCCACAGCTTGAAAACGCCGCTGGCGGTGATCCGTTCGGGTCTCGAAAGCGATTCGCCGGATCTTCGCAACCAGGTGCTGGAGCAGGTACGCAAGATGGACGAGCTGGTGGCATATCAGCTCGCGCGCGCCGCCACCTCAGGCCGCCAGACTTTCGCCACCACCGCCATTCCCATTGCGGGGCACGCGGAAGATCTGGTGCAAAGCCTGGAGAAGGTCTACGCCGCCAAGAACGTGCTGTGCGAATTCGATATCGACGACAACGCCTCGTTCTACGGCGAGCAGGGTGACCTGCTCGAGCTGATGGGCAATCTGCTGGAAAACGCCTTCAAATGGGCGAGTCACCGCGTGCTGCTGGTGGTGAAGATGCGCCCGGTGGCGGGACGCCAGCGACCCGGCCTGTGGCTGAGCGTGGAGGACGATGGTCCGGGTATCGACGACGACAAGATCGAGAGCGTGCTACAGCGTGGCGTGCGTGGTGATGAGCGCGTACAAGGGCACGGAATCGGCTTGTCGATCGTGCAGGACATCATTCGTGCTTACGGTGGCGAGCTCGTGGTTGACCGGTCGCCGGAGTTCAATGGGGCGCGGTTTAGTGTGAAGTTTCCGCCGGGTTGATGGTTGGGGTGAGGAGCCAATCTAGCCTCACACCCCAATTTAGACGGCCAAACCCCATCTCACCCCGGTGCCGACGAAGGCCCGTAGTACGCCTGCAGCAAATCCGCCACCACCGCATCTGCGCGGCGCAACGTCGCCGGCTGTGACCAGTGCAGTTCGCTCACCACGGCGAAGAACTCGTCCGGGCTTTCTGCGCCGTACGGGTCGATCAAGGTCTCGCGCTCGCGCGCCACATCGTTGGATAGCCGGTCGAAGGCTCGTTGGAACGCGACGATCCACTGGCGTCGAGGAATATGTGGCGGGAGCACCGGCACGCCGTCGGGTGGCCCGTCGAGCATGTCGAGTTTGTGGGCTATCTCGTGCACGACCAGGTTGTAGCCATCCCATGGTTGGGCCAGGTCCAACTGCACGTCTGCCAGCGAGAGCACCAGCGGACCGCGTTCCCACGCTTCGCCGATCAGTACGTCGTCGCTTTCGGTCACTACGCCGCTGCGGTCGTCATGGTGGCTGCGTTTCACCTTGAACTCGCCGGGATACACCAGGATGTCGCGCCAGCCTCGCAGCGACTTCGGCCCTTGTCGCAGCACCGGCATGCAGGCCTGCATGGCGATCAGGGTGCACATGTCGTCGCTCAGTTCGGCATCGGCGAGTGCGTGAAAGCGCTTGCGTGCGAGAAACACACCCACCAGTCGGCGCAGCTCCTGCTGACGTTCGCCATCCAGCCGTTGCGCAAGCGGACAAGCGCACAGCGCTTTGCGCCAAGGTTCATCGGCAAGCGGAGGAGGCGTCAGGTAGGCGCGGAGGCGCCGCCACCAGGCAGCGGGCACGGGTACTGGAGTTACTGGATGGAGCCCGGCAACAACGACTGCCAGCCGACGCGGTTCTGGCGACCGCGCGCCCCACGGGCAGGGGTGTTCTGCGGGCAATTGTCGCCGGACGACGACGAGGATGAACTGGGTGCGGTTGTGGTTTCGCGCGGCAGGCCCAGGGCGTCGCCGCCACTGCTGCTGCCTGCGCCTTCATGGTTGGAGTTGCTGTCCACCGTGCGCTGCATCGAGCCCAGATCCTGGCTGTCCGCGTCCATGGCCGATGCAGCACTCAGGCTGCCGACACACAGAACACATCCAAACAAGCTCTTCCCGAAACCCATGGCGGTTCAACCCCTTGATCCGCAATCCAAGATCCCGATGCTGGCAGAAAAAAGGGGGCGATACCAGTGCCACCTATTTCGACCTTACGGAGCCCGCGAGTCCCAGAAGTCATGCGACTTACAGTGCGCTGACGCTGCGAGGCGTCGCGCCGGCAAGCTAGAATTATTGGATGTCACGTCCTATCTCCCTGTTTCCCTTTTCCTGCGGGCGCTGCCGTCGTGGCGTGTCGGCCCGGGACGCCGCGTAATGCAGGCGCAGGAGCTGCTGGTCGCGTTGGCGGATGGCGGTATGGTGTCCGGCGCCCAGCTTGCCGAGCGTGCGGGTGTAACCCGCGCCGCCATCTGGAAGCAGATCGAGGCTTTGCGGGCGCGCGGCGTGCCGGTGGAATCACGCGGTACGGCGGGTTACTGCTTGCCGTGGCCGGTCCAACTGCTCGACTTGCCCGCGCTGAAGGCCGCGCTGCCTGCCACCGTGCGCAAGCGCCTCGGCACGCTGGAACTGCATTGGGAGATCGACTCGACCTCGAGTGAGATCCAGCGCCGACAGGCGGATCTACCTGACATGAGCATGGTGCTTGCAGAAACCCAAACCGCAGGTCGTGGCCGCCGTGGTCGCCGCTGGCTGTCGCCGCCGGGGCTCAATGTCTACCTGTCTTGCCTCAAGCGCTTCGACGCGGGTTTCGCTGCCTTGTCCGGGCTGTCGCTGGCAGTGGGCGTGATCGTGATGCGCACGCTGACCTCGCTGGGCATCGAGGGCGCGGGCCTCAAATGGCCCAATGACGTGCTGAGCGACGCCGGCAAGCTTGCTGGCATCCTGGTCGAGCTGGGCGGGGAATATCAGGGGCCGTGCGCAGCCATTATCGGCGTGGGCCTCAATGTGCGGCTTACCTCGGCCCTGCACGAACAGGCGGGTCAGCCGGTGAACGACCTGACGACACTGGCCGGCGCGGCACCGGATCGCAACCTCGTCGCCGCCGCATTGGTCACGGCTCTGGCCGAAGGATTGGAACAATTCGAGCGCGAAGGCTTCGCCGCCTTCGTCGAGGAATACGCTCGCTACGACCTGCTGCATGGCAAAGCGCTGCGCGTACAGGGTGCAGCCGGCGTCCTGGAAGGCGTCGGCGCGGGTGTGGACGAGCGCGGTGCGCTGCTACTGCAAGCCGACGATGGCCTGCATCGTATCGATAGCGCCGACGTCACGGTGCGTCGCGCATGAGGCTGCTGCTCGATCTCGGCAACACGCGTCTGAAGTGGGCCCTGCGTGATGGCGCGCAGTGGCACGCGCAGGGTGCGGTGGCGTGGAACGATGACGTGGTGCTCGCCCTGCACGACGCATGGCGCCACCTGCCCGTGCCGCATCACGTGTTTGGTGCCTCCGTCGTGGACGGTGCGCGCGAAGCGCAAATCGCCGCCGTGGTGTCTACCCGCTTCGAACGGACGACGACCTGGCTACGCACGCCTGCCGAAGCTTGCGGCGTGCGCAACGCGTATCCCGAACCCGGTCGCCTGGGCGTGGATCGTTTCCTTGGCATGGTGGCCGCCCGCGCCGAAGGGCTGGCGCCATGCGTGCTGGCTGGCGTCGGCACCGCGCTGACGCTAGACGCGCTCGATGCAGACGGAAAACACCTGGGCGGATTGATCGCGCCCGGACCGCAGTTGATGCAGCAGTCGCTGTTGGGCGCCACCGCGCGCGTACTGGTCGACCGGCCGGGCAGGGTGCTCGAAGCCGCCGACAACACGCCCGATGCCGTCGCCTCCGGCTGCTGGCAGGCCGCTGCCGCGCTGGTCGAGCGCTTCGTGGCGCACATGTCAGCGTCGCTGGGCGGTGCGCCGCAGTTGATCCTGGGTGGCGGCGACGCGGAATCGCTGGCACCGCTGATCGCCCTGCCGTCACGGCTCAGCCAGGACAGCGTGCTGCGCGGATTGTCCGTGTGGTCGGACGCACATACACCTGTCGAGCAGTCTCTCTAAAATGGCTGCTCCTTCGCCGCTCGCCTGATCGGATCGCCGATGTTCCTGCGCCTGCTCTTTGTCCTGCTGATCGCACTCAATATCGCAGTGGGCGCATGGCTATTGCTCGGCCAGGACGACGTGCACGGTCGCGCCGCCACCGATAGCGGTGTGCCGGAACTGCACCTGCTCAGTGAGCGTCCGGCCGCGCCATCGTCGTCTTCGACACCCGCGTCACCCGTATCGTCTGCCGCCACGCCGTCGACGGCTGCCGCGCCTTCTGCCCCGGCCTCCAGTCCGACACCGCAGGCACGCGCGCCCGAGCCGGCACCCGCGCCGCCGCAACCGCCGCGACCCAACACCTATACCTGCATGGCGCTGGGGCCCTTCGCTACACAGACGGATATGCGCAACGCCCGCGTCGCGCTCACCAACCAGGCCGCGCGTATGCGCTCGCGCCAGGAACAGACCACCCAGACCGCCGGCTGGTGGGTCTACCTGCCGGGCGGTGGTAGCCGCGACAAGGCGCTGGAACTCGGCCGCCGCCTCGCCGCCGCCAACGTGGGCGACTACTTCGTCGTCGGCCAGGGTGACCAATCCAACACCGTCTCGCTGGGCCTGTTCAAAGACCCCGCCAACGCCCGCCGTCGCCGCGAACAAGTGGTCGCCGCCGGCTTCCCCGCGCAGATGACCGAGCGCACCGAAACCGTGCCCGAGTATTGGCTGGACGTGGTCATCGCCGACAATGGCCACGCCGACTGGCGCAACCGCGTCAAGGGCGTCGGCTCCCACAGCACCGGCTGCTTCTGATCCACCTTTGGCGCTCAGCCACACAGGCCTGCTAGACTTGCCACCCTTCGCCGGTATAGCTCAGTTGGTAGAGCAACTGATTTGTAATCAGTAGGTCGCGGGTTCGACTCCTGCTGCCGGCACCAGATAAACAGAAAGGCTTGTGCGGACTTGGTCTGCGCAGGCCTTTTTTGTTGGGGCGAGTGCGGCCATCCCAACGGCTACGAAATTTGCTGGCCTGCTTTGTGGAAAGTGAGCCTGACCCCGTTTTTGGTTGTAGCCCGTTTACTCTCGGCTAGCCGGATAGTCAGATGGAATAAAGCTATTCGGCGCTGCTTTCCAGCCTATATATCTTCCGCAGCGCGGATAGGTCGCCGTGCCATCGTCGTGAAGAACATAGGGGAGAATTCGGCGCGAACCGTCAGCCTGCTGCTCGATGCAGAACACGCTTAAAAAGAGCCCTTCATCCCATCGTGAGGGTTTGTCGCCGCTACGCACGATGAATTCATATGTCGCGCCCGCAACTAACGGATGCCCCCCGCCTTCTTGTCTATATCCGTTTAACGTCGTTCCGTAGGTAATGCACTCTCCCGGCTTTAGTATGAATGCCTTACCGCTAGGTTGCCTGACTATCGCCCATTCTTCCGGCGGCCACTCGCCATCAAGCGGCCCAACTGCAGCACCGAGAAGTGGCAACGCTTCATTGTGGATAGGCAAGCAGGCGGCTGGGACGTTGCCGGCTTGCTTGATAGTCAACGACGGCAAGCCTTTGGGCGCATCCTGTCCTGCGGCGTTGCGCGCGATAACGACCCACAGCGCAATGGAAATCAGGCAGAAGCGCTTCATAGATTCACGTTCGGTAAGTGACGGGGATCGGTCGGGTTAACGAACGGCTGCATCACCTGATAGAGATATGCCGGGTGCGTGTGAGGATTGTAGGCAGATTGAGCGCGCCGATAGATACAAATCATGTAGTAGTCAGACATCAAATTGCCTTGCTGCTCCATGTTGAAATCACTTAGACGACTATTTGGTGTCAGTGTGTAGCTATAGGCGGATGCCCCGTGAATTGTCACCGTCAACGCCTTGCGCTTCACCGGGTAATCCATTTGGAATTGCCAGACGTGAACCATTTCGTGCATGAATAGACGCCTATCTGCGTCTGTGCCCTGTGAGTAATCGTCCCGATAGATTTTGGAAGGCATGAACATTTCGCCGTTTGGCGTTACTGCTGTATCGCTGTCTTGAAACCCCAAAAAAAGCAACGTTCCACGATTGTGAATCTTTACTTCTGAGTAGTCGACACCATCGCCGAACACTGTTCGCGCGATGGCTTCTTCGCCGGCCGTTAAGGCGCGGGCTCGGCCTTTAGGCACGGGTAGACGGGTAACGGCGGGTTCGGTCGTTGTTTTGGCAGTGTAAGCAAACACATTGCTGCCAGCGTCTAAATAAATTCGCTCGCCATCTGTGCTGTCTAAAGGGGCATCGCAGCACGGTAATGTCCTAGCCTGGGCTGGCGACGTCAGCGTGACGCGCTGAACGGCTAGCGGTCGCGCAGTGCAAATTATCGCAGTTAAACCATTGGCATCTGTCGCGCCACACTCGCGCGTTCCGTCGCTTAGTATTGCCTCATAGGGCAGATTCGGCACGGGGCCGCCGTCGCCCTCTCGCACAAGCTGCAATTGTGCGTAGTAGAGATTTGGGTCATATATCGATGACGGCGGCGGCGCGGGCTCAGGGTGCGGCGTCGGAGGATTGGCGCGCGCCTCAGCTTTGCGGGCCTCATTTCTGAGCCGGCATGGCATACAGACAGCATAGTGATCTTCCATTGAGGCCATTGCGCTGCGCTCCTTTGAAAGGTCTTCTAATACAGCCGTGCACCCGCAAAGACAATTGGACAAATCTTGAATATCGCCACCAGGGCGAAGGTAGCGCTGTCGAGCAAGAACGGGGTCAGGTTCACTAATCATTCTTGCTGACTTGGTATGCGTGGCGTGTATTTATTTCGAGATACTCGCGGTTGTGAGCCCAGCTATGTTGGCGATACTCACTACTTGGCGGCGAGAGTGCGTAGACATTGGCAATGAGCTGGCTCTCTGAAAGCACTGCCACTCATTCGCTTTGATCGATCTACGTTCCAAGTACACGTTTCCTTGATCTCGGCGTAGACCGTTCGGCAGAGTGTTCGAAGTGCTTTTGCGCTGGCATATATGTGCGCCACCAAGGATTGTGGGGCTATGCCGTGGCGAGATCGACGCATCGGTTCAACCATGCTGGATCGACATTTCACTACGAGCTCACCATTACCAAGACACCGGCTGACTTGGCTTATATCGCCCAAGTCTGGCGAGACGGTGATCGCTTCGGGTTTGTGCACGACACCATTGTTCGGGATGGCGCTGCGGTCGAGCGGTGGTCGGATGCATCGGTTGAACTGATCGCTGCGATCCACGCGGAAGGGAAGATTCGCGGCATGGTGTAGAGGGGCCGACATCGCGGGCGTCAACTTCGCGTAGGTTGCGCCAGGCACTTCCGCTTGGCGAAGCACTGACAAAGCAGTTTCCTGTTGCCGAGTGCTTCCAGCTCTCGCTGGCATAACGGGCGATCTCCAGCACCCGGCGGGGAATATTGGGTGCCTTTGACGTTACTATGGGCGGTGGCCGGGCTTCCGGCTTGCCCATTACTTCATGATATTCAAGGTGTTGGCGGTGTTTCAGCGCGTTTCGCCAGGCCAGGGGACACGGTCCCGCAGGCTCAGGGCCATCCTGCTTGCAGGGTGGTTGTTGGTGGGCATGCGTAGTGCCATGGCGGCGGACGCGCCGATCGGTGCCGCGCAACTGCTGCAACGCCAGCAGACAGGACAGGCGCCGGTGTTGCTGGATGTGCGCCATACCGACGAATACGCCGACGGCCATATCGCCGGTGCGCTCAATATCCCGGTCGAACAGCTGGCCAGCCGCGCGGGCGTGCTGGGCGTGCCGCGTGACAGTGAGATCGTGGTGTATTGCGTCTCCGGGAAACGTGCCGCGAAGGCACAGCAGACGCTCACCGACCTCGGTTATTCCCACGTGCGGGTGCTGGATGGCAGCCTGAATGGGTGGCGGCAACGCCATCTGCCTCTGGCACACTAAGACGTCTCGTACTTCCCGTTTCCACACTGCAGGTTTTCATGGTCAACAAGGCACTTTCCCTGATCGGCGTTCCCACCGACATCGGTGCGGGGCATCGCGGCGCTTCCATGGGTCCGGAAGCATTGCGCGTGGCCAATCTGGCCGCGAGGCTCACGCGGCGTGGGCTGGACGTGGTTGACCGCGGCAATCTGCAGGGACCGCTCAACCCGTGGCAGCCGCCGGTAGATGGCTATCGCCATCTGCCGGAAGTGGTCGCCTGGAACCAAGCCGTGCATGAGGCGATCTACGCGGAGCTGGCCGATGGCCGCCTGCCGATCATGCTGGGCGGTGACCATTGCCTTGCCATCGGTTCCATCAGCGCCGTGGCGCGCCATTGCCGCGACACGGGCAAGACGCTGCGGGTGCTGTGGCTGGATGCGCACGCTGACTTCAATACGGCGGAAGCCACGCCCTCGGGCAATATCCACGGCATGCCGGTGGCCTGCCTGTGTGGCAACGGGCCGAAGGAACTGATCGAGATGGGCGGCCATGTGCCAGCCACTTCGGCGGCGGTGTTCCGTCAGATCGGCATCCGCTCGGTGGACGAGGGCGAGAAGCGCCTGGTGCGCGAGTCGCAGGTGAGCATCTTCGACATGCGCCATATCGACGAAGTGGGCATGAAGCGCACGATGGAAGAAGCGCTGGCCGGCATCGACGAGAACACGCACCTGCACATCAGCTTCGACGTGGATTTTCTCGACCCGAGCATTGCGCCGGGTGTGGGCACCACGGTGCGCGGCGGCCCGAACTATCGCGAGGCGCAGCTCTGTATGGAGATGATTGCGGATACGGGGCGTGTGGGTTCGCTCGACATCGTCGAACTCAACCCCGCTTTCGACAAGAAGAACCAGACCGCGCGTCTCGCAGTGGATCTGGTCGAATCGCTGTTCGGCAAGTCCACGCTGATCCGCTGATAACAACAAACAATAACGATACGAAGAAGAGAGTATGAAGACCCGCGTACTTACCGGCATCACCACCACCGGCACGCCGCACCTTGGCAACTACGTCGGCGCCGTTCGCCCGGCCGTGGCCGCGAGCAAGCGCGACGACGTCGACGCGTTTTACTTCATGGCCGACTACCACGCGCTGATCAAGAGCGACAATCCGGAGCGCATCGAGCGTTCGCGCCTGGAGATTGCCGCCACGTGGCTTGCCGCCGGGCTCGATCCGCAGAAGGTCACCTTCTATCGTCAGTCGGACATTCCGGAAATCCCGGAGCTGACTTGGTTCCTTACCTGCGTCACCGCCAAGGGTCTGCTTAACCGCGCGCATGCGTACAAGGCTTCCGTGGACAAGAACACGGAAGCGGGTGAAGACCCGGATGCCGGCGTCACCGCGGGCCTGTACATGTACCCGGTGCTGATGGCGGCGGACATCCTCGCGTTCAATGCGAACAAGGTGCCGGTGGGGCGCGATCAGATCCAGCACATCGAAATGGCGCGTGATATCGCACAGCGCTTCAATCACATCTACGGCCGCGAATTCTTCGCGCTGCCGGAAGTGGTGATCGAGGAGCAGGTGGCGACGCTGCCGGGCCTGGATGGCCGCAAGATGTCCAAGAGCTACGACAACACCATTCCGCTGTTTGCGGGTGGTCAGAAGCATTTGCGCGACGCGATCATGCGCATCGTCACCGACTCGCGCCTGCCGGGCGAGGCAAAGGATCCGGACAGCTCCTCGCTGTTCACCATCTTCCGCGCGTTCGCCAGCGAGGCTGAATCCACCGCGTTCCGCGAAGCACTCGTCAACGGGCTGGGCTGGGGCGAGGCGAAGCAGGTGCTGTTCGAGCGTCTGGAAGTAGAAATTGCGCCGATGCGCGAGAGCTACGACGCGTTGATTGCGCGCCCGGCAGTGATCGAGGAAATCCTGCACGAAGGCGCCAAGAAGGCGCGCGCCATCGCGGGGCCGAAGGTTGCCGAGCTGCGTGATGCCATCGGCCTGCGTTCGGGCTCCTCGGTGGCGCCGCAGGCGACTGCGTCCAAGACAGCCACCGCGAAGGGCGGCAAAGCGCCGCGCCTTGCAAGTTTCCGCGATGCGGATGGTAGCTTCCGTTTCCGCCTGTTCTCCTCGGAAGGCGAGGAGCTGCTGTTGTCGCGCTCGTTTGCCGATCCCAAGGCAGCCGGCGCCATGCAGAAGCGCATCAAGGATCTGGGCAGCGCAGCGGCTGTAGTGCAGGTGCTACCGCAGGCGTTGGTGCTGGAGATCGATGGTGAGGAAGTCGGCGCTACGCCCGCTTATGACGGCGAGCAAGCGCGCGACGAAGCACTGGTTCGCCTGCGCGGCGCGCTCGACCAACTTGCCGCGCAGGAATAAGGGGGCCTACGGCCTTCAGGGAGTGAATTGACGCATGCGTTACCTGGCCATTCTGTTGCTGGCGCCCTGGCTGCTGATTCTGGGGTGGGCCTTCTGGGCCTATCCCAAGAGCCTGCCGCGCACGCGTCTGCGTCGTTGGTTCGACGTCGCTGCACTGTTGCTCGCTGCTTTCGCAGCAGTGGAGTGTGCGGGCAGCGCGTTTGATACTGCCGCGGTGCCTGCGGTGGGCCAGTACGGCCCGTCCAGCGGCGCCATCTGGCAGCAGGTACTGCCGGCGCTGTATGGCTATGGGGCATGCGTGGTGGTGTTGGTGCTGGCGCTGATCGTGCGTCAGTTGGTGTGGCGCCCTCAGGCGCATTAAAGGCGGAAGCAGTCATGCAAGATTCGGATCTCCAGCGATACCTCCTGCGTCTGTTCGAGCGTCACGACGTCGAACTGGAGCCGGACGAAGAATGGCTGATGACGGACGGCGATTTCCCCGCCGTGCGCGCAAGCTGGTTTGAAGGCGCAGCCGGTGAGCCGGGGCGTCTGGACGTCGATGTGGTGCTGAGTGAAGACCGCCATATCGAAGAGAGCTTTGCGGGCGTCGGTGGTGGCGAGGCAGGCTGCCTCGATGCGCTGCGCGCGTTCGAGGAAGGCATCTTCCACGTGCTGCTGGCGGCATGCTGGTACGTCACCGACGACCGTCGCATGACCTTGTACGGCTGGGATTTCGGCATACGCACTTGGGACGTGTTCGTGGGGCCTTGGTTGTCGAGCAAGGACGGCGTTGAACCGCCTTCGGAACTCATGCCTGCGCTACGTGCCGCGTTGCAGGATGCAGCGCTGAATCCTGAGCTGCACTGGGTGCGCCTGTTCTATCGTCGTGGCGATGACGGCACGGTTAGTGCCGAGGCGCTGCTGGACAACGCCCCGTGGCCTGCGGGCGACCGGTTGCTCGCATCGTTGCCGTGGCAAGCGAGTGAGCAGGGCTACAGCGTGCGTGGGTTTATCGCGCTGGATATCCGCGACTACTGATGCTGCTTCGCCGAAAGGCGCGCATCATTCCCAGCGATTGAGGTGTGGTCCGAAGCGTTCGCGTTGCGGACGCACCACGCAGAAGCGGTGCCCGCTCGGCGCCTCCATCACCCACCAGCGATCGCGCACGAAGGCGACGCGCGTGGCGCCGAGTTTCTCTAGCCGCTCGACTTCGGCCTCCAGGTTGTCCGTCTCGATATCCAGATGCACGTGGCTCTCATGATCCACGCGCTGCAGCAGGATGATCGGTTCGTCGTCCTCGGTGGCGAGTTCGGCGTACTTGCCGTCACCATCCTGATCGAGGGTGACGATGGATTTACCCAGAGCGTGACTCCAAAACGTGGCCGCCTTGCTGAGGTCATCGGTCTTGCAGTCGAGCACGAGGGTGCATAGCCGGCTGTGATGCATGAACGACTCCGATGGCGACACGAGACTGTCGTATAGCGGCTGCAGGGTCGATACCCCGTCAATCTGCATGGATCGCCGGAGGGCGCGGCGATCAGGCCGAGGCTTTCCACGGGCTCACGGTATTGCTGCCGGCACGGCGTCGAAAGCCATGGTGAGTCGATGTTCGTCGGTGGCACCGGTGAATGGCACGGTGCCATGCCACATCCACGATGGAAACAACACGATCATGCCGGGGACGGGTTGCACGTAGTAATCGGCGCCCAGCGCAGGTCGTGTCGCAAGGCCTGGCTCGCCGAATTTCAGCCATCCTTGTCCACCGCCTTGGTTCACTGCCTTGGGCATCTGCACGTAGCACGCCGACGAGAGCCAGCCTTGGCCGTGATAGTGACTGACGTGATGGCCTTGGGACTTCAGGCGCACGGACCAGAGACCCGCGAGGCGGTAATGACCCGTTGAGCGACGGTGCCAAGCGGTATCGCCGATTCCCAGCGCGCTTATGTAGCGCCGCAGAGCGCCGTTCACCGCCTTGGGAAACGCACGTACGGCCGGCATCTCAGTTTCCGTGGTGCGATGTTCGACCTGCGTTCCGCCGCGAACGCTTAGCTCAAGCGGTTCGGCCAGCAACTCATGCTCGTGGCGCAGTTCGTCGGCCAACGTGTCCAGATAGTGCGGGAGGCTGGACCAGCCGTCCGGGACGTCGAGCATGCAGCTTCGTACGAGCGACTCGTAGTCATGGAACGGTAGGTGACGTGGATCGCCGAGCAGTCGCCACGCCGCAGCCCGCAAGGCGATCGCGTGATTGTCGTGCGGGTTTCCCTCTAGCAGGCGTTGCGCGACGTGGGCAGCGATTTCCGGATGGCCGGCAGCGAGCATCGCGTCACCATAGAGCCCGATAACGCCGGTGTGGCCGGGAGCCAGTTGCATGGCATGCGTTGCGTGCTGCGCTGCTCGCGCGGGGTCGATGGTGATCCACAACTTGATGGCAAGGATGCGCAGCGGCAGATGGTTAGGGTTCGACGGTATCCATTGCTCAATTTGTTCCAGCGCCTCCTCGCGATCGCCTGCCGCGAACAGCATGCGGGCTCGCAGCAAGCGAAGGTCCATCGCGCGGCTATCGCGGAGTTGCAGCAATGCGCGATCGACTTCCACCAGCGCTGCCGATACATCACGCGTGCGTAGCCAGATCAGTTCCGCCAACGATATGTGCGTGCCGATGTTCCATGGGGAGTGCTTCAGGGCGCGGCGGTACTCCGCTTCGGCGTCGCCGTAGCGATGCATTTCGTACAGCGAGCGCGCCAGTACGGATCGGCTCCCTGCATGGTCCACCCCGTGGGTGATGGCCATCATGGCCGAGGCATGGGCAGCTCGGCTCTGGCCATCCTGCCCCAAGGCGACAGCAAGCCCGATATGCGCGTTGCCATTGTCGGGTGCGGCGGCGAGGGCGTACTGGAAGGCGACGATGGCGTCCTGTCGCTCACCCATCTCAAGAAGGATCTGCGCGCGCAGGAGCAGCATGGCGGGTGAAGTGAACGCCGTAGCAGTGGACTGACTGTTGATCAGTTCGCGCGCTTCGCGCAGCTTGCCCTGCGCCAGAAGGGTTCGGGCGAGCAGCGCGATGATGGATACATCGGCATGCCCTTGGGTGAGTGCATGTCGAAACAATCGCTCGGCGTCCTGCCACCGTCGCTGAAGAAGAAAGGCTTCACCCTGAGCGAGTAGGTGGACAACCTTGCCTGTGGCTGTCGCATTTTCCGGTGCCGCATCGGACGGCCGAAAAGGAGCGTGCTCAACCGATCGTTGCTCATCCATGAACACGTCCGTCAAAGGTGGAGGGAGAGGGGCAACCTTCCTTCGCCACTTATCGTTTTGTCAGAGCAGTGTGAAGACGAGCGGGGTGAGCGTATATCTGCCGAACGATGTATCTGCCTAATAAATTGCGTTAACGCGAACGGAAGCGAGTCGGCATGGCCAGAACGTAGAAGTACCGGCGCGCCACAGGTGCGACGTTCCTGGTCACATCGTCGCGACTATGTGCCTCAAGGTTACCTATGGCGACAGATGCTAGTTTTCGGCGCTGAGGTATCGCACGGAAAAAGCATGAGCGACACGTTCGACGATCTGCAGACGAGCTATGGCCGTTGCTTGCAGCATGGGAAATTCATTGCTCGTTTCTACGAGATATTCATGACCAGCCATCCGGATGTGCCGGAGCTGTTCAAGGACACCGACTTCAGTAAGCAGTACATCGCGCTGCGTCGGGGCATCAGCGCAGCCATCGCGCACGCGGGTGGCAGCACGTTGACCAAGCGCACGATGGAACAGATGACCTGCGCGCATAGCCGCAGTGGCCATGCGCCGGTGCCGCCGGCGTTGTATCCGTATTGGACGGAGGCGTTGCTCGTGGCTATTCGCGAGCACGATCCGGCGTATGACCTCGCACTGGAACAGCGCTGGCGTAAGGCGTTGGATCACACGATGAATTATTTCGTGCAGCGGTATTGAGTGCTCCTCACCGTTTATTCCCCTCACCGTCATTCCCGCGAACCCCACAAAAGGGGCAAGGGCCGGAATCCAGTGCCTTTCAGCGACACATGAGCGAGAACAAAAAAGCCCCGGCATGACCGGGGCTTTTTTTTGTTCAACGTGACTACGCTCAGTTCGGCGCGGACAGATCGTCCAGCAACGCCTTGAGGAAGCGGGCAGCTTCGCCACCGGTGGCAGCGCGGTGATCGAAGGTGATCGAGATCGGCATGCGGCGATGCACTTCGATGCCACCCATCACGGCCACCACGTCATGGCTCAGCTTGCCGGCGCCGATGATGGCGACGCACGGCGGCACGACGACCGGCGTGGCGTAGCGACCAGCGAACATGCCGAAGTTCGACAGGCTGATGGTGTAGCCCGACAGCTCCGACGCCGGAATGGTGCGATCTTCCACTGAGGTACGCAGGCGCTTGATGGCGGCGCGGATGCCGGCACCGTCGAGCACGTCGGCGTTGCGCAGGGCCGGCACGAACAGGCCTTCCTCGGTGTCCACGGCAATGCCGATGTCCACATGCGGATGCAGCGTGCGGGTGAGGTTCTTGCCGTCGAACCAGGCGTTGAGCGCCGGCACGGCCTTGCACGCAACCACGATGGAGCGGATCAGGCGGGCGGTGATGTCCTGCTTGCCGATCCAGGCGTGCAGGTCGGCGTCGTCCACCAGCGTGGTCGGGACCACCTGGGCGTGGGCGTCGGCCATGACGCGCGCCATGTTGCGGCGAACGCCCTTGAGCTGTTCCGGCTGGCCGCTGGCCTGCACGCTCGGCGGGGCCGTGCGCACCGGCTTGCCGGCGAGCGAGGTTGCCGTGCGAGCCGGCTCCGGCTCGGGCAACTGCGGGGCAAGGTGATGACCGGCGGACGCCGGCACGCTACGGGCCGGCGCGGCACCGAGTGCGGCACTGCCGTTGGCGGCGGCGTTCTTCACGTCGGCCATGGTGACCACACCGTCAGCGCCCGTCGGCTTGACGCGAGTCAGGTCGACCTTGAGCTTCTTGGCGAGCGCGCGCACGGCGGGTACGGCCTTCACGCCGCCGACGCTGCTTGCCTGTTCCACATGCACGTGGCTGCCGGAGACCATGGCGCCGACGACGGTGCCTTCGTCTTCGCGATCGCTAGTGCCGTTGTCGATCTCGCCGCCTTCATCGGAGGCAACAACCTTCTTCGGCTCGGCAGCGGCACTGCCGGCGCCCTTCTTCGGGCCGTGGTGATGGCCAGTCGATTCGGCTTCCGCACGCTGCTTGGCGTTCGGGTCGGGTTCGAACTCGGCCAGCGCGGCACCGGTTTCGATAATGTCGCCGGCGGCGCCGTGCAGCTTGGTCACCTTGCCGGTGTACGGGGAGGGCACGTCGACGACGGCCTTGGCGGTTTCCATCGAGCACAGCGGTGCGTCGAGCTTGATGGTGTCGCCTTCCTTCACGTGCCACTCGACGATGGTGGCGTCGGGCAGGCCTTCGCCGAGGTCGGGTAGGTAGAAAGTCTTGATGTCGGCCATGAGTTTAATTCCGTGGTCAGGCGGAGAATTTCATAGTGCGATGTCCCGGCATGGCCGGGACATCGGGTGCATGTTCTTAGCTGGCTGCCAGCGCGCGCTTGGCGGCGTCCACCACGCGTTCGGCACTCGGCATGTACTTCATTTCCAGGCGGAACAGCGGGATGTGCGTGTCGTAGCCGCTGACGCGTTCGACCGGTGCGAGCAGGTCGTACATGCATTCTTCGGCAAGACGTGCGGCGATTTCCGCGCCGAAACCCGCAGTCTTCGGGGCCTCGTGCACGATCACGCAGCGACCGGTCTTCTGCACCGATTCGGCGATCGTGTCGAAGTCCAGCGGGGTGAGCGTGGCGACGTCGATGACTTCCGCGCTGATGCCTTCTTCGGCAAGTGCGTCGGCCGCTTCCAGCGCTTCCTTCACCTGTGCGCCCCACGAGACGAGGGTGACGTCGGTGCCGTCGCGCAGCACGAAGCACACGTCGAGCGGCAAGGCCTCGCCGTCATCGGGCACTTCTTCCTTGTACTGACGGTAGATGCGCTTGGGCTCGAAGAACATCACCGGATCCGGATCACGGATGGCGGCAAGCAGCAGGCCGTAAGCACGCGCCGGCGACGACGGCATCACCACGCGCAGGCCCGGGATGTTGGTGAACAGATGTTCGTTCGCTTCCGAGTGATGCTCCGGCGCGCGAATGCCGCCGCCCCAAGGAGCGCGCCACACGGCCGGCACGGTGATGCGGCCGCGCGTGCGGTTGCGCATACGCGCGGCGTGGCAGGCGATCTGCTCCATCATCGGGTAGATGAAGCCTTCGAACTGCGCTTCGGCCACCGGCTTCATACCCTGGGCGGCGAGGCCCACGGTGACGCCGGCAATGGTGGTTTCGTCCAGCGGCGTGTCGAGCACGCGCAGTTCGCCGAACTTTTCCTGCAGGCCCTGGGTAGCGCGGAACACGCCGCCGTTGACGCCAACGTCTTCGCCCAGCACCACGACGCTGTCGTCGTGCGCCATTTCATACGCAAGAGCCTGGGTGACGGCTTCGATAAGGGTGATCTGTGCCATGACTTAATGGGCCTTCTTGTCGAGCTGGATGGCGAGATCGCGCTGCTTGGCGAGATCGGCGGGGACTTCGGCGAAGATGTAGTCGAACATCGCCGTGACGGGCTGCGTCTTGGTCTCGAGGTAGGCGTTCACCTCGTTGTCCATCCAGTCGTCGCACTCGGCCTTCCAGGCTTCTTCCTTCGCGTCGTCCCACACACCCTTGGCTACCAGCCAGTTGCGCAGGCGCTTCATTGGCTCCTTCGCCCAGGCGTCCTTCACTTCCTGCTCGCCGCGGTAACGGCGTGCATCGTCGGCAGTGGTGTGGTCGGAGAGGCGGTAAGTGACCAGCTCCAGCACGCTGCCACCCTGGCCGTTGCGTGCACGGTCCAGCGCGTCTTCCATCGCCTTGCGCACGGCGATGATGTCGTTGCCGTCCACCTGGATGGAGAACAGGCCCGCCGCAATACCCTTCTGCGCCAGCGTCGGCGCACCCGTCTGGATCTTGCGCGGCACCGAGATGGCCCACTGGTTGTTGACGATTACCGCGACCATCGGCAGGTTCTGCGCACCGGTGATGTTGATGGCGCCGTAGAAGTCGCCCTTGGACGAACCACCGTCACCGATGGTGCACACGGCTACGCGCTTCTCGTTGCGGATCTTGAACGCCAGTGCGGAACCGGCGGCATGCAGGCACTGCGTAGCGATCGGCACCGACCACGCGAAATCGTGGCGAGCCGGTTCCTTCTGGTAGTCGTTGCCGCGCTCGTCGCCGCCCCAGTACATGTACACCTCGCGCGGCTGCACGCCGCGATAGAGCTGTGCACCGTATTCGCGGTAACTCGGCGCGAACACGTCCTCGGGCTTCATGGCACTGCCGATGCCGACGTGGGCGGCTTCGTGGCCCAGACAGCTGGCGTAGGTGCCGAGCTTGCCGGTGCGCTGCAGGGCGACCGACTTCGCGTCGAACACGCGGGTCGATAGCATCAGCTTGTACAGCTCAACCATGTGGTTGAGATCTTTGGCAAATTCAGGCAGATCGTCACGGACCTGCTTACCTTCAGCATCGAGATACTGGAGGTATTCGATTTCAAACTTGGCGGCGATGGACACGACTCGCTCCTGGAGTGAGTAATGGTAGGGATTGGGGTGCCGGGGCGTCGGCGGCCCATCCAGTGGGGCCAGCAGCGGACGTAAAGCCCTGAGCAAGAGCAAAATTGTTACAGGCGGGCATGTTGCGCCGCAAGGCACGGTGCAGCATGCGCCCTCGTACGGGGTCGGCCTTCACACGGGTTACCATGCGACCTTTTCCGCACCCCGGATCGATATGACCGAGAACCAGCGCGACCTTGAGGCCGGCATCGAACTCGACCTGAACGGACGACTGACCTACGGCGGCTACCTGCGGTTGGACCAGTTGCTGACGGCCCAGCAGCCGCTGAGCGATCCGCCGCATCACGATGAAATGCTTTTTATCGTGCAGCACCAGGTGGCGGAACTGTGGATGAAACTGGTCATCCACGAGCTGAAATCGGCTGTGGCGCATCTGCGCCGCGATGAGATCGATCCATGCTTGAAGATCCTGGCGCGCGTGAAGCACGTGCAGCGCCAGTTGTTCGAGCAGTGGGCGGTGCTTGAAACGCTGACGCCTTCCGAATACCTGGAATTCCGTGGTGTGCTGGGCACGTCCTCGGGCTTTCAATCGTTGCAGTATCGGCAGATCGAATTCCTGCTGGGCAACAAGAATGCCCAGATGTTGCAGGTGTTTGCGTACGATCCTGCGGCGCAGGCCGCGCTGCGTGAGGTGCTGGACGCACCGAGCCTGTACGACGAATTTCTGTGCTATCTCGCGCGCCGCGGGCATGCGGTGCCTGACGAGCTGACGCAGCGCGATTGGTCGCAGCCTTATAAGCGGCATGAGGGTCTGCTGCCCGTGCTCAAGCGCATTTACGAAAACCGAACGACATTCTGGCCTGAGTACCACATGTGCGAACAACTGGTGGATGTGGAAGGGAGTTTCCAGATGTGGCGTTTCCGCCATATGAAAACCGTGGAACGGATCATCGGACATCGGCGCGGCACAGGTGGTTCCTCGGGCGTGTCGTTCCTCAAGAAGGCGCTGGACCTGGAGTTTTTCCCGGAGTTGCTGGACGTGCGCACCGAACTGGGCGCCTGAGCCAGGTTCCCACTTTCTTTCGCCAACCCAACGATGTGACGGCGCCTAGCGCGCCGTTCTGCTTGCAAAGGGGCATGCATGAGCAACACCGCCGAGACCGCACCCGCGTCCGCACCCGATTTCCCGCAGATGCTGGGGCATCCACGGCCGCTGTGGATGTTGTTCATGACGGAATTCTGGGAGCGCTTTGCGTTCTACAGCGTGAGCTGGGCGCTGGCGTTGTACATCGTGGCGCACTTCTTCCATGGCGATCCGGCAGGCGAAGCCTGGGCCAGCAAGATTTATGGCGCCTATACCGCGCTCATCTATGCCACCAGCATCTTTGGTGGTTTCGTCGCGGACAAGGTCATTGGCTACCAGCGTTCGATCCTGATCGGCGCGCTGGTGATGGCGTTGGGCTTATTCGTCGTGATGTTGCCGAGCAAGGATTTGTTCCTGCTGGGCTTGGCGATGGTCGTGGTGGGCAATGGCCTATTCAAGCCAAACATTTCTTCCATGGTCGGCCAGTTGTATGGCCCCAAGGATGAGCGTCGCGACCGCGGTTTCACCTTGTTTTATATGGGCATCAATGGCGGTGCGCTGCTCGCGCCGCTGCTGACCGGCTGGTTGGCGGGTTATTTCACAGATACACCGACGCAGGAAAACTATCGCGTGGTGTTCGCAGCGGCCGGTGTCGGCATGGCGTTGAGCCTGCTCTGGTTCTGGTTTGGTCGCCGCGGCCTGAAGAACGTGGGTCGGCCTGCGCCGGAGGCCGCCAGCCGCATGCGCGTGGTGTGGGTGCTGCTGGGTGTGGTGGTCGCGGTGCCGCTGGTCTATCTGCTGCTCGCCTTTATCGGTGCGAGCGGCCTGCAGTGGCTGTTGAGCCTGTTGTTTGTCGGCGTGGCCGCGATGCTGGTGGTGGAGGCGGTGCGGCACGATCGCGTGCAGCTCGATCGAGTGATCGCGATGCTGATCATCTTCGCCTTCAACATCCTGTTCTGGATGATGTATTTCCAGCTGGGTACATCATTCAACTTCCTCGCCGCGAACATGGTCGATCGCGAGATGTTCGGCGGCTGGATGTTCCCGGTGGGCTGGTTCCAATCGGTGAGCCCCGTGGCGATCATCCTGCTGGCGCCCTTGGTGACCCAGGTGTGGGCGCTGCTGGCCAAGCGCCACCAGGAGCCCTCGATCCCGCGTAAGTTCGGCCTGGGGCTGGTGTTCAACGGCCTCGGCTTTACCGCACTGATGTATGCCCTGACGTACTCAGTCAACAGCCACGGGCTGATCCCGTTCTGGCCGCTGACCGCTTGCTACGTGCTGCAGACTGTCGGCGAGCTGTGTCTGTCGCCCATCGGCCTGTCGATGGTGACCAAGCTGGCGCCGCCGCGCGTGGTAGGTGTGGCGATGGGCGGCTGGTTTCTGTCGATGGCCGTCGGTGGCAATCTGTCCGGCCTGTTGGCGGGAAAGATCAGTGGAGAGAGCGGCATGACGGCGGCGTCCGCGCTGGCGGGCTTCACCTTCAGCTTCTGGCTGCTGGCGGGCGCAGGTGTGCTGCTGCTGTTGATTTCACCGCTGATCAACCGTTTGATGCATGGCGTGCGCTAAGAAGCGGCCCGATGCGGGACCAGGGAATGGTGCGGTGCATTTGACGGGCCTGGGCGTGGCCGGTTACATGTCCCGATTCGCAAAAACTTTCGACCGGCACGCGAGTGCCCTTCCTGTCTTCATGGGGTTTGCATGAGCGAGACCAACACTGCCACCGCACCGTCGGTGCCCGATTACCCGCAGACCATGGGGCATCCGCGTCCGTTGTGGATGCTCTTCATGACGGAGTTCTGGGAGCGCTTTGCGTTCTACGGCATGCGCTGGGCGCTGACGCTGTACATCGTGGCGGAGTTCTTCAAGGGCGACGCTGCGGGCCAAGGCTTCGCCAGCCGCACCTACGGCGCCTATCTGGCGCTGGTCTACGCGGCGGCGGTGTTTGGCGGTTACGTGGCGGATCGCGTCCTTGGCTATCAGCGCTCGATCCTGGTCGGCGCGGTGGTGATGTCGGCCGGCCTGTTCATGATCATGCTGCCGAATGAGCAGATATTCCTGCTCGGCCTGTCCACCGTGATCGTGGGCAACGGCCTGTTCAAACCGAATATCTCGTCCATGGTGGGGCAGCTTTACGGCGTGAGCGACGCGCGTCGCGATCGCGGCTTCACTCTGTTCTATATGGGCATCAACGCGGGCGCGCTGTTCTCGCCGCTGTTGACCGGCTGGTTGGCCAGCCACTTCACCGACACACCCATGGAGCAGAACTACAAGCTGGTGTTCCTGGCCTCGGGCATCGGCATGCTGATCAGCCTGGTGTGGTTCTGGATCGGTCGCCGTCAGTTGAAGGGCGTGGGTCGCCCGACCGCGGACCAGGCGAACCGCATGCGCGTGCTCTATGTGTTGATCGGTTGCGTGCTGGCGATTCCGCTGGTGTACCTGGTGATGGCCAAGGCCGGCGCCATCGTGCTGCAGTGGATGCTGAGCGCGCTGTTCGTGGGCTTGTCGCTGCTGCTGCTGGTGGAAGGCTTCCGCGAGGGCAAAGTGCAGCGCGACCGTGTGTTCGCGATGCTGATCATCTTCGTGTTCAACGTACTGTTCTGGATGTTCTACGAACAGGCCGGCAGCTCGTTCAACTTCCTGGCACAGAACATCGTGGACCGCGAGATGTTCGGCGGCTGGGAATTCCCGGTGGGCTGGTTCCAGTCTGTCGCGCCGCTGGCGCTGGTGCTGCTGGCGCCGTTCGTATCGCTGGCGTGGGGCTGGCTCGACAAGCGCAACATCGAGCCGTCGATCCCGCGCAAGTTCGGCCTGGGTCTGTTGGGCAACGCGGTGGCCTTCATTGTGCTGATGTACGCGCTATCCAGCCTCGTGGACAGTCGTCACCTGATTCCGTTCTGGCCGCTGGTGTTGGTCTACGTGCTGCAGACCCTGGGCGAGCTATGCCTGTCGCCGATCGGCTTGTCGATGGTGACCAAGCTGGCGCCGGTGCGGCTGGTGGGCTTTGCGATGGGTGGCTGGTTTCTGTCCACCGGCATCGGCAACAACCTGTCGGGCATCTTCGCCGGACATGTAAGTGGCGAGACCGGCATGACGGTGGCCTCTGCCCTCAGCGGCTTCACCTTCAGCTTCTGGCTGCTGGCTGGCGCCGGCACCTTGTTGTTCCTGATCGCACCGCTGATCAACCGCCTGATGCATGGCGTGAAGTAAGGAAGACGCCCCTTTAACTCGTCATTCCCGCGAAGGCGGGAATGACGGGCAAAGAGAGTGGTGTCTGGGGATTACTTCGGCTCGATCGCCTGCAGCTTGTCCAGGATGCGCAGCAGCCAGGTGCGTTCCTCTTCGTCCAGCTTGGACATCAGGTTGCGCTCGTGCTCGCGGGCCATGGGCGCCACCACTTCGTGGATGGCCCAGCCGGCCTCGCTCAGGCCCAGCACGGAGCGGCGCTTGTCGCCGTCGTGCGTGGCGCGGGTCACCCAGCCGGTTTCCACCAGTTTGGACAGGGCGCGGCTCACGGCCACCTTGTCCATCAGGGTGCGCTCGGCCACTTCACGGGCGGAAAGACCGTCGAAGCGGGCCAGCACCGCCATCACGCGCCACTCCGTCATGCTGAGGTCAAACCGGCGTTGATAATCGTCGGCAATCGCCTGGCTGACCGCGTTGGAGAGGATGGACAGCCGGTAAGGCAGGAAATTTTCCAGCTCCAGCGGGGCATGGTCAGGATGGTGTTCTTCAGCCACTGCTGCGACGCTCCTTGCAAATGGTTTCATATGTAACTATAACGCGAGGATTATGAGGATGGTCGCACGCTTGGGATGCCCAGGCGTAGGCCATCGAGTCCGGTCCATCAGGAGAGCCCCATGAGCGCGCAGCCCAATCTTGGCATGCAGGTCACCACCTTCGAAAACCCCATGGGCATCAACGGATTCGAATTCGTCGAATTCGCTGCCCCGGCCGGTCGCAGCCACGAGCTGCATACCCTGTTCAAGAGCATGGGCTTCAGCGCGGTGCTCAAGCACAAGTCGCGCGCGATCACGGTCTACCGCCAGGGCGGTGTGAACCTGCTGGTCAACGAAGATCCCGACTCCTTTGCGGCTGAATTCGCCGAGGCCCATGGCCCGTGCGCAGCGGGTTTCGCGATCCGTTTCGAGAAGCCGGCGAAGGACGTCTACGGCGTTGTGCTCGGCAATGGCGGTGAAGCCGTGAGCGAAAAGGCGCTTGCCAGCCGTGCAGTGAACGCGCCGGCGGTGAAGGGCATTGGCGATTGCATGCTGTACCTGATCGACCGTTATGGTGACAACGGCAGCATCTACGAAGGCGACTACGAGCCGATCGCAGGCGCCGACCAGAATCCGAAGGGTTTTGGCCTCACCTTCATCGACCACCTCACTCACAACCTCTACTTCGGCAATATGCAGAAGTGGTCGGATTACTACGAGCGCTTGTTCAACTTCCGCGAGATCCGCTATTTCGACATCAAGGGCGCCAAGACGGGTCTGGTGTCGAAGGCGATGACCGCGCCGGACGGCATCGTGCGCATTCCGCTTAACGAGTCGAGTGATCCGAAGTCGCAGATCAACGAGTATCTCGACGCGTACCACGGCGAGGGTATCCAGCACATCGCCCTGTTCACCGACAACATCTACGACACGGTGGAAGCGATGCGCGAGAAGGGTGTGGAGTTCCTCGACACGCCGGACTCGTATTTCGACGTGATCGACATGCGCATTCCGAACAACGGCGAAGATGTGCCGCGCCTGGCGAAGAACAAAATCCTGATCGACGCCGATCCGGAGACCAAGCAGCGCAAGCTGCTGCAGATCTTTACGCAGAACAACATCGGCCCGATCTTCTTCGAGATCATCCAGCGCAAGGGCAACGAGGGTTTCGGCGAAGGCAACTTCCAGGCGCTGTTCGAATCGATCGAACGCGATCAGATGAAGCGCGGCGTGCTGTAAACCGCAAAGAAAAAGGCCGCCCGGGAAGGGCGGCCTTTTTGAGCGGAGGGTTTTAGCGCCAGGAGCCGCCGTTGTGCAGCATGGCGGCGAACACGGCGCCATAGAAGATCAACGCCAGGACCCACAAGGCGATGCCGACGATCATCATCACGCCCTGGATCACGAAGAAGCTGCGCAGCTTGGTCAAGGCTTCCTTCATGGCGGCGACGTCGCCGCTGACCTGGGCGCGTTCAAGGGCGCCGGCGGACTGCAGGAGCAGCACGCCGATCCAGATCGGCAGCCACGCGATGATGATGCCGACGATGGTGATGGCGTAGAGGGCACCGCCGATGATGAACACGATGCCCAGGAACTTCATCCAACCTTTGCCGGAAGCGAGGGGCTGGATCAGATCCTGGATAGAGTGATTGGAAGGGGCATTGCCCAGCGAGGAATACGAGTCGGACATGCGGGTTCCTTGTGATGTTGTTGCAATAGACGAACAACGCCTCGTCCTTGGGGTGAGGCGGCCAACGGTTGTAGGGCAAGAATAATAGGATCGCGAGGGGCGTGTGGTGCCCCCGCACTCGGGCAGATCGCGGAGCTTCCATGTCAGCCAGCAAACAGCAGTATCAGTCAGGTTTCGCCAACGAATTCGCCACCGAGGCCTTGCCCGGGGTGCTGCCCGAAGGGCAGAACTCGCCGCAGCAGGCGGCCCACGGGCTCTATGCCGAGCAGCTCTCCGGCTCGGCCTTCACCGCGCCGCGCCACAGCAACCGGCGCAGCTGGCTGTACCGCATCCGCCCGGCGGCCATGCACCACCCATTCGAGGCGATGCCGGACGGCCGCTTCCACAACCGCTTCAACGAGGTTCCGGCCAACCCGAACCAGTTGCGCTGGAGCCCGTTCCCGCTGCCCGCCGAACCCACCGACTTCATCGACGGTATGTTCACCGTGGCCGGCAATGGCAGCGCGGCGGACCAGACCGGCGTAGGCATCCACGTTTACACCGCCAACCGCTCGATGAAGGGCCGCTTCTTCTACAACGCCGACGGCGAACTGCTGATCGTGCCCCAGCACGGGCGCCTGAAGCTGGTCACCGAGATGGGCGTCATCGAGCTGGAGCCGCTGGAAATCGCGGTGATCCCGCGTGGCGTGCGTTTCCGCGTGGAGCTGCTCGACCACACCGCGCGCGGCTATGTCGCGGAGAACTTCGGTGCGCTGCTGCGTCTGCCCGACCTTGGCCCCATTGGCAGCAACGGTCTGGCGAACCCGCGTGACTTCCTCACGCCGGTGGCCGCTTACGAGGATGTCGAAGGCAAGTTCGAGTTGATCGCCAAGTTCGGTGGCAACCTGTGGCGTGCTGGCATCGACCACTCGCCGCTGGACGTGGTGGGCTGGCACGGCAACTACGCGCCGTACAAGTACGACCTGCGCCGCTTCAACACCATCGGCTCGATCAGCTTCGATCATCCCGATCCGAGCATCTTCCTCGTGCTGCATTCGCCGAGTGATACAGACGGCGTGAGCAACATGGACTTCGTGATCTTCCCGCCGCGTTGGCTGGTGGCACAGCATACGTTCCGCCCGCCGTGGTTCCACCGCAATATCGCGAGCGAGTTCATGGGGCTGATCACCGGCGCGTATGACGCCAAGGCCGAGGGCTTCTCGCCGGGCGGCGCCTCGCTGCACAACTGCATGAGCGGTCATGGTCCGGACGCGGCGACTTACGAGAAAGCGTCCACGCGCGACCTTTCGCAGCCGGACGTCATTACCGGCACGATGGCCTTTATGTTCGAAACCCGCCGCGTGATCCAGCCGACCAAGCAGGCACTGGCCTCGCCGGAACTGCAGGGTAACTACTACGAGTGCTGGCAGGGCATCCACAAGCATTTCACGGGCAAGTAAGTCCGGCGTCGGACTAACGATCAACACAAGATGGCAGACTGTGCCCAGCACGGTCGACGGAGCAAAGCATGAAACTGGGTTCACTGAAGGAAGGCGGCCGCGACGGCACCTTGGTTGTCGTCAATCGCGCGCTGACGCAGGCGGTCAAGGCCACCGGCATTGCGCCGACGCTGCAATCAGCGCTGGATGACTGGTCGAGCGCGGCGCCGCGCCTCAACGCGCTGTACGAGGAACTGAACGCAGGCACCGCGAATGGCGCGTTCGCCCTCGACATGACCGCACTGGCCGCGCCGCTGCCGCGCGCCTATGAATTCGTCGACGGTAGCGCCTACCTGCCGCACGTGGAGCGCGTGCGTCGTGCGCGCGGTGCGGAAGTGCCGGAGTCTTTTTATGTCGATCCGCTGATGTATCAGGCGACCAGCGCCGGCTTCCTTGGTCCTCGTGATCCGGTGGTGGTACCGAGCGAGGACTATGGCATCGATCTGGAAGCCGAGGTGGTGGTGATCACCGACGACGTGCCGATGGCGGTGACGCCGGCGCAGGCGGCTGCGCACATCCAGCTGGTTGGCCTGGTCAACGACGTCTCGCTGCGTAACCTGATTCCGGGCGAACTCGCCAAGGGTTTCGGCTTCCTGCAGTCCAAGCCGCGCTCCGCACTGTCGCCGGTGTTTGTGACGCCGGACGAACTGGGCGATGCGTGGAAGGATGAAAAGCTGCATTTGCCCATGCGCACCTGGCTCAATGACCAGTGGTTCGGCGAAGCCGAGTGCGGCGTGGACATGCAGTTCAACTTCGCGCAACTGGTGGCGCATGCCGCCAAGTCGCGTCCGTTGACGGCCGGCACCATTGTTGGCTCGGGCACCATCGCCAACGAAGACACCAGCAAGGGCGCCTCGTGCCTGGCCGAACAGCGCACGGTAGAAACCCTGCGTGACGGCAAGCCGTCGACGCCGTTCCTGTCGTTTGGCAATAGCTTGCGCATCGACGTGACCGATACGTCGGGCGTGTCCATCTTCGGCGCCATCGAGCAGACCATCGCGCCGCTCAAGAAGTAAACGACGTCGCTGCGCCACCGTGGGCTGTGCCCACGGTGGCGTGCGAATTGTCGCAGAGCCCTGATAGGCGTCAGGTCCGTAGTTCGCTGCCGCCGCGATACTGCCGTGCATGCGCACGAACATCATCGTTCCGGAATTCGATCCCGCACTCGTTGCCCGTTACGATGTGCCCGGCCCTCGTTACACAAGCTATCCGACGGCGCCGCAGTTCCACACGGGCTTTGATGAGGCCGCATTTCGTGCGGCAGCCATCGCATCCAACGAAACAGCATCGCCGCAGCCGTTGTCGCTTTACGTGCATGTGCCGTTCTGTTTCAGCCCGTGCTTCTACTGTGGCTGCACCCGCATTATCACTCGCGACGCCACCCGCGCTGACCATTATCTCGACGTACTGCGGCATGAGATCGCCCTCACGGGTTCGCTGTTCGATCGTGGACGCCCCTTGCTGCAGCTTCATCTCGGCGGTGGTACGCCGAACTTCCTCGATGCGCCGCGCATGGCGCGGTTGGTGGCTGCTCTCGAAGGGCACTTCTCTTATCGCCGGGATGGTATTCGGGAATACGGTATCGAGATCGACCCGCGCTATGCGGATGGCCGCTATGTGCGTGACCTGGCCGCGCTTGGATTCAATCGTCTGTCGGTGGGTATCCAGGATTTCGATCCCGACGTGCAAGCGGCGGTCAATCGCATCCAGGGCGTGGAGCAGACGCGCGAAGTGATCGATGCGGCACGTGACGCCGGCTACGGCTCGGTCAGTGTGGACCTGATCTACGGGTTACCGCGCCAGACGCTCGATGGTTTCCAACGCACGCTGGAGCAGGTCATCGCGTTGGCACCTGACCGCGTGGCGGTCTACGGCTACGCCCATCTGCCGCATCTGTTCAAGGCGCAGCACCAGATTGACGACGAGGATCTACCCGATTCATCGACGCGCTTGGCTTTGTTCGGCGTCGCTTTCCGGATGCTGTGCGAGGCCGGTTACGTCTACGTCGGCATGGATCACTTCGCCCGTGCCGACGACGAACTGGTTCGCGCACAACAGGCCGGCACGTTGCAGCGCAACTTCCAGGGCTACTCCACCCATGGCGACTGCGACATCGTGGGTCTTGGCGTGAGCGCGATCAGCCGTGTCGGCGACACCTACAGTCAGAACGCGCGTGATCTCCTGGGCTATGAAGCAGCGCTCGCTTCGGGGCGCCTACCGGTCAGTCGCGGCATTCGCTTAAGCGACGACGATCAGTTGCGTCGGGCCGTTATTGGGGAGCTCATGTGTCACGGCCAGATCGACATGCAGCGTTTCATGGAAGGGAAGGGCTTTCGGTTCGGCGACGCCTTCGCCTCTGAACTTGAGCGACTAGGCCAGTGTGTCGACGATGGGCTCGTCGAGCTGGATGCGAATGTCATTCGCGTCACACCGCGTGGCCGTTTGCTGCTGCGCAACGTTGCGATGTGCTTCGACGCCTACCTCGGCAGAGCATTGGATGCACCGCGTTACTCTCGCACGATATGACGGCCGCCACGCATGATGGACGGTCGTGACGCGTCGGTGGCATGGTTGGATGCGCCATCGGCATGCTTGCCTGACGTCGGCGATATCGTGGACCGAACAACCATGATCGGTCGCGTGGGTTCCGAATGTGTCCAAGCGGTCAACAAGACGCTCGCGGGCCACTGCGCGTGGCTGATAGTGAATGGCGCGTTCATCTGGCGGGCATGTAGTCGTATGTTCTTGCGAATCTCGCTGTCACAATGAGCTCGGGTACGTCGCACGATTGACGGTGATCAGGGCTTTCACAGCCGCTCTTTTCGACACTGCTGGCACGTCCCAGTAGTTCATCGACAGGAGTTGTTCGTGAAGTGTGCATCGTCTTTTCAAACGTATTTCGTTGCGTTTGCCTTGCTTGGGTTGTCCGATGTGGCCCTCGCGCAGTCGTCGGAATCATCGGATACCGGCGTGCAGTTGGAATGGAATGCGCGATTGCGCCATGAGCAGGTGGACAGCGCGGCGTACTCGCCCCACGCCTATGCCGATACGTTGCGTCTTCGGCTGGGCATACGCAGCCAGATAGGCTACGGCTGGAGCTATTTCGTTGAAGGTGTCGGCACGGCGAGTGTCGGCAATCACTACAACAGTGGGGCGAACGGGCAAACGCAGTACCCCTCCATCACCGATCCCAAGGGGGCTGCTCTCAATCAGGCATGGCTTGCCTGGCAGGGAGACACGGCGAGCGCCAAGGTTGGGCGACAGGAAATGACGCTGGACAACCAGCGCTGGATCGGTACCGCACCATGGCGTCAGTTCGAGCAGACCTTCGATGCGGTGGCCCTGCAATGGAAGCCCGCCGCGAACTGGATCCTTAGCTATGACTGGATCGATCGCGTGAATCGTGTGGCCGGTCCGGATGCGATCAATCCGCTCGCTCGTCAGCGCGATCTCAACACGCATTTGCTGCATGTGGCTTGGAGTCACGGGCGACAACAGGTAGTGGGCTACGCCTATCTGCACAAGGATAAGGACGTCGCCACAGCGTCCACCGCCACCTACGGCGTTCGCTGGACGGGCAAACCGACTGCAGACGGTGGTTTTGGATGGAGTGCGGAAGGCGCGCGTCAGTACGACTACGCCAATAATCCCTTGGGTTTTGAGCACAACTACTGGCTGGTAGAACCGTCATGGACGCAATGGGGCATCACGGGCAAGCTGGGTTGGGAGTTTCTTGGCGGCGATAGCCGCACCGCACTGCAAACGCCACTGGCCAGCCTGCATGCCTTCAACGGTTGGGACGACCAGTTCACGGTGACTCCGGCGACGGGTTTGCAGGATTACTACGTGACACTCAACGGACCACTGGGTCGCACGGGTGTGGCACGTCAATTTGCCTGGACGGTCACGTACCACGAGTTCCGTTCGGTTCGGGGCAGTGCGCGTTACGGCAGCGAATGGGACGCCTCGTTGTCCTATGTGCTGATGCCGGGGCTCAATGCTTTGCTGAAAGCGGCGGACTATCGTGCGGATCAGTGGGGGCGCGATGACACCAAACTGTGGTTGCAATTGGAGTGGACTGGCAAGCAGTCACTTTGATTGTGTAAGGCCACACAGCGGCATTGGGATACGGCGCAACGAAGAGGCGGATGCTGATCTAGACGGTGCAAGAGTGACAGCTGCACTCTTGCCGTTCATGCGCGTCAAGGTCTGCCTTAAGATGCGGCGGTACGCGCACGAATCCTGTCGGTTGATGTTGCCAATGCTGGTTAGTCTATGGAGCGACCGCTCCACGCATCTTTTCGACGAAAGCCATGGTTTACTTATGCACCCCATCCAACGAGGTGTCCCATGTCCCAAGTCACGCTGAAAGGCAATCCGGTCCAGGTCGACGGCCATTTCCCTGCCAAGGGCGAAGCAGCGCCTGCGTTCTCGCTGGTCGGTAAGGATCTGGCGGACGTGACGCTCGCCAGCTTTGACGGCAAGCGTAAGGTGCTGAATATCTTCCCCAGCGTCGACACGCCGACGTGCGCCACGTCCGTGCGCCGCTTCAACGAGAAGGCGAGCCAGCTCGACAACGCCGTGGTGCTGTGCATCTCCGCTGACCTGCCGTTCGCGCAGGCACGTTTCTGCGGCGCGGAAGGATTGAGCAACGTCGTCACGCTCTCGACACTGCGTGGCCATGACTTCCTCAAGAACTACGGTGTGGCGATCGCATCCGGTCCGCTGGCTGGCCTCGCGGCGCGTGCCGTAGTGGTGCTGGATGGCCAGAACAATGTCGTGCACAGCGAAATGGTCGGCGAGATTGCTCACGAGCCGAACTACGATGCGGCGCTGACGGCGCTCGGTTAAGCGTCGCACGGCATCGGTTACCGCGTTGACCTGAAAAAGGCCGGGAAACCGGCCTTTTTCTTTTTTGGCGATGGCCGCTTTACGGGGCGAGCGTCAACGTGCCCTTCATCAAGGCGGCATGGCCCGGGAAGGTGCAGAAGTAAGCATAGCTTTCGCCCGCTTTGAGCTTGGATACCAGGAAGGTGGCGCTGTCGGACTCGCCGCCGCCGATCAGCTTGGTGTGCGCGATAACGCGTGTGTCGCCGGGCTTGATGTAGTTCTGGTCTGCGCCGGCCTTCATGCCGTCGGCAATGATGCCCGGCTCATCGGCCGCTGTGCCCAGCACCCAGTTGTGGCCCATCGACGCCTTGGGCAGCTTGCCCGTGTGCTTGAGCGTCACGGTGAACTGTTTGCAGGTTTTGGGGACCGTGATGCTCTTCAGGTCGTACTGCATGGCATCGCTGCCATCGATGGTGGCAGTGCAATCGGCGGCCCATAGGGGCGTGGCGGAAAGGCCGAGTAGGGCGAGGGCCAGGACTTGGCGAATCATCGGGTATCTCCGAAAGGGCGCGGTTGGAAAAGCCCGAACGATTGCGCCAGCGCATGCCTGCTGCGCTGATCTGGATCAAGTCGATGATGCGTAGTGGAGTTGTGCGACCGCATGCCGCGTACGGAGTACAGAAAAAACAAAAGCCGGGCATAGCCCGGCTTTTGTGTGTACTACGTTGGCGAGTAGCTTACTTGGCAGCCATCAGCGCGATGGTCATATCGAGCATGCGGTTGGAGAAGCCCCACTCGTTGTCGTACCACGACAGCACCTTCACCAGGGTGCCTTCCATGACGCGCGTCTGCGTGGCGTCATAGGTGGACGAAGCCGGGTTGTGGTTGAAGTCGATCGACACCAGCGGCTGCGTGTTGACGGCCAGGATGCCCTTCAGCGGGCCGTTGGCGGCTTCGCTGATGACTTGGTCAACCTCTTCCTTGGTGGTCGGACGGGCGGCGTCGAACACAAGGTCCACGACCGACACGTTGATGGTCGGCACGCGCATGGCGAAACCGTCCAGCTTGCCGTTGAGTTCCGGCAGCACCAGGCCGACCGCAGCGGCAGCGCCGGTCTTAGTCGGGATCTGCGAGTGCGTGGCCGAACGGGCGCGGCGCAGGTCGGAGTGATAGACGTCCGTCAGCACCTGGTCGTTGGTGTAGGCGTGGATGGTCGTCATCAGGCCGCGCTGGATGCCGATCTTCTCGTGCAGCACCTTGGCCAGCGGAGCAAGGCAGTTGGTGGTGCACGACGCGTTGGAGATCACTTCCAGCTTGGAGGTGAGCTTGTCGTCGTTCACACCGATGACGAAGGTGCCGTCCACGTCCTTATCGCCAGGGGCGGAGATGATCACCTTCTTGGCGCCGGCAGCGATATGCGCGCTGGCCTTAGCCTTGGAGGTGAACAGACCGGTGCACTCCAGCACCACGTCGACGCCCAGGGCGCCCCACGGCAGCTTGGACGGGTCACGCTCAGCGCAGACCTTGATGCGGTCGCCGTTGACGATCAGGTCGCCGCCTTCCACGGACACGGTGCCCGGGAACTTGCCGTGCGCGGTGTCGTACTGGGTCAGGTGCGCATTGGTCTCGGCATTGCCGAGGTCATTGATCGCAACGATTTGGATCTCGTTGGTGCGACCGGCTTCGTACAGCGCGCGCAGAATGTTGCGGCCAATGCGACCGTAACCGTTGATGGCGACCTTAATTGCCATGGGACAGCGTCCTCCGGTGAGATGACGAAAATGGCGGCTGTGGGACCGCCGTAAAACCGTCATTTTAGCCTGAACCGGCCCGCGGCTCCCATCCAGCCCCGGGGTCACCCAGATGGGGCTGTTCAGCGGACGCCGGAAGCGCTTGAATCGGCTTTTCTTTCGGGCGCCCCGGCCCACCAGGAGTTTGGCATGAGCGAGACAGAACAGAGCTTTGGCATCACCCTCGAGCAGGTGTCGGATTACGAGTTCCGCGTGCGCTTCGATGACACCCCGATTCCCGACCTCATCACGGACGAAACCGCGCCGCTGGGCGGCAACGCGGGGCCCAACCCCTCGCGGATGATGGCCACGGCCGTGGCTAACTGTCTGGCCGCCAGCCTGTTGTTTGCGCTGCGCAAGTACAAGAACGCGCCCGGCACCATGGGCGCAAAGGCCAAGCTCACCCTGGCGCGCAATGAGCAGGGCCGTTTGCGCATCACCCATATCGGTGTGGACTTGCAACTGGCTGACAAGGCTGAGGTGTACGAGCATCTCGATCGCGTGCTCGCTCAGTTCGAAGACTTCTGCATCGTCACGCAGAGCGTGCGGCAGGGCATCAAGGTCGATGTGAGCGTGCACGATGGGGACGGCAAGCAGCTTTCGATCCCAGGCGAAGGCTGAGGGTTGTCGGCGCGGACCTGTCATGAGGCTGTGGCAAACTCGATCGTTTCCTTACCAAGAACCACTGCACCATGCCATTCCCGCGCCGAACCGTTGCCGCCGCCCTCATCTGTTTCGCCTTGGCGCCCGCCGCGCACGCATGGGGCCAGCTTGGCCACAGCGTCGTGGCCGACTTGGCGCAGCGCCACTTGAGCCCGGCGGCGGAAGCGGAAGTGGAGCGCCTGCTCGCGTCGGATCACACCAAGTCCCTGGCCGATATCGCCAGCTGGCCGGACGAGATCCGCAACGATCCCACCAAGGACGCGCTGTGGAAGCAGACCAGCGGCCTGCACTACATCAATTTCATTTCGGGTGACTGCAACTACACGCCGCCGCGTGACTGCAAAGGCGATCGTTGCGTGGTTGCCGGGATCGATCATTACGTGCAGATCCTGGGCGACAAGAGCCAACCGGACGCGGCGCGACTGGAGGCGCTGAAGTTCGTCGTTCATTTCATCGGCGACGAACACCAGCCACTGCACGCGGGCTCGCGTGACGACAAGGGCGGCAACGAGTACCAGGTGCAGTTCAATGACAAGGGCACCAACCTGCACAGCGTGTGGGACTCGGGCATGCTCAAGACCAGCGGCCTCGACTACAAGGCGTACGCGGACAAGCTGGAGAGCGAAGGCACGGTGACCTTGCCGCAGCCGATCCCGCCCTACGACAACGCTTATGCGCAGTGGGCCGAAGAGTCGTGCGCGATCTCGCGCGACATCTATCCCAACGGTCACAAGATCGATCAGGCCTATGTGGACAAGGAACTGCCGGTGGCTGAATTGCGCCTGCGCGAAGCGGGGCGCCGGTTGGCCGAAGTGCTCAATCTGACGCTCTCGCACTGACGCAAGCCTGCTCGCACCTGTGTGCGGGGAGGGTGGAAACGCACATCATCGTGGGTCGGCCTTGCCTAGGTCGGCCCATTCTTTTGCCTAGTGTTTGCTGCATTGCAGCGATGAAGTTTCGCCGCGATCGGCCCATTCATCCGGGACATTTCGACCGATGCGTCTACGGCTTGAGCAGACACCGCGAGTGGATTTGAAGATGGCTGGTCATGACACCAGTGTTTGGACGTCCGTTGGCTCGATAACCAGACCAGTGATTCGCGCAGACTCAATATTCACGCCGAACTAGTAATACCAGTCGGTCCAGCTGGTCCGCATGCCACATGCAGTCCACTTTAGTGATGCGAACGGGGGTGAAAAAGGCGGCAAAAACCCTCTGGACCGCGCGCGTGGTTTTGCTAGTCTCGAAGTATGACTACCGAAAATCCATTGCGCCGCACAAAAATTGTTGCCACCCTCGGTCCCGCTACCGATGCGCCTGGCATGCTCGAAAAAATCATCGCCGAAGGCGTGGACGTGGTTCGCCTGAACCTCTCCCACGGTCTGCCGGACGATCACCGCGCCCGCGCCACTGCCGTGCGCGATATCGCGTTGAAGCTCGGCCGTGAGGTGGGCGTGCTCGCCGACCTGCAGGGTCCCAAGATTCGCGTCGAGAAATTCGCCAATGGTCCGGTGGAGCTTCGCGTCGGTGACAGCTTCGTGCTCGATTGCAGCCCGAACGCCCCGCTCGGTGACGCCACGCGCGTAGGCGTCAGCTATCACGACCTGCCCAAGGACGTGTCTGCTGGCGACGTACTGCTGCTCGATGACGGCCTCGTCGCACTCACCGTGGATTCGGTGGTCGGGGCGGAAATCCATTGCACGGTACTGGTCGCCGGCAAGCTCTCCGATCGCAAGGGCCTCAACCGCCAGGGCGGTGGGCTGTCAGTGGATGCGCTGTCCGACAAGGACAAGGCAGACATCAAGTTGGCCGCGGAGATCGGCTGTGATTTCCTCGCAGTCTCTTTCGTGCGTTCCGCCGCCGACATGAATCTGGCGCGTCGCTTGCTCGAAGAAGCCGGTGGCAAGGCATCGCTGGTGGCCAAGATCGAACGTGCCGATGCCATCCCGGTGCTCGGCGAGATCATCGACGCGTCCGACGTGGTGATGGTGGCGCGCGGCGACCTGGGCGTGGAAATCGGCGATGCCGAACTGCCCGGCCTGCAGAAGAAAATCATCCGCGAGTCGGTACAGCGCAATCGCGCCGTTATTACGGCCACACAGATGCTGCAGTCGATGGTGCGCTCACCCATCCCGACCCGCGCAGAAGTGATGGACGTAGCCAATGCTGTCATCGACGGTACGGATGCGGTGATGCTGTCGGAGGAATCCGCTGCCGGCGCGCACCCGGACAAGGCCGTGGCTGCACTGCGTCGCATCTGCCTGGGAGCCGAGCGCCAGTTCGAGCCGAAGGAAGATCCTGGCGCACAGGGCCACCACCTGGATCGCACCGATCAGGCCATCGCACTGGCCGCCATGTTGTTGGCCAGCCAGTTGGGTCTGCGTGCCATCGTGGCGCTGACCGAGTCGGGCGCCACCGCGCAGTGGCTCTCACGCTATCGCAGCGCGGTGCCAATCTATGCACTGTCGCCGTTCGCCGACGCGCGTCGTCGTATGTCCATCTTCCGCGACGTGACAGCAGTGAAGTTCACCCACGTATCGCAGACCACGGCCGGCTCAGCTCGTGACGCCGTGCGTCAGCTGTTTATCGAAGGGAAGCTGGCCGAAGGCGATCGCGTGGTGCTGACTCACGGCGACCATATCGGCCAGGGCGGTGGCACCAACACTCTCAAGCTGCTCTCGGTAGGCGCCGAGGGTGTGGTGGAGTGCTTGCGGGACCTCTGAGCAAGTTACGTCGAGTCGCCATCGTCCGTTGACCTGGTGTGGGCCGGGTTGGCGGGCGATGGCGCTCCGTTGTACGGCATTCTCCTGCACGATGGCGCGTTTCACGCTGTCATCGCCGGGGGCGCGGTATCGCTAGAATCGCCGCACCGTCCCCGATCACGAACAGGAGGTTTCCCATGAACACGAAGTCACGTCGCCTGGCCCAGACGTTGGTGTTGGCAATGGCTGCAATGAGCGCGGCTCCCCTGCTTGCGCAGTCGAATGAGCGCATGGTCGGGCCCGAGCAGATCCAGTCGTACTGGATCATGCTCAATACCAAGGTCGACGCGGATATTCCCAACAGTGGCAGCAACATGGACAAGCCCGGTTGCGTCGCGGTGAGCTACATGATCGGCTCGGACGGCGTTCCTCAGAACGTCACGGTGCGCAAGGTGGTGCCGCAGAGCGGCCTGGATGCCGTGGCCAAGAGCGTGGTGAAGAATTTCCGCTACGGCCCGGCCCTCAAGAACAACACGCACGAGCCGGTCAACACCTATTTCATCGTGCCATTCAATTTGCCTGCTGACCCAGCTCAACGGCAGTCCATCGTCAACGCTTGCAAGTTGACCGGATACGACCAGGCCTGAGGCAGGCTCCAGGCCCTTTCCCAGAGCCGTTCAGGGCCTCTCCGGACCCTGGGCGGCCGCTTGGCCTATAATCGCGGCCTTTCAGCCTCCGCCCTGACCGGGGCGGCATCACCTTGTGCGGCCCACACCGCTAAGTATCCGGAGTTGTCATGAGCATCGAAGATCTCGAAAGCGTTGCCCTCGCTATGGTCGCGCCCGGCAAGGGCATCATCGCCATCGATGAGTCGACCAACACCATCAAGAAGCGTTTCGAGGCCGTCGGCATCGACAACACCGAAGAGAACCGTCGCGCCTACCGCGAGCTGCTGCTCACCGCGCCGACCCTCGGCGAGCACATCTCGGGTGCCATCCTGTACGACGAGACCATCCGTCAGTCGACCAAGGACGGTGTGCCGTTCACCACCATCATGAAGAAGAACGGGATCATCCCGGGTATCAAGGTCGACAAGGGCCCGGTGCCGCTGGCCGGCTTCCCGGGTGACGTGGTGACCGAAGGCCTCGACGGCCTGCGTGAGCGCCTCGCCGAGTACGTGAAGCTGGGCGCCCAGTTCGCCAAGTGGCGCGCGGTCATCAACATCAGCGAAGACAATCCGTCCTCCACCGCCATCGAAGCGAACTGCCATGCGCTGGCCCGTTACGCTGCGCTGTGCCAGGAAGCCGGCCTGGTGCCGATGGTTGAGCCGGAGGTGATCATGGACGGCGACCACAGCATCGAAGTCAGCTACGAAGTGCACGAAGCCGTGCTGCGTAGCCTGTTCAATGCGCTGTACGAGCAGAACGTGATGCTGGAAGGCACCATTCTGAAGGTCAGCATGGTCATCCCCGGCAAGGAATCGGACGAGCAGGCCGAGGTCGAGGAAGTCGCCGAAGCCACCGTGCGTGTGCTCAAGACCACCGTGCCGGCCACGCTGCCGGGCATCGTGTTCCTCTCGGGCGGCCAGACCGACGAGCAGTCCACCGCCCACCTCAACGCCATGAACCGCATGGGTCCGCACCCGTGGCCGCTGTCGTTCTCCTACGGCCGCGCCATGCAGCAGGCTGCGCTGAAGCTGTGGTCCAAGGACATGAAGGCCAACTACGCGGATGCGCAGAAGACCGTACTGGCTCGCGCCAAGGACAACGGTCTTGCCGCGCTGGGCCAGTGGAACGCGAAGTAAGCGATTTCCGCTTTCCCTGGGTAAAAGAAAACGGGCGCCTTGCGGCGCCCGTTTTTGTTTCATACCAACCGATGGATCAGAAGCGGTATTCCGCGCTGACGCTGTACAGGTTGGTCGGCAGGTGGATGTTCTTGTCGCTCTGGCTGCCGTCGTAGTAGTCCCAGTTCAGGCCAACGCTGATGTTCTTGTTGATGTTGTAACCAGCGCCCAGACCGGCGTAGTAGCGGGTGCTCTTGAAGTTGACCGTCTGCGGGTTGTACTTGTCATCGGTCAGGCCCGAGCCCTTGGCGAAGAAAGCGCCGCCACGGACTTCGCCGTACCAATTCGGGCTGAAGCTGTAGCGCAGGTTCAGGCCGGCGGTGGCGCCCTGCAGCTTGGACTGGCCGTTGTTGCCGTTGTAGTTGGCGTAGTTCTGGGTGTACGCGCCACGCGCGTCAGAACGGCCCAGGTAGACATAACCCACTTCAGCACCCACCGAGGTATCGGGGTTGATGGCAAAGCGGTAACCACCCTTCACGCCGCCGGCGAAGCTGCCGTTGTCGTAGGGACCCTTCTGGGTCTGGCCGTAACCGGCGTTGGCGCCGACATACCAGCCCTGCTGGGCGTTACCAGCGTCCTGGGCGAAAGCCGCCGGGACAGTGGCGAGACCGGCCGTAGCCAGGGCGAGGGCAAGAATGGTGTTCTTCATGGGGGTACTCCTCTTTGTCTTATTGGGCCAGTCCGCGTCTCCGGGGGTTCGGTGTTGCGCGGCTGGGCACCTCGTGCCGACGGTGCTGATCCTTAGATGGGTAAGAGGGTCCTTAGTTTCAATACCGGTTAGTCCATTATTAAGGTTGTGTTAATCCTTAGGGCAATTCTGGGGCAGTACTCATGGCGACAGGCGGGCGTGGGATCGGCGACAATGCCGACTTTTATGGCCGCCTTTCCCCGGAGACCCCCTTAGATGACAACCCGTCGCGAACTCGCCAACGCCGTGCGCGCCCTCGCCATGGACGCCGTGGAGCAGGCCAATTCCGGCCACCCGGGCATGCCCATGGGCATGGCGGATATCGCCGAGGTGCTGTGGAACGACTTCCTCCAGCACAACCCGACCAATCCGAAGTGGTTCAATCGCGACCGTTTCGTGCTCTCCAATGGCCATGGATCGATGTTGCAGTACGCGCTGCTGCACCTGACCGGCTATGACCTGCCGATGGATCAGCTCAAGCGCTTCCGCCAGCTGCATTCCAAGACGGCCGGCCATCCGGAAGCCAGTGAAACCCCAGGCGTGGAAACCACCACCGGCCCGCTGGGCCAGGGTCTGGCCAATGCCGTGGGTTTCGCTCTGGCGGAGAAGGTGCTGTCGGATCACTTCAACCGCCCGGGCCACGAGATCATCAACCACCACACCTATGTGTTCCTGGGTGATGGCTGCCTGATGGAAGGCATCTCGCACGAAGTCGCTTCGCTGGCGGGTACGTGGAAGCTCGGCAAGCTGGTCGCTGTCTATGACGACAACGGCATCTCTATCGACGGCGAAGTGCACGGCTGGTTCACCGACAACACCCCGGAGCGTTTCGAGGCCTACGGCTGGAATGTGATCCGCGGCGTGGACGGTCATGACGCCGAGGCCATCAAGAAGGCCATCACCGCGGCTACCAGCCAGTCGGAGAAGCCCACGCTGATCTGCGCGCGCACCATCATCGGTTTCGGCGCGCCGCATAAGCAGGGCAAGGAAGAAAGTCACGGCGCCGCGCTGGGCAAGGACGAAGTCGCCGCCGCGCGCGACGAGCTGGACTGGCGTTACGCCCCGTTTGAGATTCCCGCCGAGATCTACGCTGGTTGGGATCACAAGAAGGCTGGTGCTGAGCGCGAGGAGAAGTGGCACGATGCGGTCGCCAAGTACACCTCGGCGTTCCCAGAGCTGGCGGCTGAATTCAACCGTCGCGTGTCCGGCGACCTGCCGTCCGACTGGGCGCAGAAGTCGCAGGCCTATGTCGAGAAGATGCAGGCCGATGGTCCCACGGTTGCTTCGCGCAAGGCCTCGCAGATGGCCATCGAAGCGTTTGCGCCGCTACTGCCGGAACTGATCGGTGGTTCGGCCGATCTGGCTGGCTCCAACCTCACCAAGTGGTCGGGTAGCGTCGATGCCGGCAATGGGCACAACCCGAAGGGCAACTACGTTTACTACGGCGTGCGCGAGTTCGGCATGACGGCCATTGCCAATGGTCTGGCGTTGCATGGCGGTTTCATCCCGTACGACGCCACCTTCCTGGTGTTCTCCGACTATGCGCGCAACGCGGTGCGCATGAGTGCGTTGATCCCGGCGCACGCCATCCACGTGTACACGCACGACTCGATTGGTCTGGGCGAAGACGGCCCGACCCATCAGCCGGTGGAGCATATGGCCTCGCTGCGCTACATCCCGAACAACCAGCTGTGGCGTCCGTGCGATGCGGTCGAGACGGCGGTGTCGTGGAAGGCCGCCATCGAGCGCAAGGGCAACCCGGCGTGTCTGGTGTTCTCGCGCCAGAACCTCAAGCACCAGCAGCGCACCGCGCAGCAGGTCGCTGACATCACGCGCGGCGCTTACGTGCTGTCTGATCCGCAGGACACCAAGTTCAAGGCCATCCTGATCGCCACCGGTTCGGAAGTGGAGTTGGCGATGGAAGCGGCGCGCACATTGGCACAGCAGAACGTGCCGGTGCGTGTGGTGTCGATGCCGTGCACGGAACTGTTCGATGCCCAGCCGATGGAATACCGCGAAGCCATCCTGCCGGGCTGGTGCCGTGCGCGCGTGGCAGTGGAAGCGGCCACGTCCGACTTCTGGCGCAAGTATGTCGGCCTGGACGGCGATGTCGTCGGCATGACCAGCTTCGGTGCCTCGGCGCCGGCAGCGCAGCTGTTCGAGCAGTTCGGTTTCACGGTGACCCATGTGGTTGATACGGTGAAGCGCGTGATCGGCTAAGCCGTCACTGTCTGTATAAAGAAAAAGCCGCGGCCTGCCGCGGCTTTTTCTTTGCCTGCCGTTCTATCTGGCAGGCGACGCCGTTGGTCATCGGCGCTACGCTGCGCGCTTGCGACAATCAGGTTCGAACCATGACGATCACTACTCCATTGCGACGCGACCACGTACAGCAAATGGCTGCCTACAACCGTTGGATGAACGACAAGGTCTACACGGCTGCGTCGACACTTTCGCAGACGGAAGTCATGGCGGAGCGTGGCGCATTCTTCGGTTCGATTCATGGAACACTGAGCCATATTGCCGTGGCTGACATGATCTGGCTGCAGCGTTTTGCCGATCACCCGGCACGCTATGCGGCGCTCGATAAAGTGCGAGGGCTGCCAATCCAGCGTGACCTGGCTGCGCAGCCGTTTGGCGATCTCGCTGCGCTTACCGAGCGTCGGCGTTTTCTCGACGATGTGATTGAGGCCTGGGCGGAGGCGGTGACTGAGGATGACCTGGACCACGCGCTGGAATACGTGAACACCCGCGGCGAAACATTCCGCAAGCCGTACTTCTTCGTGGTCATGCATTTCTTCAATCACCAGACGCATCATCGCGGGCAGGTGACGACACTATTGGCGCAAGCAGGCGTCGATGTAGGAGTGACGGACCTATCGGCGCTTATCGCCAGCGTTTGAGCCCATTACGATAGGTACGCTTCTGCAGGGGCGCGCTTGTACGCCCCTGCAGCGATCGAACTTACGCGGCGAGCAACTCGGCGAGATGCTCCGGATCGCGCGCCAGCGCATACGCTCCGGCCTTCTCCAGCTCCGCTTGGCTGCCGAAACCCCAGAGCACGCCGATGCCCTGCACGCGATTGGCGACGGCGCCATCAATGTCGAAATGGCGATCACCGATCATCACCGTCTGCTCTGGCGACGCGCTGAAATCAGCAAGCGCGGCGGCGATCATCGATGCCTTCTCGCTATGTGGGCTGGACGGGTCCGGTCCATACAGGCGGTTGAACGCACCACCGAAAGGCAAGTGCTCGATGATTGGGCGTGCATGCCGCTCGGGTTTGCTGGTGACCACGGCCAGCGTATGACCGGCCGACTGCAGTCGGTCGATCATCGCGTCGATACCTGGGTACACCGTGTGCTCGCGCCAGCCGATGGCATGGAAGCGCTGGTGGTAGTACTCCACCGCCAGCTCGATGCGGTCGTGATCGTGATCCAGCAGCGGCGCAAAGCTATGCCGCAGCGGTGGGCCGATCCAGTGGCGCATCTCGGCCGGATGTTCCACGCCCAGCTGTGTCAGCGCGTGGCGGACGCAGCCCAGGATGCCGATCTCCGAATCGATCAGCGTGCCGTCAAGGTCGAACAGGCAGAGCATTACTTGGCTGCTCGTGCCTTGAGGGCGGTCACGGCCGGCAGTTCCTTACCTTCCAGGAATTCAAGGAAGGCACCGCCACCGGTCGAGATGTACGAGACGTCCTTCTCGATACCGTACTTGTCGACCGCGGCGAGCGTGTCGCCACCACCGGCAATGGAGAAGGCCGAGGAGGCTGCGATAGCACGGGCCAAAGTCTCGGTGCCGTGACCGAAGGCGTCGAATTCGAACACGCCCACCGGGCCGTTCCACACGACCGTGCCGGCCTTGGCGATCATTTCAGCGTAGCGCTTCGCCGTCTCGGGGCCGATGTCCAGGATCATCTCGCCTTCCTTCACCTGGTCCACCGGCTTCACCGTGGCGGGCGCGTGGGCGGAGAACTCCGGTGCCACGACCACGTCGACCGGCAGCGGCACATCGCCGTTGCGGCGCTTGGCGTCGGCAATGACTTTCTTGGCGGCAGGGATGAGGTCCGGCTCGTACAGCGAATTGCCGACCTGGTAACCCATGGCAGCGATGAAGGTGTTGGCGATGCCGCCGCCCACGATCAACTGGTCGACTTTGCCGATCAGGTTCTCGAGCAGGGTGAGCTTGGTGGAGACCTTGGAGCCTGCCACGATCGCCAGCAGCGGGCGGGCAGGGTGCTCCAGCGCCTTGCCCAACGCATCCAACTCGCCGGACAGCAACGGGCCGGCCGCGGCGATCGGGGCGTACTTGATCACGCCGTGCGTGGAGGCCTGCGCGCGATGTGCCGTGCCGAAGGCGTCCATGACGAACACGTCGCACAGCGCGGCGTACTTCTTCGAGAGCGCTTCGTCGTCTTTGCCTTCGCCCACGTTCATGCGGCAATTCTCCAGCACCACCACCTCGCCGTCGGAGACGTCGACGCCGTCGAGATAGTCGGCCACCAGGCGAACCGGCTGGCCCAGCTTGTCGCTCATCCACTTGGCGACCGGCGCCAGTGAGGATTCGGCGTCGAACTGGCCTTCCTTCGGACGGCCCAGATGCGACAGCACCATGACTTTGGCGCCGGCGTCGCGGGCAGCCTTGATCGTCGGCAGGGCAGCGTCGAGGCGCTGGGTGGAGGTGATGTGGCCGTTCTCGATCGGCACGTTCAGGTCTTCGCGGATAAGCACGCGCTTGCCGCGCAGATCAAGATCGCTCATACGGGTAACGGACACGGCGGAACTCCTGGCTTGGATTCATGGATGCGGACGCCTGTAGGCGCGAATCGCGTATTGTCCCGCCCGGTCCCCGGCGATGCAAACCACGCGGCAGGTATCCTGGGCAGCTGATATTTCCCTATGAGGATATGGGCATGAGCCAGGATCTGGTGTTGTACGGCTACTGGCGCTCCAGCGCTGCCTATCGGGTGCGCATCGCGTTGAACCTAAAAGGCCTGTCGTACGAGTCGAAGGCGGTGCATCTGGTGAACCAGGGCGGCGAGCAGCACCTGCCCGATTTCCAGGCACTGAACCCGCAGGAGCTAGTGCCCTGCCTGGTCGATAACGGGCGGGTATTTACCCAGTCCATGGCGATCATGGAGTACCTGGACGAAACGCATCCGTCGCCGTCGCTGCTGCCGGCCGACCCGGCTGGGAGGGCGAGGGTACGTGCGTTGGCTCAGATCATCGGCTGCGATGTGCATCCGCTTGGCAACCTCCGTGTGCTTCAGCGTTTGGCAGCCCAGTTCGGCGCGGACGACGCGGCCAAGGGCGCGTGGTCGCGACACTGGATCGGGCAGGGCCTGCAGGCGATGGAGGCGATGCTGGCAGGCAACGTGGCCACGGGTCGGTTCTGCCATGGCGACGCGCCCAGCATGGCGGACGCCTGCCTGGTGCCGCAGGTCTATAACGCGGTGCGCTGGAAGCTGCCGCTGGATGAGTATCCGACTATCCAACGCATCCACGAGACCTGTCAGTCGCTGGAGGCCTTCCAGCATGCTGCGCCCGAGGCGCAGCCGGATGCACCTCCCGCGCAGGGCTAAGCGCGTGGCATCGTTCTGGAAGCAGATCTGGCGCTGGCAGCGAGGGCGGCAGGGCAGCGGTTACGACAAACTGCTGCTCGGCGGCACGTTATGGCCGCTTCCCTGTGACTGCTATCTGCTGAAGTTTCCGCAGGGATCGTCAGTGCCGCCTCACACCGATCGCGTTGCACAGGGTCGGCACTATCGGTTGAATATCATCGTCTGGCCGGCTCGCCGAGGTGGCGAATTCGTCTGTGCCCGGCCGATCCATGCGAGCCGGCGCATCAAGCTGTTTCGACCCGATCTGGAAGAGCACAGTGTGACCCGGATCGAACAAGGCTCGCGTTGGGTGCTCAGTTTCGGCTGGGTGCGAGGCGCGCGGGGCGGCACGCGCCCCGCGGCCTGACGGCCGGACTCAGAAGCCCAGGCCGTAGGGGTCGTTGCCGACCAGTTCGGTGCTTTCGGTGTTGCCGCTGTCGGACAGGCGAATCTTGAGCGCCAGCCCATCGCGGGAGTCGGCCTTGTTGAGTGCCTCGTCCAGCTCGATGCGGCCTTCCTTGTACAGGCGGTACAGCGACTGGTCGAAGGTCTGCATGCCTTCCTGCAGGCTGCGGTCCATCGCTTCCTTGACGTCGTGCACCTGGCCGCGACGGATCATGTCGCGGATCAGTGGCGTGTTGAGCAGCACTTCCGTCGCCGGCAGGCGGCGGCCGTCCTTGCCGACCACGAGACGCTGGCTGATCACCGCACGTAAATTGAGCGCGAGGTTCATCAACACGTTCTTGTGGGCCGATTCCGGGAAGAAGTTGAGGATTCGCTCCAACGTCTGGTCAGCGTTGTTCGAATGCAGCGTGGCAAGGCAGAGATGGCCGGTTTCGGAGAATGAAATGGCCGCTTCCATTGTGTCGGTGTCGCGGATCTCGCCAATCATGATCACGTCAGGCGCCTCGCGCATCGCGTTGCGCAGGGCTTCGTGATAGCTGTGCGTATCCAGGCCGACTTCGCGCTGGTTGACGATCGACTTCTTGTGGCGGTGCAGGTATTCGATCGGGTCCTCGATGGTGAGGATGTGGCCCGAGGAGTTCTGGTTGCGGTGATCGATCATTGCGGCCAGCGTGGTCGACTTGCCCGAGCCGGTGGCGCCCACCACCAGGATCAGGCCGCGCGGTTCCATGATGAGTTCGCGGAAAATGGTCGGCAGCTGCAACTGATCGATGCTGGGAATTTCACTCTTGATGGCACGGATGACCATGCCCACTTCGCCGCGCTGCTTGAACACGTTGATGCGGAAGCGTCCAGCTTCCTTCACGGCGAGCGCCATGTTCAACTCCAGGTCGCGCTCGAACTGGGGTACCTGGCCCTCGTCCATCAGCGAGTAGGCAATTTTCTTGACCATGCCACTAGGCAGGCCGGTATTGCCCAACGGGTAAAGCTTGCCCTCGACCTTAATGTTCACAGGGGCGCCCGTCGTCAGGAACATATCCGACGCGCCCTTGTCTACCATTAGCTTGAGGAAATAACCGATGTCCACTCGAATCCCCTGTTCGTGCGCATTGCTAAAAGCGATTATGCCCGCCCACAATACGCTGCGACACTCCGAGAGGACTGAGTGATGGTGCACATCTTTTTCCCGCCGAAGGCGCGATCCCAGATCGCCCGGCTGGCGGTTTCGACCCTGACGTTGGCCATGGTGCTGGCGCTGGCTGGCTGCGCCTCCGCGCCGCCGCCGGACGGAATCATGAACCAGGCGCAGATGCAACTGCAGGCGGCGCGCGATGCCGACGCCCAGGTGTATGACCCGATTGACCTCGGGAACGCCCAGGACAAATTCATGCAGGCCCAGAACGCCATGGCCAAGCGTGACTACGACGTGGCCGCCCAGCTGGCTGACGAAGCCCGGGCGAGCGCCGAGCTGGCACGTGCCAAGGCCCGCCTGGGGGCGGCCCGCGCCCAGATCCAGAGCAAGACGGCCGCCAACCAGCAACTGCGCGACCAGATCGACCAGTCACTGGCCGACCAGCAACAGCAGGACCAAAGCCAGTCGAGCAGCCTGCCGCCGCAGCAGCAGACCCAGGACATGCCGGCTCCGCCGAGCTCGTCGCTGGGCGAGCCCATCCCGCAGGGGCAGGGCTTTCAGACCTATCCGCAGAACCCGAACCCCGACCAGCCGGCGCCTCCGTCGAGCACTGACCAAGGAGGCCACCTGTGAAACTGACCTTCCGTCTTTCGATGCTGCTGGTGGCCGTGGCTGCCGCAGGTGCCGCCCATGCCTCCTCCAAGGACGACATGGACGTGGCCCGCCTGAACAACAGCCTCAGCCAGCTTTCCGGCGATCCGTCGCTTGGCATGTATGCCCAGGCCGAGCAGGCGCGTGCCCACGACGCCGTGAATCAGCTTTCCCAGGCCCGTTCACGCGATCGCGCGCATGCGTTGTACATCGCCGAGCGGCGGGTCGACCTTGCGCGTGCTACGGCCCAATGGCAGGACGCGCAGCAGCAGATCGCCAAGCTCGACCGCGAGCACGACCAGATCCAACTCGACGGCAGCCGCCGCGAGACGGAGATGGCGCGCCGTGAGCTCGAGCGCCAGCGCCTACAGTACCAGGCTGCCCAGGAAGATTCCGCCCGCCAGATTGCTGCTGGTGCCGAAGCTGCTGCCCAGGCCCAGGCCCAGGCCGATCAAGCCAAAAAGCTGGCGGCAGCGCAGGCCAAGGTGGCCAATGCCGCCAAGAAGCAGGCCGACCTGGCCGCGCAGGCCGCCCGAGCCATGCGACAGCAGATGCAGGGAGACAGTTCGTCGACCAGCAAGGATCAGGGTAAATAACCCACATCCGGTTCAGACTAAGAAAAGGCCGACGATATGTGCGTCGGCCTTTCGTTTGTCTGGAAGTTGAGTGAGACCGCTGACCTGGATGCTGGCTCTGTTCAAATTTCGCGACGCTCGTGTTTGCATCGCGCAAAAGACTGTTTTGACAATCTTTTTTCAGAAAGTTCCGTCAAGTCGCACGGTCAATATGACGCTTGCATGACCCCGAAACGGGGAGTAGGGTCAAATTCCCAGGGGGCATTTTCGCTCCTTGGGTTACCGACCTGAATCATGCGCTCATCCTTCTCCTCCATTCGTTCTCCATGGCCCGGTCACACGGCATGGATCGGGGGTGCTTGCGCCTGATTCAACGTCAGCAGGTGCCCCTCCCAGGTACCTGCCGTTCTCTCCAGAGGAGGTTCGATCATGTTTGAAAACCAGCAGCGTGATGATGTCGAAGCTTTGATGAAGGCGGACGCCGAGTTTCGTCGGCTCTACCAGCACCATAAGGAACTCGACAGCAAGGTGCACGACGCCGAGATCGGCGTGCTTCCCATCGACGACATGACGTTGTCAGGCATGAAGAAGGAGAAGCTCCACGCGAAGGAGCGACTCCAGCGCATGTGGGACACCCGAGCGCACCGCATCAACTGAATCTGCGACGTTTTCGCATGAACGCGGCCCCGGCGCCTTACGGCTTCCGGGGCCGCGTTGTTTCAGATGTTTGCGAAAGGGCATCGCGTGGCTCGGGTATCATCAGCGTCCCAAGCGGTCGCCAAGACGCGGCCGGAGCCTAAAGTAAGGAGTTCCTATGTCGGTCCACCAGAGTGTCCTCGAACTGATCGGACGTACCCCGATGGTACGCGCGCAGCGCCTGGACGTTGGACCGTGCGAACTCTTCCTGAAGTTGGAGAGCGCCAACCCGGGCGGCTCCGTCAAGGACCGTATTGGTCTGTCGATGATCGAAGGCGCCGAAAAGGCCGGCAAGATCCGCCCGGGCGACACCTTGGTCGAAGGCACTGCAGGCAATACGGGCCTCGGGCTGGCGCTGGTGGCGCAACAGAAGGGCTACCGCCTGATCCTGGTCGTGCCCGACAAGATGAGCCGCGAGAAGATCTTCAACCTCAAGGCCATGGGCGCCGAGGTGGTGCTGACTCGTTCGGACGTGGCCAAAGGCCATCCGGAGTACTACCAGGACATGGCCGAGCGCATCGCGCGTGAAACGCCGGGTGCCTACTTCATCAACCAGTTCGGCAACCCGGATAACCCGGCGGCGCACATTGCCACCACGGGCCCGGAAATCCTCGAGCAGTTGGACGGCAAAGTCGACGCCATCGTGGTCGGCTGCGGTTCGTCCGGCACGCTCAGCGGCCTATCCAAATTCTTCGCCGAGCACTCGCCCGATACCGAGTTCGTGCTGGCCGACCCAGTCGGCTCCATCCTCACCCAGTACATCAACGAGGGCACGCTCTCGACCAAGTCGGCGAGCTGGATGGTGGAAGGCATTGGGGAGGATTTCCTGCCGACCATCAGCGACTTCACTCGCGTGAAGAAGGCTTATGCGATACCCGACAAGGAGAGCTTCCTGGTCGCTCGTGAGCTGCTGGCGAAGGAGGGCATTCTTGGTGGCTCCTCGACCGGCACGCTATTGGCCGCTGCGTTGCGCTATTGCCGCGAACAGACGACCCCCAAGCGCGTGGTGACGCTGGTCTGCGACACGGGCAACAAGTACCTGTCGAAGATGTACAACGACTATTGGATGCTCGACAACGGCTTCATCGAGCGCGAACAGCACGGTGACCTGCGCGACCTTCTGCTACGTCCGTTCGCTCAGCGCGACACCGTAGTCATCGGGCCAAACGAGCTGTTGATGACCGCCTATACGCGTATGAAGCTGTACGACGTATCCCAGTTGCCGGTCATGGACGGGAGCCGCTTGGTCGGTATCCTGGATGAATCCGATGTGCTCATGCACGTGCATGCGGACGAAAGCCGGTTCCGGGACTCGGTCGCCACGGCCATGATCACCAACCTGCAGATGCTGGATGTGCGTTCGCCTATTGAATCTCTGTTGCCCGTGTTCGACCGGGGGCATGTGGCCATTGTGGTGGATGGCGACCAGTTCCTGGGTCTGATCACCCGGATCGATCTGCTGAACTATCTACGTCGCAAGGTGCATTGAAGCCCGGTCGATGGGGCGTTCAGCATGGACGGGGGACCATCAGGCCTCCCGATCCACGGTCGTGAAAGTTTGTTGAAATCGGTTGTCGACAAAGTCGCGATCTCGCGACCGTCCGTGTGCCGCGCCTGTTTCAAGGAGTAACAACTCATGTGTGGAATCGTTGCCGCCGCCGCCCAGCGTGACGTGGCCCCCCTGCTCATCGCCGGCCTGAAGGCCCTGGAATACCGCGGCTACGATTCGGCGGGTCTCGCCGTTCTCGATGGTGGCGAGATCCACCGCGTCCGTGCCAAGGGCAAGGTGCGTGAAATGGAAGGCCTCTATCTGGCCCACCCGTTCCCTGGCGGTACCGGTATCGCCCACACACGCTGGGCCACGCATGGCGTGCCCAACACGGTCAACGCCCACCCACATGTTCAGGGCAGTGTCGCGCTGGTGCACAACGGCATCATCGAAAACTACGCCTCGCTGCGTGGCGAACTCGAAGCACGGGGTCATGTCTTCACCTCGGAAACCGACACCGAGGTCATGGCGGCACTGATCAGTGAGCGCGTGTCTTCGGGCAAGTCGCTACTTGATGCCGTGTCTTCTGTGGTGCACGAACTGGAAGGCGCTTATGCCATCGCCGTGGTTAGCGAAAATGAGCCGGGCCGTGTAGTCGGCGCGCGTCGCGGTGCGCCGTTGTTGGTAGGCGTGGGCATCGGCGAAAACTTCCTGGGTTCGGATGCTCAGGCGCTCATCCAGGTCACCAACAAGATCATCTATCTGGAAGAGCATGACGTTGTCGAAATCACCCGCGACAACGTGCAGGTTTATGGGCGGGATGGCCAACCGGTCGTTCGCTCCGTGCACGAAAGTGAGCTCTCCAGCGATGCCGTCGAGCGTGGCGAGTATCGCCACTACATGCAGAAGGAAATCTTCGAGCAGCCGCGTGCCGTCGCCGATACGCTGGAGGCGCGCATCGGTCCGAACGGCGTGCTGCCCAATATCTTCGGTGTGGGTGGCGACGAGCTGCTGAGCCAGGTGAAGGGCCTGCATATTATTGCTTGTGGCACCAGCTACCATGCCGGCCTCGTGGCCAAGTACTGGATCGAGGAATACGCCCGGCTTCCGGTGAATGTGGAAGTGGCCAGCGAATACCGCTACCGCGAGGCCGTGGTGCCTGACGGCACTCTGTTCGTTGCCATTTCGCAATCCGGTGAAACGGCGGATACCCTGGCTGCCATGCGTGAATCGCGTCGTCGTGGTTACCTCGGTACGCTGGCGATCTGCAATGTGCCCGAATCGTCAGTGGTTCGCGAGGCCGATCTCAAACTGATGACGCGTGCTGGCCCGGAAATCGGCGTCGCATCCACCAAGGCTTTCACCACGCAGCTCGCGGCGTTGGGTCTGCTGTCGCTTCAGCTAGCGCACCATCGTGGCCTTGATGCCGCGCGTTATGCGGATCTGACCGCGCAGCTGCAGCGCATGCCGGTGATGATTGAGAAAGCCCTAGAGTTAGAGCCCCGGATCATCGAGCTCGCCGAGCACCTGATCCATCGACAGCATGCGCTGTTCCTCGGCCGTGGCGTGCAGTACCCGGTGGCGATGGAAGGAGCGCTCAAGCTCAAGGAGATCTCCTACATTCACGCCGAGGCCTACGCGGCCGGCGAACTCAAGCACGGTCCCCTGGCGCTGGTCGATGAAGACATGCCGGTGATTGCCGTGGCGCCGAATGGCCCGCTGCTCGACAAGCTCAAGTCCAACTTGCAAGAAGTGCGCGCACGCGGCGGCGAGCTGCTGGTCTTCGCCGATGGCGAAGCGAGCATGGATGGCAACGCATCACGTGGCGTCACTCTTCGCATGGATGGCGGCGGCGATTTCATCGCTCCCGCCGTGTTCACCGTGCCGATGCAATTGCTTGCCTATCACGTGGCCGTGCTACGCGGCACCGACGTGGATCAGCCTCGCAATCTGGCGAAGTCGGTAACGGTGGAGTAGGGATGCCTCATCACGACACGGTGAGAGGCATGGCACGGCCGTTGTCTCCGCCCGTGTCAATAAACCAGGCTACGTGTTCCTGCACGAGTGAAGCTATTAGCTGGAATTTGCCGGCTTGGTCGGGGGTTCGTACCTGCATGTAAGTGACCAGGCTGCTTCCGGGTTGAACGTCGCAGGCAAGCTCTGATCGGAGGCCGTCTGCCACGATGATGGTGCCATCGGGTGCAAGCCATCGGTACGAGAGGTGTGTGGGGTAGCGACCACCGTGTGGCCAAGCTTCCGCGCCGTTATTGGTTACCTTTACCTGCAGCAGGAGGTCCGAGCCACGGGGGACCATGTCTACGCGCGACATGATATTCAGGGTCGATCGAAAATCCGTTAGGGTCTTGCTGGTGTTACCGAATGTGCGTAGGGGGGCGTGCTCACCTACTGCACACTTGCGGGTGCATTCGGAGCCGGCTTCGACGTTTTCGACATTCAGGTCTACGTCCATCATCACCTGCCCTTCGAAGTGATGTGTCGCGTAGGCCGGAACCGAGAAACTCGCGACGTCGTGACGCCAGTGGAAACAGCCGTCGTAGTGCGACGAGGTGGGGGTTAGTGCAGCGTCCAGCTGAAACGTGCCTGGGCCCAGTCGATTCAGCAAATTGAAGCTGATCACGTAGCGACCCGGTGATACTGCATAGGTTTCACCTAGCAGCAAGGAGTTTGTTCCAAAGACAAGAGAGCCACGCTCGTTCTTGATGGCAATTCCTACATTGACGTCGTCCAATTTCTCGTGCACCGATATATGAAGAGCGACAGTCATCGGTTCCCCGGTCATAACTTGGCCAGGACCTGACGCCCGCCCGATTACTTCCACGCCGCAAATCTCGCAGCGTAAGTCGCCGAAGTCCCTCTTTTGACTGGGTGCTGCGGACGGTATGGGCGGAGAGACCGGCTCCGGTTCACCCTGGGGGACACGGTTCGCGGACGAGATGAAAGAGCGACGGTCTCGCCGAAAACGCGATCGCGCATACTCGTAGAGCTCTATTTCTGGCTCGACGAGCTGTCGGATAGCGCGGCGCTGGGCTTCGGTAAGCGTGTCTTGATCAATGCGACGAGATGTAACGTTGATCCGCCGAACAGCGCTTGGTGTCCGATGGAATGTGGCGTTGAGCATGCTGCAAAAGTCGTCCATCTCCGACTGGATACCGACAAGGCTGAATCCGTCGATAGCATTCTTGGCTGCGGCGAGCTTTTCCTCAGTGGTCAACCGGGTTTGTGCGTCCGTACCCAATGGATAGAGCATTTCCGTCTGAACCAAGACAGAGTCATTGGATAATTGGGCCAAATGGGCGATATGTTCGTCGAGGCTGCGCACGCGTCTACCAACCTCAATCGGCTGATTGTCCACGTCATATTGATGGTAGAAGTACTCGGACAGGAAACGGTCCACCGGATCACGCAATACGGACAGTGCCATCCGATCGTGCGGAATCGTATCGCCGTGTCTGGCAATGAAGTGCCCACTTATAACGGGTCTGTCCTCCCACTGAAGGAGTGCTTCGCTCAGCATGATGGCTTGCTGCGGAGGCGTCACTGCTTGTTCGCCGAACTGGTCGACAAAAAAGCGCCACAGCGCCGTGCCCCCGGTCTTGGGCAGATGGAGATGAAGTAGCTTGATCGGTTCCATCAATATTCCGGTTTCTTACGCACGACATCGTGCATGGCGTTGCAGGGACACCCGATACGCTGCCGGCAGCGTCATCTTCCTGTAATGATATAGCCAGTTTCGCGCAAGGAATGCTGAATGGGTAGCGATAATTGAGGGTCGGTCGATTTCACGCGCAGCAGGTGCCATGGTGAGAAACGTCCAAAAAAAAACCGCGCTGACGCGCGGTTTCATTTGTGTTGCTAAAAAGTGGCTTTATGAGCGCCCGTAGACGTCCTCTAGGCGGACGATATCGTCCTCGCCAAGATAACTACCTGATTGGACTTCGATTAATTCCAGAGCCACCTTGCCTGGGTTTCGCAGGCGGTGGACGCTTCCCAGTGGGATATACGTGCTCTGATTTTCGCCGAGCAGGAATATACGATCGTCACAGGTGACTTCAGCGGTTCCGGAGACCACGATCCAGTGTTCGGCGCGGTGATGATGCTTTTGTAGGCTCAACGCCGCCCCAGGCTTGACCACAATGCGCTTGACCTGAAAACGGTCCCCCGATTCGATTGAGTCGTAACTGCCCCAAGGGCGCCGCACGATGCGATGCAGCGAGTGCTCGCTGCGGCCGGCAGCCTTCAGCTCGTCGACGACACGTTTAACGTCCTGAGCGGCGTCACGGTGAGCTACCAGGGTGGCGTCGGGTGTAGTCACAACGATGAGGTCGTCGACCCCAACCGTCGCCAAGAGGTGGCGATCGTGCGAGCGGAGTAGCGAATTTCGCGTATTGACCGCAATCGTGTCACCTTCGCGCAGGTTGCCCTGTCCGTCGCGCACGCCGGCCAGCCACAGGGCGGACCATGAGCCGATATCGCTCCAGTCGCAAGCCACGGGTATGACAGCGGCGCGGCTGGTCTTTTCCATGACGGCATAGTCAATTGAATCATCGGGCACTTTCGAGAATGCCTCGCGATCAATGCGCACGAAGTCCAGGTCCGTGTTGGCGGATGCATAGGCGGCCCTGACAGCCTCCAGCATGTGAGGATTGTGCTGGCCTAGCTCTTCGAGATAACGGGATGCCTTGAACAAGAACATTCCGGAATTCCAGTCGTAACCGCCGTCGGCGAGATAGGCCTCGGCGGTTGCAAGCGCTGGTTTCTCGACAAATTGTGCTACCTGGAATGCGTTCTCGCCAATCTGGCCGGCGCGGCTGATGTAACCAAAGCCTGTCTCCGCCCGGCTCGGCCGGATACCGAAGGTCACCAGCCAGCCATCCTCTGCGGAGGGCAGTGCGGCCTTTACTCCTGCGGTGAAATTGTCCGCGTCTCCGATGAGGTGGTCGGCAGGCAATACCAGAATGATGGCGTCCCGATCTTGCTCCAGGGCTTGCAGGGCGCCTAAGGCAATGGCTGGGGCCGTGTTCCGTGCGACGGGTTCAAGCATGATCGTCGAGCCGGTGATGCCCGATTCCAACAACTGCTCAGCGGCCAGAAACCGATGGTCTTCACTGGCGACGATAATGGGTGAGGTCACATCCGGAAGAAGGCGGGTACGCTCGACCGTTTGTTGGAACAAAGTGCCTTGGCCGGTTAGCGACAGGAACTGCTTCGGCAAATTCTTGCGCGAGACGGGCCAAAGCCGTGTGCCGCTGCCGCCGCTGAGAATAAGAGGGATCAACATGTCTAGTTTTGTCCGTTTAGCGCGATTTCCCTAAGGACTGGTTCCAGGTCGTCCTGCCAGGGAGGGAGTGTAAAGGCGAATTGTCGCTGAAAGTCTCGATTATCGAGCACAGAATAAGCTGGCCGGCGAGCCGTTGCTGGAAAGTCTTTCGTGGATACGGCCTCCAGTAGCGGGGTGCGCGCGAGTATCCCCTGGTTGTGGGCGAGCTCGAAAATGGCCGTTGCGTAGTCAAACCATGTCGTTTCACCGCTGGAGACCAAGTGATACGTGCCCTCCATGGCGGCTCGAACCGCCGGGGCCGCACTCAGCCATTGCTGTAGTGCAGCAAGAGTGCCTGCCACGATGAGGCGCGTATTGGTTGGAGCCCCGCGTTGGTCCGATACGATGCGGAGCACTTCCCTTTCAGCACCAAGCTTGAGCATGGTGCGCAAGAAATTGTTCCCATGGGCTGAGTACACCCAGCCTGTTCGGAACAGGAGGTGGTGTGACCCACTTCGCCGCAGGCGTTCCTCGCCGTCGAGCTTGCTCCGTCCATAGGCATTGATGGGGGCAGTGACGCTGTCCGGCGAGATTGGTCTGGATGCCTTCCCGTCAAAGACGTAGTCAGTTGAGTAATGCACGACAAGTGCATCGTGGTGCTTAGCCCAATCCGCTATGGCACCCACAGCCTCGCCATTGACCTGGGTTGCAAGTGCTTCATTGTTTTCCGCTTTGTCCACGGCGGTATACGCCGCTGCATTGATGATGATCTCGGGCCGGATGTCATCCAAACCTCTTTTAAGTGACTCCGGCTCAGCCAGGTCGATGCGTATCGCCGGCGAGCCATCGATGCCCCGGCCATCCCGGCTCGCCATGGTCAACGAGCCGAGTGCGGACAGGCCATTAGTACGGAAGAACTCCTGTCCCAATTGACCATTGGCGCCTAACAAAAGAATCCTCACGCGTTGAACTCTGGCAAAGCGTGTTGCGGAATATCCGCTAATAGCGGCGCGCGCCCGTCCTTGTCTGAAAGCAGGGGATCGGTCACTGGCCAGTCTATGCCGAGCGTGGCGTCATTCCAGCGTACGGCGCGATCATGTGAGGGCTCGTAAAGTGCCGTGCATTGGTAAGTGAAGGTGGCTGTCTCGGACAGTACGCAGAAACCGTGCGCGAAGCCCTCAGGTATCCAGAAGTGGCGGTGGTTGTCACCCGTAAGAAGTGCTGCCGCCCAGTGCCCGAACGTAGGTGATTGACGTCGTATATCGACTGCGACGTCGTATACCTCCCCGGAAAGCACACTTACAAGCTTCCCCTGCGGGTTGGGCCACTGATAGTGCAGGCCGCGCAAAACGCCACGCGATGACGACGAAACATTGGACTGCACGAAGTTGGTACTCAAGCCCGCCGCCCGGAACTTCGCTTCGTGGTAGCTCTCATAGAAAAAGCCGCGGGCGTCGCCTAACACCTTCGGTTCGATGATTAGCGCTCCGCGTAGCGATGTTTCGATGACCTTCATCGCGCCGCCCCTTGTTCGCACAATCGGCTCAGATATTGGCCGTAGCCCGTCTTGATGAGCGGTGCAGCCAGACGCTGCAGCTGCTCGTTGTCGATCCAGCCATTCATGAATGCAATTTCTTCAGGGCAGCAAACTTTCAGGCCTTGACGTTTTTCGATGGTCTCAATGTAATTACCCGCCTCCATGAGCGACTCATGCGTGCCTGTATCCAGCCATGCGTAGCCACGGCCGAGCTGCTCCATGCGGAGCTTGCCTTCGGTAAGGTAACGTTTGTTGAGGTCAGTGATTTCCAGTTCGCCACGTGCCGAAGGCTTTAGTGAGGCGGCATAGTCGCAGGCGTTAGAGTCGTAGAAGTAGAGGCCGGTTACTGCATAGTGCGATTTAGGGTTGGTTGGCTTCTCTTCCAGACCAATCACGTTGCCTCGCCCGTCGAACTCCGCCACGCCGTAACGCTCAGGATCCGTGACCCAGTAGCCGAACACCGTGGCGCCGTCTGCTTGTGCCGACGCGCGCGTGATGCGCTCGGTTAGACCCTCGCCGTAGAAGATGTTGTCGCCAAGGACTAGGCAGCTCGGACTTCCGTCGATGAATTGACGCCCTATGAGGAACGCTTGCGCCAGACCATCGGGCGAGGGCTGCATCGCATAGCTGATATTGATCCCCCATTGCGAACCGTCGCCCAGCAAACGTTCAAATAGCATCTGCTCGTGCGGGGTATTGATGATCAGTATGTCGCGAATGCCACCGAGCATAAGTGTGGCGAGTGGGTAATAAATCATCGGCTTGTCGTAGACAGGCAGGAGTTGCTTGCTTACAGCCTGAGTGACAGGGTAGAGGCGCGTCCCTGAGCCACCGGCGAGGATGATGCCTTTGCGTTTGCTCATGTGCCCAGTCGCTCCATACGGTAACTGCCATCGAGTACCCGTCCTACCCATTGCTGATTTTTCAAGTACCAGGCGACTGTGGCGGATAGGCCCGATTCGAAAGTTTTGGACGGACTCCAGCCAAGCTCGCGCTGAAGCTTGCCAGCGTCAATGGCGTATCTCCGGTCATGGCCTGGGCGATCCTTCACGAAAGTGATAAGCGACTCGTGGGACTCTCCCGTTCGACGAGGGCGATGCTGGTCGAGCAGTGCGCAAATGCTCCTCACCACCGTAACGTTCTCACGCTCTGCATCCCCGCCTATGTTGTAGGTTTCGCCCACACGACCCTGCTTCAGTACCGTGCTGATGGCTTGGCAATGATCGTCCACGAACAGCCAGTCCCGCACATTCATTCCATCGCCATAGACAGGCAGGGGTTCTTCCGATAGCGCCTTTTGAATGACCAGCGGGATCAATTTCTCGGGAAATTGATAGGGCCCGTAATTGTTGGAGCAGTTTGTGGTTAGCGTTGGCAAGCCATAGGTATGGTGAAACGCACGGACAAGATGATCCGACGCCGCCTTGGACGCCGAATAGGGCGAATTGGGTGCGTAAGGCGTACTTTCGGTGAACTTTCCTTCAAGTCCCAGCGAACCATAGACTTCGTCGGTGGACACGTGGAGAAAGCGAAAGCTGCTGCGCTGAGGTGTTCCCTGCTCGCGCCAGTAGTCGCGAGCAGCTTCTAGTAGTGCGAGCGTTCCGACAACGTTGGTTTGGACAAATGCAGCGGGTCCGTCGATTGAGCGATCAACGTGCGATTCCGCCGCGAAATTCACTATGGCATCGGGTCGGTGGCTGCGCAGGATGTTGTCGACCAGATTCCTGTCGCCGATATCGCCCTGCACAAATGTGTGGCGCTCGTTTCGATCGAGCTGGGCCAGCGTGTCTCTGTTGCCGGCGTAGGTCAGCTTGTCGAGGTTGATGATACGCAGTCCCGTCGAAACGGCATTCAGTACGAAGTTGGCGCCAATGAAGCCGGCACCTCCGGTTACCAGCAGCGTTTGCATGGATCAGGTCCGCTCGAGGATCGAAGGGACCAATTGTGCCATTTACGGGGTATCAATCGACTCGCAGCGGGGCGCGGTCAGTCCCGCTTTCTAATGTTTGCTAAATCAGTATTCAGCTATGACGAAGGGCGACGCTTGGCTGAGGGTGCCTGGGAAAAGGCTTCTTTTTGTCCAGTAGACACGGTATTAGGCCATTTGGTTGGGGCCGCAGACCTCGAAAACTTATGCTGATAAGATGGCATATTTCCTCAATGGGCCTACATGGGCCGACCGGGCACTTGCACCTTATGACGAAGATCGTTGGAAAGAGCCTCGACTTGGGGACCCGGGCCATTCATGCGGGGCAGCATCCTGACCCCAGCACTGGGGCCATCATGACGCCCATTTATGCCACGTCCACCTATGTGCAGGAGAGTCCGGGGCGGCACTTGGGTTATGAGTACTCGCGTACTCAGAACCCCACGCGTGGCGCTTACGAGGCCTGTGTCGCCGACCTGGAAGGAGGGGTTGCGGGCTTCGCATTTGCTTCTGGCATGGCGGCGACCGCCACGGTGCTGGAGCTGCTGGATAGCGGTGACCATGTGATCGCCATGGATGATCTGTACGGCGGCAGTCTCCGACTGTTCGAGCGAGTACGCCGACGCAGCGCGGGTTTGCAGTTCGACTACGTGGATCTGTCCCATCCGGAGCGATTCGAATCCGCCATCAAGCCAAACACGCGCATGGTTTGGATCGAAACACCGACCAATCCGATGCTCAAGATTGTCGACATTGCGGCCATCGTTGAAGTGGCGCGTCGGCACGACATTCTGGTTGTCGTGGACAATACGTTTGCGTCGCCGATGCTGCAGCGACCGCTTGAACTAGGCGCGCAGTTGGTCATCCATTCGGCGACCAAGTATCTCAACGGTCACTCGGACATGGTTGGCGGCATGGCGGTGGCAGGTGACGCTGCGCTGGCTGAGCGACTGGCATTTCTCCAGAACTCGGCGGGTGCAGTGCAAGGCCCGTTTGACAGCTTTCTGGCGCTGCGGGGCTTGAAAACGCTGCATTTGCGCATGAAGGCGCACTGCGAGAACGCGATGGAGTTGGCTCAATGGCTGGAGCATCACCAGGCCGTCGAGCGAGTGCTTTATCCGGGGCTCAAATCACATCCGCAGCATGCGCTGGCGATGAGCCAGATGTCAGGTGGCGGCGGTATCGTTTCCATACTGGTCAAGGGTGGCTTTGAGGGTGCACGCGCACTGTGCGAGAACACGAAGTTGTTCTCGCTTGCCGAGTCGCTTGGTGGCGTGGAAAGCCTTGTGAATCACCCGGCCCGCATGACACATGCTTCCGTGCCTGCGGAGCGCCGCGTGGCGTTGGGTATCGTGGACGGTCTAGTGCGTCTAAGTGTCGGCGTTGAGAACGTTAGTGATCTTCGAGCCGATCTTGATCGTGCGTTGTCGATCGTCTGATCGCTAGATACCAGCAGGAAACGTCATGTCGCAATTGCTAAGTGCCGCTTGGAAATATCGGGGATTCGTGAAATCTTCGGTTGCCAACGACTTCAAGGCCAGGCTCAAGCGGAGTCGCTTAGGGACGGCCTGGGTGGTACTGCAGCCGCTCGCGCAAGTGTTCATTTACGCCACGATTTTGTCCAACGTGCTCGCGGCCAAACTTCAGGGTGTGAATAACAAGTATGCGTATGCCGCGTATCTGGTTGCCGGCTCAGCATGCTGGTCATTGTTCGTGGAAATCGTGCAGCGCTGCCTCACTGTTTTTATCGACTTTACTTCGCTGCTCAAGAAAATCCAGTTTCCCCGTATCACACTACCGATGATCATCGTGGGTACCGCCTCGGTGAACAATCTAGCGCTGATTGTGGTTGCGTTGCTCATCTTGCCTATCCTGGGGTTTTACCCAACCTGGAATTTGTTGTGGCTCCCAGTGCTGATGTTTCTTACTGTTGCGTTGGCAACGGGGTTTGGATTGCTCCTGGGGACGCTCAACGTTTTTATGCGCGATGTCGGGCAAATCATCCCGATCGTTCTGCAGTTCTGGTTCTGGCTCACGCCGATCGTCTATCCGGTGACAATTATTCCAGAGACCCTGCGCAAGTTTTTGGTGCTGAATCCAGTAATCCCGCTAGTGGTCGGTTACCAAAACGTGCTCGTCTACGGCAAGGCTCCCCCAGCCGGTCTCGGTTGGGTGACTCTGACGGCTTGCGTGTTCCTGGCGATTTCGGCGCTGTTGTTCCGTCGTGCCTCAGCTGAAATGGTGGATGTGCTGTGAGCCTGCCAGCGCTTGTCGTTGAAAATGTGGGCAAGGCCTATGTGGAGTACAGCTCGGAGTTGCGGCGTGTCGCCCGTTGGTTCGGCGCGTCCACGAAGCCGAAACACGAACATTGGGTTATTCGCGACATTTCCTTCCGCGTAGAGCGCGGGGATTCCGTGGGCATCATCGGACAGAACGGTGCCGGCAAGAGCACTCTGTTAAAGATGATCACTGGAACCACTCGACCGACGGAAGGGCAAATTGCCTTGCACGGTCGAGTGTCGGCATTGCTCGAACTGGGGCTGGGCTTCAATCCGGAGCTGACCGGTCGTGAAAACGCCATCTATTCCGCTGGGCTCATGGGGCTGTCGCGGAACCAGATTGAAGAGCTGATTCCCTCGATCGAGTCTTTCGCCGAGATCGGCGAGTATTTCGATCAGCCTATGCGTACCTACTCCAGCGGTATGCAGATGCGTGTCGCATTCAGTGTTGCAACGGTCGTGCGGCCGGAGATTCTCATTGTCGACGAGGCGTTGTCTGTCGGTGACGCTTATTTCGTCCACAAGTGCTTCAAGCGGATTCGCGAATTTCGCGAGGCAGGAACGACACTCTTAATTGTTTCGCACGATGCGAGTGCCATCCAGACGCTTTGCGATCGCGCTATTCTTATCGATAGCGGCCGCCTGATGCTTGATGGTGACCCGCAACAGGTTCTGGACTACTACAACGCACTGATCGCGGAAAAGGAAAACAGCACCGTTCGAACGACTCGGACCCTCCAGGGTTCCGTTGCCACCGAGTCGGGCACGGGCGAGGCTCAGTTTGAAAGTTTGCAGCTGATCGACGCAGACGGCGAGCCGGCGGAGTACATCACCGTCGGTCAGGCGGTGACCTTGCGGGCGCGTATTAGCATCGAAGCGCCCATTGAGCAGATGGTCTTCGGTTATATGATTCGAGATCGTCTAGGACAGCCGGTTTTCGGAACCAACACACATCATACGGACCAGATCTGCGAGGACTTGGTAGCGGGGGACATAGTGGAGGTTCGCGCCCAGTTTCCGGCAAATTTCGGCCCGGGCAGCTATTCCATATCGGTTGCCCTGACCGACGCGGATACGCATCTGGTGAAGAACTACCAATGGCGCGACCTTGCTATGGTGTTTACCGTGTCCAATGTGGCGCACCCCAAGTTCGTCGGTAGCGCCTGGGTGCCCCCGCATATTGAGGTGGTTCGTGCGTCGACGGGAAGCGCTGGCGCGCCCCCGTCGCACTGATGCTGCTGTTGTAGGCACTCCTGGAGCTCGGCATGAGTGTTGGTCAGGGCCGGAAAGATGCGCATCTGCTGCCGGATGATGAGCGGCGGCTGTGGCTTGCGCTGGTGGAACAATCATCCAGGACGGATGCACTTCAGGCGCAGCTGTCTGCGATGCAGAACAGTGCGAGCTGGCGCGTGACCGCGCCACTCAGGGCGCTGCGTGGCTTGTTGCGTCGAGACAAGTCTGTAACCCGCAAGATCACGGAGACAGTGACGCGCTCAGAGCTCTCGGGCGACGCCACGGTGCAGCTGCCCGTCTGGATGGCGGCACTGCTGCCGGCGCCTGAAGGTGATATCGGCCCCCGATGGCTTGTCGACGTTACCGAGCTGGCCACGGAGGACCTGGGCGCTGGCGTTGAACGGGTGACCCGTCGTCTGCTAGGAGAGTTGCTGTTGGCACCGCCGTCAGGCGTGCGGATACAGCCCGTGCGGTTGAGTCTAGCTGGCGAATATCTGTGCGCGAACCAGTTTCTGGCGAGGTTCGTGGGCGTACCGGACGGTTCGTTCGGTGTGGACACTTCGGCCTGTCCCCGCCTCGGCGACCACTTTATCGGGCTGGATTTCTGCCGTTCGTATGCCGAGCCATTCGCACGTGCGTTGAGTGGTATGCGGGACGCCGGTGTCCCGGTGAGCCTGCTTGTTCACGACATGTTGCCCATGACGCATCCCCAATGGTTTCCCGAGGGTGTTCCACGAGATTTCGAAGCGTGGTTGCGGACGTTGTCATTGCTCGCCGATCGTGCTTTGTGCAACTCGCATTGCACTGCACAAGAGCTCGCGAAGGTGTTGGCCCAGAAGGGACTGGTGACGCCGCAGCTGCGAAAGTTCGTCATCCCCTTGGGAGCGGATTTCCCGCCAGCGCCATGGGTGGGTGCATTGCCACCCAAGGACGGCTGCGGTGGCTGGCGGGTGCTTACCGTGGGTACCGTGGAGCCGCGCAAGGGCCACGCGCAGGCATTGGAAGCCTTCGAGGCCCTGTGGCGGGATGGCGCTCCGTTCCATTGGATTATTGCCGGAAAACCAGGCTGGAACGTTGAGCCACTGGTGGAGCGCCTGAGGCAACATCCCGAGCAAGGACGTCGCCTGCATTGGCTACAAGGCCCGGATGACAGGGTGTTGGCCAGCCTCTACCGTGAGTGTGACGTACTGCTGGCACCCTCCTTTGGCGAAGGCTATGGGTTGCCTGTGGCCGAAGCAGGGCATCTGGGCATGCCGCTTTTGCTGCGTGACCTGCCGATATTCAGAGAGGTGGCGGGCCAACGTGCTCATTACTTCTCGGGCGAAGATCCGCAAGTGCTCGCCAGGGCGCTGCTGGATTGGAGCAAGGGCACAACAACCAATGGGCATGAAGCCCTTAGGCAATGGGGGACTTGGGCGCAGTCTGCGGCCGAGTTGAAGAGGATCTGCGTCGCATCTCCGGAAGACGCAAGCATCAGGAATAAGACATGAACGATCAGAGCACCAGCAAGATTGACCAGTTGATGGCACACGTCCGCGAAGAAGTTGGCGGAACGGAAGCTGCGTCAGCGGCGGTGCCCGAACAGGCTGTGCCAGGAGCCTTGTCTCTGTCTGAGATCATGCGTCGTGTACGTGCAGAAGTGGCGCGTCGCCGTGGCGCTGGCGCGAATGCTTCAGATGACACGATTGACGATGGTCCGTTCCCGCGCTGGCGTCCAGTGGCGGGCCGACTTGCGGCTAAGCAGGCTTATGCACTGGGCGAGCTCCTGACGTTCTCTGATGTGGATTTCGTTCGGACGGTGTACCAGATCGTGTTACGCCGCAGCCCCGATAGCGAAGGCGAGCAGCACTATCTGCGACAAATGCGAAACGGTCATGCCTCTAAGGTCGAGGTCATAGGCGATCTGCGTTTCTCTGCCGAGGGGCGCGCTCGGGGTGTTCATGTCGACGGCCTCCTGATTCCGTATACCTTTGCTCGCTGGAAGCGCAAGCGCGTCATTGGGCCGGTTCTTCGGTGGGTCCATGCGTTCGTGAGGTTGGGTGCGCTCACGGACCGGCAGGCCGCTCAGATCGCGGTTCAGGCGCAAGAAACCCAGGCAGTCGGCGCGTCGTTGAACCGTGTGTCCGATGCACTGGTCCAGTGGCAAGAGGCGGTCTATCAGCAGATCGAATCGCATCCGTCTGCTGCCGCGTTCGAAGTATTGAGGAGCGATTTCGATACTTGCAGAAACGATCTGCGCAATGCGCTGAACGTCGCCCAGGCCGAATCCGCCCGCCATGTGCAAGAGGCCGTTGCCCAGGCGCTGGATACACTCAACCTCCTTCGCGTCAGGATGGAAGAGGCCGAGCAGGCGCAGCGCGACGTGAGCGCGCGCACGAATGATCTGGCTGACCGGGTCATCACGACCGACGCAAAACTCGTTGCTCACGAGAAGGCGTCGCTTGTCGTGGATCAACGCGTAGCCCATGTGGAGCGCGTGGTATCCGAGCGTGGCCAGGTTGTTTCCCCAAACAGTTTCGTCAGTGAATTGCGTTCACTTTCCGATCGCCTCCTGGATACCAAGGTTTCCATGGAAGCCCGTTTCGCGAAGCTGCAGGGCGTCGAGGCAGGCGATGCCGTGCCCGCATTGGGCAACCTGGATCTTGACCCGTTGTATGCCGCTTTCGAAGACCGCTTCCGCGGCGATCGCGTGCTGGTTCGTCGTCGTGCTGAGCCCTACCTCGATATCGTTCGTGAGGTTGGTGCGGGCACCATAGATGCACCGGTGCTGGACATCGGCTGCGGGCGCGGCGAGTGGCTCGAATTACTCCGCGATCATGGGCTGACCGCACGCGGTATTGATCTCAACCGTGTCTTCGCGGACATCTGCCGTGGCTATGGCTTGGATGTGATGGAGGGGGATGCCATCAAGATCCTTACCTCCCTGCAGGACAATTCCATCGGTGCGATTACGTCAATGCATCTGGTGGAGCATCTATCGTTCGAGCAGGTCATCGTGTTGCTTGACGAAGCTCGGCGCGTCCTGCGCCCTGGGGGCGTCATCGTCCTTGAAACCCCCAATCCGGAAAATCCGTCGGTCGGCTCACATACGTTCTACATGGACCCGACGCATCGCAATCCGCTGCCTCCGGAGGCGTTGCGCTGGATTGTCGAGGCTCGTGGCTTCCAATCGGCGCGCGTCGAGCGATTGATGGTTGCTCGCGAGCTGAATGCTCCTGGACTGGTGCCCGAAGATATGCCGGGTGCCAGCTCCATCAACGCCATGCTGGCTGCCTTGAACATAGCCCCTGACTACGCGATCGTTGCGACGAAGGCGTAATTTGGCGCTAGGTAATGGCGCGTCGGTCGGGTCCGGCATGTCCGCGAGGCGGCGCCTGTGCCATTTCAACGATCTGGAAGTAAGGCATCAAGTCGCGAGCAATGCGAAACCCATCTGGAAAAGGGATCTCGAAGTGAGCAAGAAGGTAGCGGTTCTCGCGACCGCATCTCCGTCTGGCGAAGCGGGTGGAGCGGAGCGATTTTATGAAGGTCTATGCAGCGCTCTTCGCGAGAAAGGGGTGGATGCATCGGTCGTGCCCGTCGTTGCCGACGAATCCAACTTCGAGTCCATTCTCCGCTCCTACTTGCGGTTCTATGAACTGGATCTATCGCAGTACGACGGTGTGATCTCCACCAAGGCGCCCGGTTACGTCGTCCGCCATCCCAATCATATCTGCTACCTGCAGCACACAATGCGTGTCTTCTACGACATGTTCGATGTCGAATTTCCCGCGGCGAGCAGAGAGCTCAAAGAGCAACGCAGGCGCATTCAGGAGCTAGACACAGCAGCGCTTTCATCGAGTCGAGTGCGAAAGCTGTTTGTCATCGGAGAGGAGGTAAGGCGTCGCCTTCAGCAGTACAACGGTCTTGACGCCGATGTGCTGTATCAGGCAACCAACATGAGTGGGTTCCGCGAAGGGCGCTTCGAGTACATCTTCATGCCAGGACGCTTGCATCGCTGGAAGCGTGTTGATTTGGTGATCCGCGCCATGAGGTACGTGAAGTCACCTGTCCAGTTATTGATTTCCGGTTCTGGGGAGGACCGTGAAGTGCTGGAGGAGCTTGCCAAGGGGGATGACCGCATCGTCTTCCTTGGGCGTATCAGCGACCAGCAGTTGCTGGATCACTACGCGAATGCTCTCGCTGTGCCCTTCGTGCCTTTCCGAGAGGATTTCGGCTTGGTGACGGTTGAGGCATTCCATAGTGCAAAGCCAGTCATTACCTGTACGGACTCGGGCGAACCCGCCAGGCTGGTGGAGGCGCATGCCGCGGGGATGGTTTGCGAACCGGATCCGGCTGCTGTCGGCGCCGCCATCGACAAGGTGTATTCGAGTCCGGATCTCGCCAAGGAGATGGGGCGGCGTGGACACGAGGCCACTAAGGCCATGAGTTGGGAGCTTACGGCCTCGCGGCTGCTTGAAGCATTGGCTCTAAGGGCCTAGCAGATCCTAGTATTGTCTCAATCACGTTTTTTTGATGGTGTAAAGTGCTGCTTCTCAACGCTATTTACACGCCGGGGAGACGTTTTGGCACTAAAATGGCTTTGTGAACAGGCGTTTGGGCCGGCGACTTGAACGATTCAGGCTTGTGGATGCGCTTGTGAATATCATTTCGATTTTGGGCCGCGGGTGACGGTGGCCTTTTCCGCTTTAGCGCTGGATGAGGGTACGTAATGCAGGTGTGCAAGGTTGTGGTTCTGGATATGCAGCCGATCACACCCGCCGTGGGTGGTGGTAGGCAGCGACTGTTGGGCCTCTATCACAATCTTGGCGATAACATCGAAGCCGTGTACGTCGGCACCTATGACTGGCCCGGCGAGCTAGCCAGGGATCACCGGCCCACGCCGAATCTTCGCGAGATTTGCATACCTCTGAGCGACGCTCACCATCGAGCCGCTCAGGATACGGCACGCCGCATGGATGGGCGTGGCATGATCGACATCGAATTCCCGGATCAGGTTGCGCTGTCGCCTGAATACCTATCCGTTGCTCGTCGCGAGATGCAAGATGCGGACGTTGTCGTTTTCTCGCATCCATGGTGTTTTCCTCCCTTGGCGAACGACCTTAAACCTGAGCAGCTCGTCGTTTATGACGCACACAACGTGGAGTCCGTGTTGCGTGTTTCGTTGCACGACGACCTGCCACAGGCGGCCCCATTGCTGCAGTCGGTGGTTGCGACCGAAGCCGCCTTGCTCGCGCGTAGTCAGCTGGTCTACTGCTGTTCTGGTGAAGAAGTGGTGCTCTTCCAGAAGATCTACGACGTCGCACCCGGCAAACTGCGCGTCGCGCCAAACGGCACGTTTACTCGTCGCTTCCGCCACGATCTGATAGCGCTCCGCGCCAAGGCATTAGAAGCGCTTTCAGCCGATGAGCGCGGTCGCAAACGCGTCATCTTCATGGGAAGCCAATATGGGCCCAACGCCGAAGCGGGACGTTTCATCGTTGATGTCGTAGCGCCAAGAACTCCACAAGCGACCTTTGTTCTGGTTGGCGGGGTGGGCGAGCCTTTGCTTGCTTCCGGTAGCCTGCCAGCAAACGTCGTATGCACGGGTATCGTTGATGACGAACGGAAGTGGGAGCTTCTGTTGTCGTCGGACATTGCCATCAATCCGATGTTTTCCGGTGCCGGAACGAACGTCAAGATGTTCGATTTCCTTGCGGCGGGTCTGCCGGTGCTGACTACGCCTGTTGGTGCCAGGGGCATCGCGGATGAGAGTACGGCAAAGGGAGAGATAGCCGTCCAATCGAAGGAACAATTTGTTTCCGCGCTCGCGAGCCTGCTGAAAGAGGGCGTGACGGATGAGCGCCGCCATACCTGCCTGGCGCTGGTGGAGCGGCGTTTCAGCTGGGAGACCATCTCGAAGGGACTCGGTGACGCACTGCGTTATCACGCGGCAGAACGGGTGACGGCGAAGCCTGCCGTGCTCATGCTGTCTACCTGGGGTGTGGCGTGTGGTATCGCCGAACACGCACAGTACTTTGCCGAAGCATTGCGCGAAGCCGGTGCCGAGGTTGTCATCTTCGGTAATTCGTTGCTTGGGCACGAGCCAACAGGCGTGATGCCCGAGCTTCGCTTTCCTGTGACGCGTGGCTGGCATTGGGATAACCGGACGTGGCGAAGCAGCCAGGTCGACCTGGTTGCGTTCAATGCAGCGATGGCGGCGGTCAAGCCGGTTCTGGTGGTGTTGCAGCACCACACCGGCTTCATGGGGGTAGGTGACTACGCGCAGATTGCCGCGGAGGCGCGCAAAAGAGGCGTGCCGGTCGTGATCGAGTGTCATGACGCTGCGCATTTGCAGCCCGGTGAGGCGGCACTTCTGGCTGAGGCGGGTGCTACCGTGGTGGTTCACAGTCAGCGCGAAGCCGAGCGCCTGGGTAACAAAGCGAACGTCGTGGTATGCCTGCATCCTGTCCGCACGGGGGCGTTCTCGTCGCAGAGGCCGGTAACGGCGGAGCAGGGGACTGATGCGCCCTTCGTGCTGGGCGGTTTTGGCTTCTTCCGCGATTACAAGGGTATCGACATTACGCTCGATGCAGTGAAACTGCTCCGGCGGAAATACCCGAACCTCACCTATCGCGGCTGGCACGCGATCTATCCTGGGGAAGAGCAGTCGGACTACGTACGTGAGTGCCTGGCTTTCACGCGACGGGAGAAGCTCGATGGTGCAGTGACACTCGATACTTCGTTCGCCGACATCGAAGAAGTCATTGACGGCCTTTCCAGATGTGATCTCGTAGTGCTGCCCTATGCTCCTTCGAATGAAGGTGCCAGTGGCGCAGCCAACATTGCGTTGGCGGCTGGCGCTCCATTAGTTATTTCCGATTCCAAGATTTTCTCCTCGCTGCGTCATGTGGCGGCCGTCGTTGAGCCGCGAAGCGCCAAGGCTTTTGCCGATGCTATCGACGGCCTGCTGATGGATGGACCAAAGCGGCATGATTTGACCACGCGCGCCCGTACTTGGGCGGAGAGCAACGATTACGTTGCGATGGCTCGCAAGTTCTTGGAGCACTCGACGCTTGCCGGGGAACAGCAGCCCGTTGTGGCGAAAATCCGGCGAGCGAGCTGACCCTCTGCCGAATCCTGTGCAACTCTGCCCGTATTCTGGGCCGGGCGGGCAATATGCTTTCCGGGATGGCAAGGAGATTCAACCCGAACTCAAGGAAGACGTTTATCGGCTCTACTGCATGCTTGCGGAGACTGATATGGAGCAATCCAAGGTCGACAAGATCGAGTTCATCCAGGCGCTGCGAGGGATCGCATCGTTGCTCGTGGTGTTCTGGCATGGAAGCCGATTCTTTGCCCCTTACGGCGAAGGTTGGTCCGGCGTTCTCTTGAGGCCCGCAGCGCCCTTTGGCGTAGATCTGTTCTTTCTGATCAGCGGCTTCATCATGTTGGTTACGACAAGACGAAGCGATGGTAGCAAGGGCTACGTCGCTACGTTCTTCATCAAGCGCTTCGCACGCATATGGCCGGTCTATGTCATCGCCACGGCTATCCTGCTGCTGCTGATCTCCTACCGTCGTGAACCATTCCTCTCATGGCATGGATTTCGCCATCTGGTGGAATACTTGTTCTTTCTCCCCCTGCACGGCCCTAATGGCGGTGATCCTGGCGTTGTCATTCCCGCGTTGTCCGTGGGGTGGACGTTGAACTACGAGATGTACTTCTACGCCGTTCTCGCCGCGTCGCTGCTCTTCGGTCGGGCGCGTTGGCTCGCGTTCTTTCTGTGGATGGCGTTGACCCTTCTTGTCATTCCAGGCGTGTTCTCCGCAACGCCTCTGTCCGTAGATCCGTCTGTCAATTATCAGTTTCACGGCTATCTGCGACTGGCGACCAATCCCATCATTTTGTTGTTCGCTGCAGGAGTGATCATTGGCATCATTTACGACACCCGGTTGACGATTGCTAACCCGTTCTATGGGCGGCTTTCGATTTTTGCGGTCGTATGCATGGTCATCTTTCAGTACTGTTCTGGGTTTCGTGCGGATCACGGCCTCTTCAACTGGGGCCTGACCTTGGTGCCGTTGATGTTGGTGCTGGCGCTTGCTCTCAAGACGATCGACTGGGAGGTCTCTCGCCCTTTGCTGTATTTGGGTGACATTTCCTTTTCGTTGTATCTGTTTCACCCCATCGCTCAGGAGTGGTTCGATAGGTACAACGTCCGTCTCAGTGGCACAGGGCCACTTGCAGGCTTTGCCGCCTTCTTTATCACTTCGGCCATCGCGATCGTTCTGGCGTGCCTGTCCCATCGCTACCTGGAGCTTGGCGTATCCAATCGCATGAGGGATGTGTTGTTGCGGCCGATGCGTAAGAATAGACTTAGGCGCAACGAGTCATTGACCGTTGCGCCGTCCATCAAGGAGGTCGCCTGACTTGCTTGAGTCTGAGGGCAGCACAGGATCGTGCGATGGAGAGCGTGCATGGTTATTGAGGTCTTTTGATGAATATGGGTCAGCACGACTGTGTGTTTTCGCTCGGTACGAATTGCGAAATTGCATACAACCTGAGGGCGTATTTCGGCGATCTCAGCACGGGACTCCTGGACTGGTTCATCACCCCGCTGGCAGCCCTTCCTGCCCTGGTGAGATCTGGATTCCAGCTGGTCGACGAACGCTTTGCCGAATCGCTGCGCCACGTGGATGTCGACAACACGGACAGTGTCATTCACGGGCCGACGGGCATCTTGCTGCATCACGCTTTCACCCGGGGCGAAAACCATCGGATCGCTCCCCACTGGCGGGATGAAATTCAGCAAGTCGCGGAGAAGTACAGGTTCCTGGGCAACCGAATGGATGAAATGCTTCGCGCATCGCGCAAGCCAGCCCTTTTCATCAATCGGACGGGTTGGTATGACCCGATGGACAGCGTTGTTCTAGAGGAAACCCATCAGCCAGTGATTTATCTGCGCATCATCGATGCGTTCCGCGACGCCTATCCGTCTGCGGATCCGCTGTTTTGTATCAGCAATGGAGATCCTGCGGCGGTGGATCGGGTAAAGCGTAGGTCCGATGTGCGCGTAGCTTCGGTGAATAACTATGGCGAATGGCATGAAGGTGCCGTCGATCACTACGCGGGATGCAAGCGTGGCTGGGAAGAGGTGCTGAACGCTTTCATGGAAGAGAGGATCGAGGCGAACTGAGAGCGCGGCCACATTTCTGGGTGGCCTCCAAAGCAGATCTGCTATCACGTAACGGCGAAGACCGCGGTTTTGTGGTCTTCCATTGGTGGTGATTTCCGCCAGCTTGTCGCGCCGGGGACACCTGATTTGGGTGTCCCGCTTGTTCGCTGAGCAGCGTCGGAAACTGGAGACCAAGTCGGAGGAGTGAGCTATGCCTTTTAGTTGGTGGAGAAAGGCGGCGGGGGCCGCAGAGGCCGCGGAGGCGTTGCCTGCGGAAACGGACCTGTTTGGCGATGGACTGTGCTGGGTGGACGGCCTGCCAGTAGCCTCAGGGTTCGAAGATCTGTATCTGCCCGACCGCTTTCGATGCATAACCGGTCTTGCCTCCTGCCGTTACTGGTTGAGCGGTGCGATGGCATCCGACCCCTACCTGCTGGTCCGGGCGCTTCCCGGTCAAGCGCGCACGCGACTCGCGCTTTCGCTCAACGGCATGGAGCTCGACCCGCAAGACATCCCCTCCTATGGAACCTATTACTTCCCTTTGCCGGCGAGCCTTCGGGAAGGGCTGGCAGAGGGAAGTGTCGATGTCCGCCTTCGGGTACTCGTAGGCGATGAATATCGGGAGGACGCGAGCGCTTGCGTCTATGAAATCAAACTTATTGACGTAGAGAAGGACGAGTTTCCGGACCGCCACGCGTTCCGCGAGAAGCTGGGGTTGTTTTCGCCGGATGGCGGCACGTTCTACGAAATGCTGTCTCAGCAACGCTTCTCCAAGGGAGATCGCTTGCTCGAAGTGGGTTCTGGCGAGGGCCACCTAGCCTGTCTGATGAGTGCTTACTCGGGCGCATCGGTAACCGGTATCGATGTGATCGAGTATGAAAAGCCCGGGTTCCCATCTGCGCGCCAACGCCTCACGAAAGAATTCGAACTCCAAAAGTCACTGTTGAGAGCGGTGCATGGACTCGAGTCCATGGCAACGACGATGGGGCTGCGTGGCGTGATGGAGCGGACTGCACATCTCACCATGAGTGCCGAGGAGATGGCTTTTCCCGATGAGAGTTTCGATTTCGTCTATTCGTTGAATGTCATGGAACACGTTCCTCATCTGGAACGTGCTTTCAAGGAAATCTATCGCGTGCTTCGTCCTAGCGGCCGGGCATTGCTTCAGTTCTCGCCGTTGTACTACTCAGATAGCGGCTCGCATTTGCCGGCCACACTCGGATACAACCAGCCGTGGGCGCAGTTGGTGATGACTCCCGGTGAGATCAAGCAAGCCATCCTCGCGTCCGGCGGCGTGCCAAATGAAGTGGACAACATCCTTGCCAGCCTAAATGGGCGTGGGGCGCAGAGCTACTACGCGGCTGTTAATGCATCTGGTTTGAACGTGGTTTTCCACCATGCGGTGCGTGGATTCACCCTTCCCGGTGCAGGCGAGTCTGCCGAGTACAAGCGTCTGCTTGAGCACCATAGTGAAGAAGACCTCACCACCATCGGTATGACCTGGGTGCTGGAGAGACTCGCAGGTACCGCTTAAGCAGTTAAAGCTGCCAGGGCCGGCAGTGGTCTCGTGCTTATACACACTGGATTGGCTTCAGTGCATTGCGCATACGATGGGTCTACCTCAGCCACTCTAGTCACAGGGGGCGTTGCGTAGCGCGCCTCCTGTGACTAACACCGTTGCTCAGGGCTGCGGCTGGTCCGGTAGTAGCTGGACCGAGCCATTGGCACCGACTTCGATAATGTCGCTGCTGTGCGGCACCTGCATACCGTGCTCGCTGAACCAGTAAAGGCCTTCCTGCACGAGGTTGGCTTCCAGCCGGTACTTGCCGGCATGCGGCGGAAGCTGCACTGGGACATCGAAGCGGCGCGCGCCGCTCGCAGGAATGTCAGAAGTAACCTCTTGACGAGGATCCCAGGCGAAGTACGGGGCGAACGTTTCTCCGACGGGCACAAAACGCCACGAGAAGCCGAGCGGATGCCCATCATCCGAGATTGACGGCAGCATGGCAGCCGAATGATTCGTGAGCTCGAAAGTGACCATCAGTTGGCCGTTCTGAACTTGCAATCTGCTAATGGTCAGGCTGATATTGCGTACCACTTCCTCTGGCAACTTGCCACTGTAATGCGTGCGCTGCGGCAGCTCGTCGCGTGGCGTGCACTTTGCCGAGCCACCTATGACAACAGCGCGCTTCACAAGGGACGCATAGCTCTCGTAACTGGCATTGGCAAACGTCGCGTAGCGGATAAACCGGTTGTTGACGATGGCACAGGCATCGATGCCGGGATCGTTAAATCCAGTGGGCACGTTGCCTGAGTAGCCGTTGAGGGTCGCGCGATCAATGGCCTGAGAGAGACGCATGCCATCGATCTCGTTATCGAACGGCCGCTCGCTGTTCTCGTTGGGTATGTAGATGATGGCATCCTTGGGAAGGTCCTTGGGCACCAGGGCAAGTTGCGCTGCGAGACGCTCGCGCAGGTCACGGATCGGTACCTTCACGGTGAAGTAGGCAGCGTACTCAGCCACCATGAACACGGCGATGAGTACAGCGGCTCCGATCGCCACGTAGCGCTTGCGCTGGGCTTCCACCAGGGAATCGACGCCAGACCCCACCAGCAGCGCCAGCGGGAAGACCATGACGAGCCCGATGCGAGCGATGGCCCGGATCGCGTTGGCGAGGGGGAGCTTGTACAGCAACACATAAATGCTGTGGTGGTGGATGTCTAGCGTCAGCACCACAAGGAACAGTAGAGCGACGAGGGCCGTCAGGGTCTGGCGATTGGGCCGGCGAAACACGCCCAGGATGGCGAGCAGGTATGCCGCCGCGCCAAAGAACATCTGGTGTTCCCAGCGGACCGGGATCCGCTTGATGTGGTCGCTCAGCTTGCCCCAGATCATCGAGCCGTCCGCCAGGAAGTAACTGGAGGGGCGGGGCAGCATGCTTTCGATGACGTCGTAGGTACGGCCAAAGCCATACATCTTGGAGTAGTGCATGTACGGATAGAACAGCGCTATCAGGGCGATGAAGCACGCGGCCATGACGGCGACCGGTGCGACGTTTCGCTCGCGCCACCCCTCGCACATGCTGTGCAGCAATGTCCGATACGGCCTGCCGCTGGCTGGCGGGAAGATGGACATCGCGACAAAGTACGCTAACAGCGTCAGCAGAAGAAAGTAGCCGAGGTAGATCGAGCCGTAGAACTGCACGGTGACCCACACGGCCACGACGGCCAGTTGCTTCAGTCGGCCTTCTTCGAATAGGCGCTGCCAAGCGAGAATGGCCAGGGGAATGGCGAAGCGGTAATCCAGCTGCGCGTGTCCGTGCCTTGCACTGACGTTGAACGCAAACGTGTACACGAACGCACCGATCGCACTGCCCTTGGCGCTGACACCCATTTTGCGAAGGGCGTAGTAGCACGCGGCGAAATTCAGCGGGGCGGCTAGGACATACCACGATGCGAATGCCGATTCGGGGTCGAGACCGATGAGGCGCAGCACCACATAGAACGGGCCGGTGCCGAAGTGGTTATCGCTGAAGGTGAGCGTGCCTGGATACGGAAAAAAGATCTCCGGACTCCACAGGCTTGAATCCTTGCCTATGACCCAGCGATAGAAGTGCTCAAGAATGATGTTGTTGAACCGCGCATCGCCCATGTCACCGGGAATGGACTGCAGGTAATCCGTCTGACGCAAGGTAACCAGCACGAAGCCGAGCAGAAGGAAGCCGAGCGGCCACAGGAATTCTGACCGCCAGTGCCAGCTTCCATGGTGGGGAGGCCTGGCTGGTGAGGTGTGGGCAGCTTTGTTCATGGGTTCCTTACGCTTTCGATCCAATTCGTGGCTACTGGCAACGCCCGAAGGCGTTGCGCAGGCTAGTGCCGGGCTTAGCGCCCGATGGGATAGTGTTCGAAGCCTTGCTCGGTCATGCTTGAGGGTTCATAAAGATTACGGCCATCAAACACGATCGGAGCCTTCAGCAGCGTCTTGAGCTCGCCGAGGTCGGGGGAGCGGAACTCCTTCCACTCCGTCACGATGACCAGGGCATCTGCCTCGGCGACGGCCTCGTCGGGTGACTTGACCAGTTTGAGGCCCGGTTGGTCACCAAAAACACGGTGTGCCTCTTCGAGCGCGACGGGGTCGTAAGCCGAAACCGTCGCTCCGCGCTCGATCAGGTCGGCAATCAGTACGCGGCTGGTCGCGTCGCGCATATCGTCGGTATTCGGCTTGAAAGCCAGGCCCCAGATGGCGAAGTGGCGGCCCGTCAGGTCATTGCCGAAGCGCTTGCAGATCTTGCTGGTGAGCACGCGCTTTTGCGCGTCATTGGCTTGCTCGACAGCATGCAGCACACGCAAGTGCTGGCCAGCCTCCTCCCCCGACTTGATAAGTGCCTTCACGTCCTTCGGGAAGCAGGAGCCGCCATAACCGCAGCCGGCATACAGAAAGTGATAGCCAATACGAGGATCCGAGCCAATGCCATGGCGCACCAGTTCGATATCTGCGCCCAGCTTCTCAGCAAGCAGGGCAAGTTCGTTCATGAAGGAGATGCGGGTGGCCAGCATGGCGTTTGCCGCATACTTCGTGAGCTCGGCGGAGCGCACGTCCATGATCACGACCTTGTCATGATTGCGCTGGAACGGCGCATAGAGCGACTTCATCATGCGAATGCCGCGTTCATCGTTGGCACCGACGATGATGCGGTCGGGCTTCATGAAATCTTCGACAGCAGAACCTTCCTTGAGGAACTCCGGGTTGGAAACCACCGAATACTCGATTTGCATGCCACGCTTCGTCAATTCATCGGCGATGGCTGCCTGCACTTTATCAGCCGTGCCAACGGGCACCGTGCTCTTATCGATGACCAGCTTGTACTCGGTCATCAGTCGGCCGATGTTGCGTGCGGCTTCGAGGACGTAGGTAAGGTCCGCTGAACCATCTTCATCCGGCGGTGTGCCTACGGCAATGAACTGGGCGGTGCCATAAGCCACTGCTTTCTCGATGTCAGTGGTGAACTGCAGGCGGCCCGCCGCTACGTTGGATGCGATGACCTTGTCCAGGCCCGGCTCGTGGATGGGGACGCCGCCTTCCTGAAGAATGCGAATCTTCTCGGGATTGACGTCAAGGCACAGTACGTCATTGCCCATCTCAGCAAGACAAGCGCCCGTCACCAGGCCGACGTATCCAGTTCCTACTACAGTGATCTTCATGGGGACATTACCTGCCGACCGAAGCGCCGGTCGCCTGAAAGTGAATCGAGAGCCCAGTCGCTGCATGGTGCAGGGGCTCGGCATACATGTTGATGATGTTCTGGTCCGAGGCAGCGCTGGCGCGACAGTCGTAGTTGGAAGAACCAACGTACAGCTTGGCGCATACGTCACAGGCCGGGGAGGCGAGCTGCCGCACTCCGCAAGAAACTCGCCTCCGAAGTGCGCTGTTACTTACAGCGGTAATCGACATCGGTCGTGCTGTTGCGGAACGGATCAGTAAGTGCGTCCGAGTAAGCGCCCATCAGCAACCGGTGCTTGGGGAGCAAATGGTTGCGGAAGAACCGGCTGATGGTGGCCAGGCGGCGACCCTTGTCGGTCAGCAGAACGCAGCCATCATGAATCTCGATGGTGCCGGACTCCAGTTGTTCGGTAAGGCGCACGTCAACCAAGTGATGCTCCTTGACGTACTCCTTGGTGAACACGTCCTGGAATGCGTCCTCGCGAATACCGCCGCCGCGCTGCTCCAGCTTCTCCAGAATGTAGAAGGAGAGCGAACGGTCGAGCACGGTAGGTACGGAGATGGCATAGCCGTAGCCGAGCAGCAGCCAGATGACTACGAGTTGCAGCTTCTCGACGAGGCCAAGCACTTTGAACCAGGGGAGCGCCCACAACAGGACGCCGCACAGCAGCGTCGCAATGACGCCGTCGAGGATGGCGCTGTAGAAGACGACATTCACCCGAAGATAAAGTGAGTGAACGACGTAAGTGGCCAACAGGACGATCACGAAGACGGTCGTGATCGCAACAATGCGGCTGATCTTTATTGCTTGAATACCCAATGCTTTCCTCCGAAATAACTGCACACCATCTGCAAGAACGTTCCAATCAGGAAGCCGATGCGATAGTCAAGGCCAGCCAGATCTGACCAGACGAACAGCACGGCTGCTTGCATTAGTGCAAGCACTGCGTAAAGCAACCAGAATCTCGCCAGCTGATGCCAGATGGACTCCGCCCCCTCTGGGAACACGAAGTAACGGCTACCCAGGAAGGATGCCGTAATGCCTAGAATGGCTGCGATGAAATTGGCCACGCCCGCAGAGGGTATGTGGGCCAGGTGAATGCAGGCACTAAGGGTGCCGTAGCTGACGCAGGTGGCAACCAGTCCGTTGATGAGATACCGAATCGGCTGGTGTCTTAGAAGGCTAGTGATCGCTATGGTCATGAGTCGTCGCGAACACTTGGTCAATCAACAGGCGGTAATCCAGTGGCAGGACGGTGCTGCTGCGCGTGATGCCAGTGAGCATCAAGGTCATTAGCGTGATCGCACCGGTCTGCAGAAACACCAGCAGCAAAAGCCCAAGGACCACCGAGAACCAGCCTGGCGTCGCATAGCCGATCATCTTCAGGACAACGGCGGCCGAACTGCCGAGCAGAGACAGGACCGCCACCGCGGCGCACGCAATGCCGACCCGGACGAGAACATCCTCGGCAAAGATCATCAGGCCCTTGAAGCCATGCAACGCCAGGCCAACAAAGTTCATCTTGCTCTTGCCTGCATAGCGGGGACCACGGTCCAGGGCGCAGGTGCGCCACCGCAAGCGGGAAACGAGCACGGTACCGGCCACATGAGTGGCCAGCTCCCCCATGGACGACAAGCGGCGCACGGCAGCCCCGTTCATGGCCATGAAATTGCCGAAGCTGATCTTGCGCCCGGTCAGCAAGCTGAACAAATACTTGTAGACCACGTAGAAGGCTTTGAAGCGTAGCGTTTCAACGCGACTCCTGCGCTCGGCGACGACCACGTCCACTTCGGAGTTATCGAGTTCGTCGAGTAGGCTGGCGATGGTTTCCGGAAGGTCTTCACCGTCGGAGTCCATGACGACAACGCGGTCGATATCGCTGAAATGGTCGGCGACGTAGGATAGGCCCACCGCAATGGCACGCTGGTGCCCCACGTTGCGCTTGAGCCTGACTACCGTGCCATGAATACCGGCGTCATTCATTCCCTTCGGCGTGAGCGGCTCGCGAACCGAGCCATCGTCGACAGCCACGACATGAATTTCTCTGCCGCAGGATTTCGCCAGCTCAGAGAAAAGGATGGATGACGCCTCCGTGTCTTCGAACACCGGCGTAACGACGATGAGCTTGGGATGACGCATGTGCTATCAAGCCTCAAGACGCTTGCGGAAATAGGCCACCGTCTCCTTGAGGCCGTCATCAAGCGAAACCTTGGGGCTCCAGTCAAGCTTTGTCTTGGCCTGCGTGATGTCCGGCTGGCGCTGCTTGGGATCGTCGCTCGGCAGCGGCATGTGGGTGATCTTGGATTTTCCGCCCACGAGCTTGATGACCTTTTCGGCCAGCTCCAGCATGGTGAACTCGCCCGGATTGCCGATGTTGATGGGGCCGGTGATGTCCACCGCGCTATCCATGAGCCGGCGCATGCCTTCAATCAGGTCGTCGACGTAGCAGAAGCTGCGCGTCTGCGTGCCATCGCCATAGATAGTGATGGGTTCGCCCTTGAGCGCCTGCACGATGAAGTTGCTGACCACGCGGCCGTCATTCGGGTGCATGCGCGGACCGTACGTGTTGAAGATGCGCATGACCTTGATTTCCAGCTGGTGCTGGCGCCAGTAGTCGAAGAACAGCGTTTCTGCGCAGCGCTTACCTTCGTCATAGCAACTGCGGATACCTACGGGGTTGGTACGGCCCCAATAGGATTCCGGTTGCGGATGGACCTCGGGATCGCCATACACTTCAGACGTCGACGCCTGCAGGATACGTGCGCGAGTGCGCTTTGCTAGTCCAAGCATGTTGATGGCGCCATGGACGCTGGTCTTGGTGGTCTGCACCGGATCGTGCTGATAGTGCACAGGCGATGCCGGGCAGGCGAGGTTGTAGATCTGCTTGACCTCGACGTAGAGTGGGAACGTAACGTCGTGACGCACGAGCTCGAATGACGGGTGCCCGATCAAGTGACGGATATTGTCTTTCGAGCCGGTAAAGAAGTTGTCCACGCAGAGGACATCATGTCCCGCCTCAATGAGGCGGTCGCACAGGTGCGAACCCAGAAACCCCGCGCCGCCGGTTACCAGAATCTGGCTCAAAGTGTTCTCCATGTTTGAATCGTGAGTGATCGAAGAGCTGCCGCGGTCCGCTTCAAAGCAATTTGCGCTCGTCCGCCGGGCAATAAAAGACATTGTCGCGTTGACCCGACAACGAAATTCACCTATCCCAATGCCCCAAAGTAAAGCGCAACATGTTACTTGAGTCCGCGGGGGCTTGCATCGTAGGGCGGTCCCATGACAGTCAGTGAAAGTAACAGTTAGAGGACATCGGGCAAGGCTCGTGGTTCGGACCCTGGGCGTTAGTCAGGGTCCAGGGCCCAGCTTTGCGTCCCTGGCGTCACGGCGTCGATGAGGAGACTTGGTCGGGGGCGTAGGATTCGGTTGGTGCTGTCGCTTAACTTACGAATGCCGCCGAAATATCTTGCCGATCCCTTTGCATTGAAGGAACATATGGACTGGGGAATTTCGGGGTTACGGTGTGAATCAGTCAGCCATGGACGTCGAACAGGCGACGGTAAGTCGGTTTTGGGCCAATGAAACCCAAGTCCGCTGGTCCGCAGAGACCCGCAATATCGCGCTTCTCGTCGTGCTGACGGTACTCGCCGCAGTATTTTCTTGTGTGCATATCTATTCGAAGCACCTGAATGGTCCACCGATACGCTCGGACGGATTCGGTTACTACGCATATCTTCCTTCGGTCTTTATTGACCACAGTCTCGAACTCTCCTCGGCATTGAAGAACATGCCCGAGGGGGCGACCTCCTATGCGGTCGGTATCAATCCGGTCAACGGGACGGGGCGAAACTTCAATAAGTACGCCGTCGGGACCGCCTTACTGCAGTCGCCCTTTTTTCTGAGTGCGCATGTCCTGGCAGGCGTCGCGGGTGAGCCGCAGACTGGCTACTCCCGGTTCTATCAGATAGCGAACACGGTATCTGCCATCAGCTACCTGTGCATTGGGATGATTTTCCTCTTCTATGCATTGCGTAGCAGCTACTCGGCGGGCGTTTCGCTTGTGACCGTAGCGCTGAGCGTTTTTGGAACTAACGTATTCCACTATGCGACGTATGACGCTTCGTTTAGTCACGTTTACCAGTTTGCTCTCACCTCGATACTGCTCTATCTGCTGATGACAGCGCGCCGAAGTGGCGCTCGTCCTCGCCGCGGGTGGGTGGTGGCCGTGGGTGTGGTGACCGGGTTGATTGCGTTGACGCGCATGACCAATGCACCGTTTGCCTTGCTGACGATCGCGTTCTTCGTGGAGCGTTGGTCTAAGGACCGAGACCTAAAGGCTTTCGTCGCCGATGGTCTTTTGGCAGGTGCCTGCGTACTGCTCGTGCTGTTTCCGCAGCTGCTGTACTGGAAGCACCTGACTGGCCACTGGTTGGTCAATGCGTACACGGTGGTGGGAGAGGACGCCAAGTTCTTCTGGACCCATCCCGCGCTCCTGGATTTCCTTTTCAGTATCCGCAAAGGGGCACTGCTATGGACTCCACTGCTTATCCTGGGTGTGATTGGCCTGCCTGCGCTGGCTCGGCGCCAGGGCATGCTGGGTTGGGCGATGATTCTGGTGTTAGCGTTGCACGTGTACATCTGTGCCAGCTGGTATTGCTGGCCGTTTGGAGGCAGCTTCGGTAGTCGCCCGATGGTGGACGTCATGCCGATCTTCGCCATTTCAGCCGCCATGATCGTCAATCAGCTGGCGACGCCCCGGCGTGTGGCCATGCTGACCTGCTTGGTAGCGGCGCTGGTCCTGTTGAACTGGGCGCTGATGTATTCCTACTGGCATGGTTTCATTCCGTTCGATGAAACGGATCTGGCTACGCTCCTGAAGCTGCCGGCTCGGCTTCGCGCCGAATTCTGAGAGCGTATCCCGTCGGTAAGTGCCACTCTGTCGTGGAGCGCTTCCGGTTGCGTGGCGGCGTGCCTCCAGGGGATCGGCTGCCTGTGCGCTTTGATGGTGCCGGAGAGATGCACATCGCCCCGGCCTCTTCGGCGTTACGGCAGTTCGGTGACCGTTGCCTTGGTAAAGGCGAGGCCAAGATGCCTGTTGTCGGTGTTTTCGACGGTCTCTGCCGGAGACGCAGGGAGAGTTGCGAAGGCAACCTCAATCGTGCCGCAACGCGAACCGCCGAAGTCCTCGCGATGAATCTCCTGTGTCGGCTCAGTCCACACGGTGCTGCCCGACTCAATTGCTAGGTGGCGATCGTTTCTTGACCGGAGTCAGCGAGCATTGCCGCTCGCTGACTCCTGCAAAGATACCCTAAGGGTGGGCGACCGCTGTGCGCGATGACCGCCCATCACGCAACGCCGCGGACTTTAGCGGCGTATCAGGTCCGCGATCTCGGCGGTCCGCTGTTCCATCAGGGCGATGTCGCCGCGTGACTCCACATTGAGGCGCAGCAAGGGCTCCGTATTGGAGCTGCGAAGGTTGAAGCGCCAGTGACCGAAGTCGGCGCTCACGCCATCGGTATGATCGAGCACGGGGTTTGCGCTGGCATAGTGATCCAGGACGCGAGCGATAGAGGCCTTGGCGTCCTCTACCTTGAAGTTGATCTCGCCGCTGCAGGGGAATGCAGCCATGCGGTCTTCGACCATCTCTGCCAGCGATGTGCCAGTAGATGCCACCAGACTGGCGATGAGCAGCCAGGGAATCATTCCGGAATCGCAGTAGGCGAAGTCACGGAAATAATGATGGGCGCTCATCTCGCCACCGTAGACCGCATTCTCAGCACGCATGCGCTCTTTGATGAACGCGTGGCCCGTCTTGCTCATCACGGGAATGCCACCGGCCGCCTTCACCATTTCGATCGTGTTCCAAGTCAGTCGAGGATCGTGAATGATCTTGGCGCCGGGATGCTTGCGCAGCATGGATGCGGCAAGCAGGCCTACTAGATAGTAGCCCTCGATGAATCGGCCATTGGCGTCAAAAAAGAAGCAGCGGTCGAAATCGCCGTCCCAGGCGACACCAAAGTCCGCGCCGTGCTGCACGACGGCCTTGGCGGTGTCCTCTCGGCACTCCGGCAAGAGTGGATTGGGAATGCCGTTGGGAAAGTTGCCGTCAGGTTCGTGATGCACGCGGATAAATTTGAACGGCAAGTGTGGAGCGAGTGCATCGATGACGAGGCCTGCTCCGCCATTGCCGGCGTTCACGACGATCGTGAGAGGTTTAAGCGTATCCCGCTCGATGTAGCCAAGCAGATGTTCGACAAACGCTGAGCGATTGTCTTGGGCGCGTTCGTTACCTGTGAGCGGAAGATCCGGAACGGGATCTTCGCAGGCGTCACGAATGGCGAATAGGCCGGAATCTCCGCTGATGGGGCGCGCGCCTTCGCGGACCAGCTTCATGCCGTTGTAGTCCATGGGATTATGGCTGGCCGTGACCATCACGCCACCAGCGGCGCCCAGGTGCGCAGTCTGGAAATAGACCTCTTCGGTACCGCCCACCCCGATGTCGATCACATCACGCCCACCGCGTCGCAGACCCTCAGACAGGGCTGCCTGGAGGGCCGGACTGCTCAGGCGTACATCCCTGCCAAGAACCACCGGGCCGGGGCCCAACTGGTTGGATAGCGCAAATCCAATCCGCTGCGCCAGGGTCTCGTTGAGTTCGTCGGGTACCCGGCCACGAATGTCGTAGGCCTTGAAGCAGCGAAGATCCATGGGAGTAATGGTCCTTGAAGCGTGTGTAGATGTAAAAAAGTGCCGACGCGGAGGCGCCGCTCATTAGCGGTTGGCTATTGGCCCGAAGCGAGCGAGGCTGTGCTGAAACTTCATCGTTCGATCCCGTTCAGTGTATGACGACATCTGCCAAAAGCAGACTTTCAGGGAACGAGAGTATTCAGGGTAAGGGCTTGGGACACCGATGCAAAGCATTGGGTCTTGGAGACATTTGTTTATCAGGCGCTTCTGGCGGTGCGGCAGGGAGGAGCATCGAGAGCACTTACCCCGATCCGGTCGAAGCCCTTTCAGCAGAGCGCTGAAGCGAAAACGGCGGGACTCCGGTCTCCCGGTGCCCGCCGTCCCTGTTACAGGTTATCGCTGTGGTATCAGCCCAGTGCAGACTCAAGTTCCGGAATGATCTTGAACAGATCACCGACCAAGCCGATATCGGCGATCTCGAAGATCGGTGCCTCGCCGTCCTTGTTGATGGCGACGATGGTGCCGGCATCCTTGATGCCCGTCAGGTGCTGGATGGCGCCGGAAATGCCGATGGCCATGTACAGCTCGGGGGCGATGATCTTGCCGGTCTGGCCCACCTGTAGGTCGCTGGGCACGTAGCCAGCGTCGACGGCGGCGCGCGAGGCACCCACGGCGGCGCCTATCTTGTCGGCGAAGGTGTAGATGATGTCGAAGTTCTCCTTCGAGCCCACACCGCGGCCACCGGAGACGACCTTGCTGGCGCTCTGCAGATCCGGACGATCGCTCTTGCCTGACTGCAGCTCGACGAAGCGGGTGTGCGAGGGCAGGGTGACGTCGACGTTCAATGCCTCGACCGGCGCACTGTTCGCACCACTGACAGCGGCAGCCCACGAAGCGGTCCGGATGGTGGCAACCACGGTGCTGCCTGCATCGGCTTCGACGGTGATGATGGCGTTGCCGGCGTAGATGGGGCGCTTGAAGGTATGGCTGCCTTCCACGCTCATCACGTCGCTGACCTGGGCGACGCCCAGCAGGGCGGCGACGCGCGGCAGCACGTCCTTGCCGAACGTGGTGGAGGGTGCGAATACGTGGCTGTAGCCGGCGGCGGCCTTGGCAATCTGCGGCGCCAGCACCGCTGCGAGCGGATGGGCATTCTCAGCGCGGGCAATGGTGAGCACGCGGCTCACGCCTTCGATCTTGGCGGCTTCGGCGGCGATGTCATCGACGTTGCCAGCGAGTACCAGCACGTCGATGGCTTCGGGCTTGATGGCCGCAGCGGCGCTTACGGCGCGCGCGGTGGAGGGGTTCAGCTTGCCGTCCAGATGTTCGGCGATGACGAGGATCTTGCTCATGAGTGTTCCCTCAAACGTGGGGCAGGAAGGCTTTTAGTGAAGAGTCCGGCCATGGATGGCCGGGATCTGATCAGGGATGATCACAAAAGCCCCTTCTGCTTCAGCGTCGCGACCAGTTCGGCCGCATCCTTCACCATCACGCCCTTGCTGCGCTTTGCGGGCGCGGCGTAGTGGGTGGTCTTGAGATGGTCGTTGGCTTCCACGCCCAGCGAAGCGAACTCGATGGTATCGATGGGCTTGGACTTGGCCTTCATGATGTCCGGCAACTTGATGAAGCGCGGCTCATTGAGGCGTAGGTCGGTGGTGATCACCGCGGGCAGTTCCGCTTCGATCACTTCCAAGCCGGCATCGACTTCACGGGTGACCGTTGCCTTGCCGTTGGCGATCTCGACCTTGCTTGCAAAGGTGGCCTGCGGACGGTCCCATAGCGCAGCCAGCATCTGGCCGGTCTGGTTGGCGTCATCGTCGATGGCCTGCTTGCCCAAGATGACCAGGCCCGGCTGTTCCTTCTCGATCAGCTTCTGGAACACGCGGGCGGCGGTCAGCGGCTGCACGGCATCGCCGGTCACCACGTGGATGGCGCGGTTGGCGCCCATGGCGAGGCCGTTACGCAGGTGGGCGGTAAGGTCGGCCGGGCCGATGCCAACGACCACCACCTCTTCGGCAATGCCCTTCTCGCGTAGGCGCAGGGCTTCTTCCAGTGCGATGTCGTCGAAGGGGTTGGCGGAGAGTTTCACGCCATCTGTCACCACACCTGTGCCATCGGGCTTCACTTGAATGCGAACGTTGTAATCCACGACGCGCTTGTAGCCGACCAGAATCTTCATTTGCGGGTCCTTTGAGACTAGGCTGCCCTAGGGGAGCCGGAATTTCGATTGTACCTGACCTCAAACGATCGTTTGAAGTCGCCTGACATAAGGGGTCTTTTAAGGGTTGGCCAGGGCGGCTTCCAGTGTTGCGCGGGCCTTTTCGAAGGAAAAATGGTCACGGATATTGCGTAAACCACCGTCGGAGAGACGGAGCCAGAGGTCTGGATCGTCGTAAAGGCACAGGATGGCCGAGGCGAAACTTGCCCCGTCATCAGCAACAAGCACGCTCTCGCCGCGCTCAAGGTTCATGCCCTCCGAGGCGATAGTGCTGGCCACGACCGGAAGGCCGTGGCTCATCGCCATATTGACCTTGCCCTTGACACCAGCGCCGTATCGAAGTGGTGCTAGCGCAATACGTGATCGCTCCATCCAGGGACCTAAATCGGCTACGCGGCCATGGATATGCACACCAGGGAGATCGAGCCGGCGTTGCTCGCTCTCAGGGATATCGCCAATCAGGTGAAGCTCAATGTCGGGTCGCTGCTGTCGAATGCGGGGATAGATGTCGTCGACGAGCCAGTTCACGGCATCGATGTTTGGTGGGTGAGCGAAGCCCCCCACAAACACCAGCCCCTCGCGTTCTTGATAAGCGTGCGTCCTGCCAAATAGTTCGTGCACATTGGAGAGTAGCTCCACGCGTGCCTCCGGAACTTCTGCCGCGATCAGCTTCTGCTCGACCGGACTGACCACGAATGTGATGTCGCTTGCGCGAATAAGCGAGAGCTCGGTTTCTCGTGAGGCTTGGGCCTGCTTTGCAAGTGCCGGGTTGTCATCATGTGCGGCGGCGCGCTGTTCTCGCAAAAAGTGTAGATCGACTGTGTCGAACAGCAGCTTCGCCTTTGGTGCCATTTTTCGGATCAGCGGAAGATGTGGTGCCATCACGTAGTGACGACACAACATCACGGCGTCCAGGGATTTGCCCTCGTGCGCGAGCCAAGCGGGTAGGGCCGGTGCCCAGGGTTTGCAGAGCACACGTACGCCCATGGCGCCGAGCCGAGAGATCTCTGCGGGCGTGGACCGACGATTGTCGGCCATAAAGGTGACGCGCCACCCCATTTCTCGGAGCAGTCGCATGATGTTGACGAGACGTAGTGAACCAGAGTCCCGATTCGGGTCGGGCGTTAGAGCATCGACGATAAGGATATGACGATGCCCATGCAGCAGAGCTTGGTCGACGCTCAGCTTGCGAGATGGCTGATCCTTTAGCGCAAGCGCCCACTTCTCGCAAAATTTTCCATTGTTCACGGCCTGGTAGCGCTTAACGCCACTGAACGGATCCAGCCCGGAACTGATGCCTTCGAAATGTACGACTACGCTGGCGGGTTCGTAGACTACGCGCTTGCCGGTCGCACGCACGGCAAAAGCCAGATCCATGTCCTCGCAGTAAGCCGGCGCATAGCGCGCATCGAAACCTCCGACTTGGTCGAAAAGGTTGCGCGAAATCAGTAACGCAGCGCCCGATACATAGTCGACGTCGCGACGGTAGAGATACTGTGGATCTTCTCGCTGCCCGAAGCGTCCGACGTTCCAACCTTGGCCATCAGCGAAGACAATGCAGCCGGCCTCTTGGAGGCGACCGTCCGGGTACACCAGTCGGCTGCCCACAATGCCGCAATCAGGTTCGTTGGCATGAGTGGCCACAAGCGTATCCAGCCAGCCCGGCATGACCTGTGTGTCGTTATTGAGAAAGAACAGCAGCGCGCCCCTGGCAGCCCGCGCACCGGCATTGCAGGTGCCGATGAAGCCGAGGTTCTGTTCATTGCGCAGGACGCGTAACCCCGGGATGTTGGAGAGCACGTGGTACGTGTCATCGGGCGACGCGTCGTCCACCACAATGACTTCGAAGGGCGTTTCTGCGCCTGCGCGCGCGATGGAGCGCAGGCAGGTAAGCGTCCAGTCGAGTTTGCCATGCACGGGAATGATGACAGACACCGTTGGTGTGGCCGAGCAGGGCATATCGGTGGGGGCTACGGCACTCACGTTGTCCAGCGTCAGCGCTGCATCTTCGGTGAGAGGGCTCTGAAACTCTTGGCGAATACGATCTATGGTGCCTTTGAGGCCCCTTTGCGCCAGGCTCCCTCTGACTCGCTTCAGCGTGTATCCAAGCTGTTGGAGCTTCCAGCCAACGTGAGAAGACATCAGGTGCTTCAATCCAGGGATGGGCTACGCCCCAACATGCAATAATCGCATGTGGCTCGTGGGCCATTCAATTCGGCGCGTTCAGCTTTCTGCCGTACTAGAGGGGTCATTGCTGCTTTGCAGTAATGTAATTCTCGGCGACTTTATCTGTCCCGGAACCGATCCCTTAGCAAATGTCGGCGGGGCGGAAGGGTGGCTGTGGCATTTGTCGTCGTGAAGGTGGGAGGTGCTAATGCCCTGTGGAACAAAGGCGTCATGAGCCGACGGTTTAGACTGCATTTAAGTCGTGCTTGGCAGGGCCTGAGGCGCGACGGTTGGGTGCGGACTTGGGATCGGAGTAGTGACTTTCTGCGCCGGATGGTGCCTTGGACGCCACGCCATGCATTGGTCCGTCCGAGCGCGGCATGCATTGATGCCTTGACCGAGGTGCCTTGCGCCGAGTCCCCGCTGGTAAGCATCGTTATTCCGGTCTTCAACAAAGTGGAATATACGCTTGAGTGCCTCGCCGCGCTGGTCGCAAGTGGCGATGCCACGAACTACGAGGCCATTGTGGTGGACGACGGCTCATCGGATGCGACTGCCGATCGAGTGTCCGGGTTGAAGGGGGTTCGTTATACACGCAATCCCAGTAACGAGGGCTTCATTGGAAGCTGCAATCGCGGTGCGGAGCTCGCCCGTGGTGAGTTCCTGGTTTTCCTTAACAACGACACCGCCGTGCAGCCGGGATGGCTGGATGCAATGGTTTCCACGTTTCAAGCGCACCCCAAGGCCGGGCTAGTCGGCGCGAAGCTGCTTTATGGCGACGGTACGCTGCAGGAGGCTGGGGGCATCCTTTACAAGGATGGGCGAGGCGGCAATTACGGTCGCTTCGATGCGGCGCTCGATCCGCGTTACACCCACGTGAGAGAAGTTGACTACTGTTCGGGGGCTGCCATTGCCATCCGAAAGGAGCTATTCGAACAACTTGGTCGTTTCGATGATCGCTACCGTCCCGCCTATTACGAAGACGCCGACCTCGCCATGCGAGTGCGCGAGGCCGGCTACAAGGTGCTGTATCAGCCACACTCGGTTGTCATTCATTTCGAGGGCATTACTTCCGGAACCTCGGAGGCGGGGGGAGTGAAGGCCTATCAGGTGCGGAACAGGGAAGTGTTTCTCGAACGCTGGCGCGAGCGCCTGCTTAGCGATCACCCGGCGTGGGGCCTGCCACTCGATCTGGCGGTGGCGCGAGGCCAGGCTACGTTGATGGTCTTTGACGATGGGGATGCTGCTGTCAAATCGGCGGCCGTCATCACCCATCTTCTGGCCGACGGGCGGTCACTTATGGTGTTAATGAAAGGCGGCACGCTACCCTCGTCGTGGCAGCATCAATGGGAGCAGCAAGGGGTAGAAATCTGGTCTGGATATTGGCGCACCGGGCTTCGCGGATGGGTTCGTCGATACGGCTCCCGCGTGGCCGAGGTTCGTGTCACCTCCGACGCGGACGCGAGTACGTTTGGACGTCTATGGCGCGCGCGTCCGGAGGTCAGGGTTGTGCGCATGGACAACCCATGACAAATACGGAACTGGGGTCAAGCGATAGTGCCTTGGCCCCAGATGAGATCAGAGATTCTGGTAATTCGGACCCGAACCACCTTCCGGTGTCACCCAGTTGATGATCTGGTACGGGTCCTTGATATCGCAGGTCTTGCAGTGAACGCAGTTGGCGGCGTTGATCTGCAGGCGCTTGCCCTGGCTTCCATCAGGCATGGCGTCGTCAACGATCTCGTAGACGCCCGCGGGGCAGAAGCGAGTGCAAGGGTTGCCGTACTCGACGGCGCACTTGGTCACGCACACATTGGTGTCGGATACGTGTAGGTGGATGGGCTGGTCTTCGTCGTGCTCGGTGGCGGCAAAGTAGACACCCGCCAGACGGTCGCGCGGCGGCAACTCACGTGGCTGCACGTAGTCCCGCTTGGGCTCCTCGCATTCACCGAGCTTGTGCAACGACGACCAGTCGGCCTTGTTCTTGAGCGTCCAGGGTGACGCACCGCCAAGTGTGGTTTCCCAGGCGGCGTTCAACATGCCGAACCACAGACCCTTCTTGAAACCGGGCTTGATGTTGCGGACCTTCTTGAGTTCGGCCATCACGTCCGATGCACGTAGCTTGGCATCGAACCCGGCAGCGTTCAGGTCGTTGGCCACCAGGTGTTCGGCGGCGAGCATGCCGCTCTTGATGGCCTGATGCGTGCCCTTGATCTTGGGCACATTGAGCAGGCCGGCAGTGTCGCCGATCAGCAACGCGCCGGGCATTTCAAGCTTCGGCAGCGACTGATATCCGCCCGTCACGATGGCGCGTGCGCCGGCTGAAAGAATGCTGCCGCCGTCGAGCAGCGATTTCACCGAGGGATGATTCTTCCATTGCTGGAACGCCTCCCACGGCTGGTAGTTCGGGTCGCTGTAGTCGAGACCGCTGACGTAGCCCAGCGCGATGCGATCCTTGTCCAAGTGGTACAGGAAGCTGCCGCCGTAGGTATGGTTGTCAGCCGGCCACCCGAAGCTGTGCACGATCTTGCCGGGCTGCACGCGGACGGCGGGCACCTGCCACAGCTCCTTGATGCCGATGGAGTAACCCTGCGGATCGCTATCCTTGTCCAGCTCGAAGCGTTTGATCAGCTGCTTGGTGAGGCTGCCACGCGCACCTTCCGCCAGCACTGTGACTTTCGCCTTGATATCGATGCCCTGCGTGTAACCCGCTTTGTGGGAACCGTCCTTCGCGACGCCCATGTCGCCGATGCGTACGCCGGCCACGGAGCCATCATCGTTATAGATAGTGTCGGCTGCGGCAAAGCCGGGAAATACATCCACGCCGAGCGCTTCCGCCTGCGGAGCCAGCCATGCGCACATGGCACCCAGTGACACGATGACGTTGCCGTGGTTGTTCATCCCCGGCGGCACCGGCAGCTTGCGGGCGCCGGTCTTGCTGAGCAGCCAGAACTCGTCCTCAGTTGCGGGCACGCAGATCGGCGGCGGATTGTCGCGCCAGCCTGGTAGCAGTGCATCCAGCGGCTGCGGTTCGATCACTGCGCCTGAGAGGATCTGGGCGCCGATGGTCGATGCCTTTTCGATCACGCAGACTGTGGTTTCCGGCTTGAGCTGCTTGAGGCGGATGGCGAACGAGAGCCCGGAGGGGCCCGCGCCAACGACGACGACGTCGTATTCCATGATTTCGCGGTCGCTCATGGCGGACTCCAACGGGCTAGGGCGGCACGATACCGTTCACAGAGGTATGGAACGGGCAAGCAGGCATTGTCCGGGTTCGGGCCACCGGGGGCAACGGTGGCCGGATCCTTGCAAAGCCTTCATCCGCAGAGGCCATAATCCACTCAAGGCAAGCCAGGGAAGCGAGTATGAATATGCAACCAGCCATCAGCGAACGTGATCTGCGCAGGGCCACCATGTGCCAGTTGCTGCATTGGCTCGCGGTGGAGCGCGTGCAGCCGCAGGGGCTGGCAGAGACTTATCTGGAAGCCATTGAGCGCATCAATCCTCAACTCAATGCCTATGTCGGCCTGAGCTCGCCCATGCTGCAAGAGCAGGCTCTTGCGGCGCAGCATAGGCGTCGCGATGGCGTCATCGGTCGGCTCGACGGTATTCCCATCGCACTCAAAGACAACTTTGACGTAGCCGGATGGTCTACCAGTGCCGGTCTCGCCGGTCGCCACCAGCCGGTGGCGGATGATGCGCACGTCGTATCACGCCTGCGCGCTTCGGGCGCGGTGTTGGTTGGCAAGACCAATATGGACGAAGGCGCGCTCGGTGCGGTCACTAACAATCCGCACTTCGGTGCGACGCACAATCCGCACCGCCATGGCTATACCGCGGGTGGTTCATCCGGCGGTGCCGCCGCTGCCGTGGCCGCGGGGTTGGCCGTCGCGGCGATCGGCTCGGATAGCCTTGGCTCAGTTCGCATTCCCGCGAGCTATTGCGGTGTTTACGCACTTAAGCCGACGCATGGGGAAATCTCCGCGCGCGGGATGGTGCCCGCTGCGCGGCGTCTGGATACCGTAGGGTTGCTCGCGCGCAGCGCGGATGACCTCACCGTGTTGCTGCAGGTGTTAGCTGGCTACGATGCCGACGATCCGCGCTCTCGCCGTCGGCGCGTGGCGCTCTCGCCGCCGGACTGGGAGCCGGGACGCCTGCGTGCTGGTTTCCTGCCGAATCTGACAGCGCTCGGTGTGCATCAGGACGTGGTGAACGTCTTCGAAGAGGCGCTGGCAAAATGGCCGCGGGAACTGGGCGAACGTCGCACGGTGGATTTCGCGGACTGGGACTTCGCCCGCACGCGGCGTGCCGGCCTGTTGCTGATGGAAGCGGAGATGCTGGGCACGTTTGCCGCCGATCTGGCCGACACCGGTCAGCGCGCGTCTGAGCACTTCCGGCGCTTGCTGAGTTACGCCGACAGCAAAAGCGCCGCCGACTACGCGGCCGCCGACCGTGTGCTCGATGCCGCCACGCTCAAGATGCGCCGGCTGTTCGCGCAGATCGACGTGCTGGTGTTACCCACCACGCCGCAGGGCGCATTTCCGCTGGACGGACCCGTGCCTGACTCACAGGCGGATCTCACCAGCTTTGCCAGCCTGGCCGGCTGTCCCGCCGTAAGCATTCCCATGGGCTACTTGCCGGATGGCATGCCGATCGGTTTGCAACTCGTCGGTGCGCGCGGATCGGATCTGCGGCTGCTCGAGCTTGCATCGGTGTGTGCGGCGACGTTGGATGTGGAGCCGACGTTTCCTGCCATTCGTTGATGCAGCGCGGAGGCGGCGGCATGGGCCTGTTCGATCAGACGACATCTGAGGGCTGGCAATCGCTACCACTCCCGGACGCGGAGCTTTCGTTGTGGCCGCATTGGTTGGGTGAGGCTGAAGCCTGTGCCTTGCTGACCGATCTGCAGGCGACGATTCCATGGGAGGTCCATCGCATTCGCATCTTCGGACGGGAGGTGGATTCTCCCCGTCTCAGCTGCTGGATCGGCGATGAGGATGCGAGCTACGTCTATTCGCGTACGCGCTTTGACCCGCATCCGTGGACGCCAGTACTGGCTTCACTGCGTGATCGCGTGGCCCACGCCTGCGGCGCGCGCTTCAATAGCGTGCTCGCCAACCTCTACCGCAGTGGCCAGGACTCGATGGGCTGGCATAGCGATGACGAGCCTGAGTTGGGGGTGCAGCCGGTCATCGCTTCCCTCAGTCTTGGCGCCGCGCGGCGTTTTCGTCTCAAGCCTCGTGATGAGGGCGGGCGTGGCAATGTGCTGGGCATAGAACTGGGCCATGGCAGCTTGCTGCGCATGGCAGGTCATACGCAACGGCTTTACATGCATGACCTGCCAAAGACGAGCGCGGCCGTGGGGCCGCGACTCAATCTGACGTTCCGCTGGGTGGATGCGTCGAGGCGCTAGGGCTAGTCGCCTAGTTCGCGTGTGCGTCGCGGCCGTCCAACGGCTGCTGTAGCGTCCAGTTCACCAGCTGTGAGGCAAGCGTGTCGGTTGCCTGCCCGAAAGCGGTAACGACCTGTGGCACGGCGGTGCCACTCACCGGCTGACTGATATCAAAGCGGCGGCTGGCTACGATGCGTAGGCCGTTGCTTTTCACCAGCCGCGCATCGAAGCGGATCACCACCACGGGTTGGCCGTTCTCATAAACGGTTTGGAACGCACGCAGGTCGCCGGACAGGAAATAGTCCGCCTGCAGGCTGGTTTCATCGCTACTGAGGCCGGTGATGCGCCCGTTATCGCGGAAGGCATCGACAAAGCGATTGCGGAGCAGGGTGGTGGCCGAGTCGCTCCAGCGCGCGCCCTTGTAGACGCTCATCGTGTCGCCTTGCGGCTGCACTGTGATGCGCGAGCTGTCGATCATGCGCTCTGCTTGAGGTGTGTCGACGCGCAGTGACCAGTTCACCGTTGCGCCGCCGTCATGCGGCAGCGGCGTGGCGGGCAGCCGATAGATTTGTTGGGGTTCCGACTTTGGGAGCACGGAACAGGCGCTCAACAGGGCGATCGCCGTCCCGGCGAAAAGATGGGCGAGCAACTTCATGGCTCAAACTCCTTGTTGCGTTCGCGGCCGAGCAGGAAGCCGGCCGGGTTGTCGTCGAAGCGCCGCGAGATGCCGCGCAGCGAACCAGCGGCGTCGCGCAGCTCGCGCACGGCTGGCCCCAGTTCGCTGAAGCCCTGCAGGCCGCCGTTGATGGCGGCGTTGTTGTTGTCGAGTATCCGTTGGATATCGGCGGCGGAGTGTTCGAGCGAAGCCATGGCCTTGCTCGCACTGTCCAGCGTGGCGCGTCCCTGGTTGTCGACCAGGCCATTGGCGTTGCGGATCAGTTTGTCGGTCTGCGCCAGCGTGTCGTTCGCCTGCTTGCTGGCCTGCGCCAGTTGCTGCAGGAGCTGGCGGATGTCGTCGCGCTGGCCGGCGATGGCTCCTGTTGCCTGGTCCAAATGCTCCAGCGTGCGGCTGATGCGATCGGTGTTCTCCGGCGACAACAGCATGTTGGCCCGCGCCACCACTTCATTGATGTTGGTCACCAAGTCCTCGCCATTGGCGAGGATGCGGCTGAGCGGCGATGGGTCGGCCACGATGACTGGCGGCTGGCCATCGCGCGATTCCAGCGACGGGCTGCCCGGCGAGCCGCCACTGAGCTGGATGATCGACAGGCCGGTGACGCCAGTCATCGTGAGCTTGGCGTGGGTGTCCTGCTTCACCGGTGTATCGCCACCGACGCGGATGCGCGCCAGCACTTTGCGGGGGTCTTTGGGGTCGAGCTTGAGCTGGGTGACGTCACCCACCTTGATGCCGTTGTACTGCACGGCGCTGCCCTGCGAGAGGCCGCTCACTGCTTCGTTGAACACCACTTGGTATTCCGCGAACTGGCGATCGGAGCTGGACTTGGCAAGCCATAGCGCAAACAGCAGCGCGGCAGCGACCACGATCACCGTGAATAGGCCAATGAGTACGTGATGGGCACGCGTTTCCATGTCACTTCACCTCGGTAGATGTATCGCGCTCGTGCGCTTCTTCGGCGGCGCGGCCGCGCGGGCCGTGAAAATAAGCCTGCACCCACGGATCGGGGCATTGCGCGACTTCGTCGAGTGGGCCGACCACCAGCACTTTCTTTTGAGAAAGGACGGCCACGCGGTCACAGATCGTGTACAGCGTGTCCAGATCGTGCGTGACCAAGAAAACGGTCAGACCCAGGGCATCGCGCAGGGTCAGGATCAGCTGGTCGAATGCGGCGGCGCTGATCGGATCCAGGCCTGCGGTCGGTTCGTCCAGAAAGAGGATCTCCGGATCCAGTGCCAGGGCACGCGCGAGCGCCGCGCGCTTCACCATGCCGCCCGACAGTTCGGAGGGGTACTTCGTCTCGGCACTTGCCGGCAGGCCCGCCAATGCCAGCTTCACGCCACCGAGTTGCTGCGCGTCAGGGCGCTGGAGGCCCGCGTGCTCAATCAGCGGCATCGCCACGTTCTCCACGATATTCAGCGAGGAGAACAGCGCGCCATTCTGGAACAGCACGCCGAAGCGTCGTTCTACACGTGAGCGTTGATCGGGAGACAGGTCCAGCAGGTCTTGCCCGAACACCCGAACCTGCCCGGAGGTAGGGCGGCGCAATCCCACGATGCTGCGTAGGAGTACCGATTTGCCGGTACCCGACCCGCCAACCACGCCAAGGATTTCGCCGCGGCGGACGTCCAGATCCAGATGCTCGTGCACGGTCTGTGTGCCGAAGCGATTTACCAGGTCGCGTACCTGGATGACGTTATCGACCGGCTGAGATTTCGCGACGGCGTTCACCAGCCCATCTCCATATAAAAGAGTGCGGCCACCGCATCGAGCAGGATCACCACGAAGATCGACTGCACCACGGCCGAGGTGGTGTGTTCGCCGACGGACTCGGCGCTGCCGCTCACCTTGAACCCCTCCAGGCAACCGATGACGGCGATCAGGAAAGCGAATATCGGTGCCTTGGCGATACCGACAAGGAAGTGCTGCACGCCGATGTCGGACTTGACCACGTTGACGAACATCACCGGCGGTATGCCGAGTACGAGCGCGCATACCAGGCCGCCGCCCACCAGTCCGGCGATCATCGCGAGGAAGGTGAGCAAGGGAAGCGACACGAGCATGGCCAGTACGCGGGGGAGCACCAGCAGCTCCATCGGGTCCAGGCCGAGCGCTCGGATGGCATCGATTTCCTCGTTCGCCTTCATCGATCCGATCTGCGCGGTAAATGCGCTGGCGGTCCGGCCGGCCATCAGGATGGCGGTAAGGAGCACACCAAACTCGCGCAGGAACGAATACGCCACCAGGTCCACCGTATAGATAGTGGCGCCGAAGTCAGCGAGCACGGTAGAGCCGAGGAAGGCCACGACCGCGCCCACCATGAAGGTCAGCAGTACCACGATGGGGACGGCGTCCAGGCCGGTTTCCTCCACGTGTGAGACCAGCGACGTAACCCGCCAGCGGCGCGGGCGCAAGATCGTTTTCGACAGGCTTTCCAGGGTCAGTCCGACGAAGCCGAGCAGGCGTACCTGCTGGTGCCAGACGCCCTCCATGGTCGCGCCGATGCGCGCCAACAATTCGGTCACCGTGTTGTGGCGGCGCGTGGTCCGCGGCTCCACATAACCGGCCATAGCCTTGCCAACCGTTTGCAGCAAAGCACGTTGCGCGGCGGGCAGGGCGGGGTCGTCGGTGGCCAGGTCGCTGAGTCGATTCGCTCCCAGCAGCCCAGCCAGCAGCGCGGCGCCGGCGGTGTCCAGCGTACCTAGCGCGCTCAGGTCGATGGGGGTGTGCTGGTCCAGTCGGCTCTTCAGCGCGTCGACTGCGCGCTCAAGCGTGGCGTAGTGAGCCAGCGTCCAGTCGCCGGCCACGCGCAGGCGTGGTGGCGTGGTCGTGGCATCGAGTTGTGCGCTTCCTGTCGCCATCGATGTACTCATGGGCCGCGATCTTAATGGAGTGTCGCCCAGGGCAGGTGACGAAATGATGGTGAGGTCATCGGAGATCGTGCTGAAGCGTTTCCCTAGACCTTGTGGCCTTTGAGAGCCTGTTCAATGTCTCCACGCAGCCCGCGTTGTTCGCCCCAAGCGCCCAGCGAGCGGGCTGCAGCGCAGTGCCTGACTGGTGGTCAGTGGTGGTCAGGTCAAGCTGCGGACCGCTCGCTGGGCGCTTGGGGCGAACAACCCTTCGGGCCGAGTCTGTTTGCCCACAGGTCGGCGTCATCACTCAGTCGTGTACGGACGTACACTCCTTCGTTCTTCCTTGTCCTGCGCGCAAACAGCTCCCGGCGCGGGCCACGTGGAGACATTGAGCAGGCTCTAACACTGCCGCGCTTGCCATTTTCCGCTAAATTGCCCCATTGATCGCACGCCCGGCAGCAACCGAGGCCCCAGGAACCAGTGACGCCACGCATGTCTTCCATGTCCTATCTGGACGCCCTCGAGGCCGAGAGCATCCACATTTTTCGCGAAACGGCTGCTGCTTTCGAGCGCCCCGTGATGCTGTATTCCATCGGCAAGGACTCCTCGGTCCTGTTGCATCTGCTGCGCAAAGCGTTCTACCCGGCTCGTCCGCCGATGCCGCTGCTGCACGTGGACACCACCTGGAAGTTCCGCGAGATGATCGCGTTCCGCAATGAGGTGGCAACGGCGGGCGACGTGGAGGTGCTAGTCCACATCAACGAGGAAGGCGTTCGCCAGGGCATCTCACCGCTCACGCATGGTTCGGCCGTGCATACGGATGTGATGAAGACTGTGGCGCTCAAGCAGGCGCTGGATAAGTACGGTTTTGACGCCGCCATTGGCGGTGCGCGCCGCGACGAGGAGAAATCCCGCGCCAAGGAGCGCGTGTTCTCCTTCCGCAATGCGCAGCACCGCTGGGATCCCAAGCAGCAGCGCCCGGAGTTGTGGCACACCTTCAACACCCAGATTCACAAGGGCGAGAGCGTGCGTGTCTTCCCCTTGTCCAACTGGACCGAGATGGATGTCTGGCATTACGTGCGCCGTGAGCAGATTCCGGTGGTGCCGTTGTATTTCGCCAAGCAGCGGCCCGTCGTCGAGCGCGACGGTGCGCTCATCATGGTGGACGATGACCGGTTCGATCTGCGCAAAGGTGAGAAGGTGGAGATGCGCCATGTCCGTTTTCGCACCCTGGGCTGCTATCCGCTCACGGGTGCGGTCGAGTCGACCGCCGATACGCTGGACCAGATCATTGACGAGATGGCGGCCTCCCGCAGTTCGGAACGCCAGGGGCGGGTGATCGACAACGACGGCAACGCGTCGATGGAGCGCAAGAAGCAGGAGGGGTACTTCTGATGGCCATGACAGATACCGCCAAGAGCATTGCCCCAGACACCGGCTTGTTGCGTTTCATCACCTGCGGCAGCGTCGACGACGGTAAGAGCACGCTGCTCGGCCGCTTGCTCTACGACGCTGGCATGGTGCCCGACGATCAGCTCGCCACGCTGGTCCGCGACAGCCGTAAGCCCCAAGGGGGCGACCCGGATACGCTGGATTTCTCTCTGCTGACCGACGGCCTCGACGCCGAGCGCCAGCAGGGCATCACCATTGACGTGGCGTACCGCTATTTCCACACGCCACGCCGTAACTTCATTGTGGCCGACTGTCCGGGGCACGAGCAGTACACCCGGAACATGGCCACCGGTGCCTCCACGGCCCAGCTGGCCGTGGTGCTGGTGGACGCGCGCAAGGGTCTGCTGCCGCAGACGCGCCGTCACAGCTATATCTGCGCCTTGATGGGCATTCGCCAGGTGGTGCTGGCGGTCAACAAGATGGATCTGGTCGATTGCCGCGAAGACATCTACGCAGCCATTGCTCATGAGTACCGCGAATTGGCCACACAGCTGGGCATCACGACCGTGCATTGCCTGCCGGTCATTGCGCCAGGCGGCGATAACGTCGGCAAGCGCTCGACGCGGATGCCCTGGTATCAGGGCCCCACGCTGCTGGAATGGCTGGAGGCTGCCGACACGGTGGTGGCGCAGGCCGAAGAGTTCCGTATGCCGGTGCAGTGGGTGAACCGGCCTGACGCCTCTTTCCGCGGCTACGCCGGCACGGTCAGCGGCGGCCGGTTGGCCGTAGGCTCGGAGATCGTGGTGCAGCCGGCGATGCGTCGTGCCCGCGTCGAGCGCATCGTGACCGCCGATGGGGATCTGCAGGAGGCCGTGGCCGGCCAAGCGGTGACGTTGACGCTCGACCGCGAGATCGACGTCAGCCGCGGCGACGTGATTGCCGACGCGGCCCGACCCGCGCCCGTGGCTGATCAGTTCGCCGCCCACATCTTATGGATGGGCGATGAGTCACTGCTGCCCAATCGTGCCTACTGGCTCAAGATCGGCTCGCGTACGGTCAATGCGCGCATCACTTCGATCAAGCACAAGGTGGACGTGAACACGCAGGCCGAACTGGCGGCCCGCCGTCTCGACCTCAACGAGGTCGGCTACTGCAACATCGATCTCGACCATGCCGTCGCCTTCGAGTCGTACGCGACCAATCGCACCCTGGGCGGCTTTATCCTGATCGACCGCACCACCCATGCCACTGTCGGTTGCGGCATGCTGGATTTCGCGTTGCGCCGCGCGGCCAACGTGCATTGGCAGCACACCGACCTGGACAAAGAGGTTCGCAGCGTCAGCAAGGGGCAGCAGCCTCGCTGCCTGTGGTTCACCGGGCTTTCCGGCGCGGGCAAATCGACCATCGCCAATTTGGTCGAACGGCGCCTGCATTCACTCGGCTATCACACCTATATGTTGGACGGCGATAACCTGCGCCACGGCCTGAACAAGGATTTGGGCTTTACGCCCGAGGCGCGCGTGGAGAACGTCCGTCGCGTCGCCGAGGTCGCCCATCTCATGGTCGATGCCGGGTTGATCGTGCTGGTGTGCGTGATTTCGCCGTTCCAGAGCGAACGCCAATTTGCGCGCAGTCTGTTCGATGGTGGGGAGTTTCTCGAGGTGTTCGTTGACACCACGCTGGACGAGTGTGAGCGGCGCGATCCCAAGGGTCTTTATCGCAAGGCCCGTGCCGGTGAGATCATCAACTTCACGGGCATCGATTCGCCTTATGAGGTACCGGACGCCGCCGAGCTGCGCCTGCGCACCGCAGGTCTGCGCCCCGAACAGCTTGCCGAGCAGGTCGTCGAGCAGTTGCTCACGGGTCTGGGGCATTCGCCCCACACCCCCTGACCGGCGCATTCGCGCGTAGCGGTTTCCACGACCATCCCGGCGGCGGTCGGGATGGTCGTGATGGGGAGGTCCATCCGTTCACATGTTGCGCTGCACGAAGCGCCGCCGTTACGCGAACGCACGGTATGTGCCCGTCACGCTTGGCTTGGAATGTGCCGACGCGCCCGGCGATAATGGTTCTTTCCCCAGAGCACGACTGCGATGACTGAGAAGACCGTACTCAACGACACCCATCGTGCGCTCGGTGCGCGCATGGTCGATTTCGGCGGCTGGGATATGCCGATCAACTACGGCTCGCAGATCGAGGAACACCACGCCGTCCGCCGTGACGCCGGCATGTTCGACGTCTCCCACATGACGGTGGTCGACCTGCACGGTGCGCGCACGCGAGAGTTCCTGCGCCACCTGCTGGCCAACAACGTGGACAAGCTCAAGGTGCAGGGCAAGGCGCTGTACTCCTGCATGCTCAACGAGCAGGGCGGGGTGATCGACGACCTGATCGTCTACTTCCTTGGCGAAGAGTTCTTCCGCCTGGTGGTGAACGCCGCCACCCGCGAGAAGGACCTGCAGTGGATCGAAAAGCAGGCCAAGGCCTTCGACGTCCAGGTCAAGGAGCGCCCGGAATTCGCCATGATCGCCGTGCAGGGCCCCCATGCCCGTGACAAGGTCATCGGCCTGCTGGCAGAGGTTGATCACGAGCGCATCAAGAAGCTCGGCAAGTTCGCCGCCGCCGCTGCGCAGGGCCCGCACGGCATGCCGCTCTTTGTCGCCCGCACCGGCTACACCGGCGAGGACGGCTTCGAGATCATCGTGCCGCAGGAACACGCTGTTGCCCTTTGGCAGGCGCTCGCCGCCGCCGGTGTGGCGCCGGCGGGGCTGGGTGCTCGTGACACGCTGCGCCTGGAGGCGGGCATGAATCTCTACGGCCAGGACATGGATGAAACCGTGTCGCCGTGGGAGGCCAACCTTGGCTGGACCATCGCCCTGGACGAGGGCCGCGACTTCATTGGCCGCAAGGTGCTAGAGGCGCAGAAGGCGGCCGGCGTGAAGCGCGTGATGGTCGGCCTGGTGCTCGACGAGAAGGGCGTGCTGCGTCACGGCCAGCCGGTGCTCACTGCCAATGGTGCGGGCGAGATTCTCTCCGGCAGCTTCGCTCCGACGCTCAACAAGGCAGTGGCGTTTGCGCGTATTCCCGTGGGCGAGCCGGGCGACGTGCGCGTGGATATCCGCGGCAAAGAAGTACCGGTACGCGTGGTGAAATACCCCTTCGTGCGCGACGGCAAGCCCTGCGAAGGCATCTGATTTTCCACCTTGCGGCAGCTTGGGCTCAGCCCGTGTTGCCAACACGGTGGAGCGGCTAGAATTGCCGCTCCACCCACGACCCATATCAACGACTGGATTCGATCATGAGCGAGATTCCCGGCGATCTGAAATTCCTCAAGTCCCACGAGTGGGCCCGCGTCGAAGACGATGGCCTGGTGCGCGTGGGTATCTCCGACCACGCCCAGGGCCAGCTTGGCGACCTGGTGTATGTCGAGCTGCCCGAGATCGGCGCGAGCGTGAAGGCTGGTCACGGCGTGGCCGTGGTCGAGTCGGTCAAGGCCGCTTCGGACATCTACAGCCCGGTCTCCGGCGAGATTGTCGCGGTCAACGAGAACCTCAACGACAAGCCCGAAACCATCAACGAAGACGCTTTCGGCGATGGCTGGATCTTCCTGGTCCGCGCTAGCGACCGCGGCGAGCTCAACGAGATGCTCGATGCTGACGCCTACGCCGAGCTGATCGAGAACGAAGACCACTAAGCTCCGGTCTTCGACGCTTCACCCGACGCCGGCCGCCGCAAGCGGCCGGCGTCTTTTTTGGCCGGACGTCGCTGCGTTTTTTCGACTTGCGGAGGTGCTACTCGACGGTGATCGGCGCGTCGTTTTTCGCACTGCAGTTCTTGCCGTCCATGCCGATAGATGTCCAGCCGGACGGTGTCGGAAAATTGGGGTGGGCGTGACGAGGTGACCCGCTTCGATGCGTTCGACGCCCTTTCGGGAGGTTCGGAACGACCTTTTCGGGCGACCCCCCGAAAAATATTTTCAGTCGAGTTTCGTTCATCCTGGAGGGCGTCTCCGGGATGCGCCCGTCATGTGCTTGATGTGTCTTGGATTATGAGACACGCATGTTGCAGTGCATGAGGCCGTAAAAAGACAAAATGCCTTATTTTTAGCGGTTTTATTGATTTCAAGGTAATGATTATTGCATTTACATCTGGATGTTTGGACGTCCAAATGAAAATGCCCTTTACCCCCTGTAAGGCCTTGTATGGCGGGGGTTTGGGCCCTCCTTGAGGTGGGTGAAACGGATTGATTTCATGGTTAAAATCAATTGACAGTTGAAATCTTCAGGAATAGCTTTCGCATCGGAACACGGAGAACGGGTGCCATGGCAACATCGAAATTCATCAAGCCTTATGTCGAGCATGGAGAGAAGGCCGGCGCAGTACGCAAGATCACGGTCTCGATTCCATTGCACATCTTGAGGCCCCTATCTGACGAACGCACCCGTCGTCAGGTGAACAATCTTCGGCACGCCACCAACAGCGATTTGCTGGTGGAGGCGTTCCTACACGCTTTTACTGGGCAACCACTGCCAACTGATGAGGAGCTGAGACGAACTATGGCCACTGCCAAGAAAGCCACTGCTAAGAAGGCCGCCAAGAAGGCGACCAAGAAGACCGCCGTGAAGAAGACCGCTTCCAAGAAGCCGGTCGCCCGCAAGCCGGCCGCCAAGAAGGCTGCCGCCAAGAAGACCGCCCGCAAGGCTGTCGCCAAGAAGCGTCCGGCGGCTGCCAAGAAGGCTGCCGTGAAGAAGGTCGCGACCAAGCGGGTTGCGAAGAAGGTTGCTAAGAAGGCCGTCAAGAAGGTTGCCAAGAAGCGCACCGTGAAGAAGGCCGCCGCCGCTAAGGTGGTGAAGGCTACCAAGGCTGCAAAGGCCCCCAGGACCGCTAAGGTCGCTAAGGCCAAGAAGTAAGCTTTACTCTTAAAGCTTCACTCTTAATAACAAGCAAGCAAGAACGACTTTTCTCCCCGCGGTGCCCAGCGTGGGGAGAGTCCTTCGAAAGAGCGACTCGTCCCGGCCCTTGCCGGGACGCTTCGTTTCCGGGGTAAGAAAATTTCCTAAAGCGAGCTTGCCCCAGCGTGAGATGGCGGCGTCAGTCAACATGACGCCATGAGCATCCCGTCGCCGACACGACGTGCGATTTGCCGTAGTGCTGCATTACGGTTACCTTTCCCACATCCGCGCCGCGGCGAGCCTTGGGGAGGCTGGCCGCTCCTGGATTCACAGGGGGAAAAAGCGCGGGTATCTGATGCCACTCGGTGAGAGATCATGGATACCCGATATAAAAGTCATGCGCGTCGTCACGCGCGTGGGGTCGTTCGGCCCGCCACTATTGCTATTACTGCTGTCGTTGCCGTTCTGGCCGCAGCGTCCTGGTTTCTGATCATCAAGCCGCACCAGGATCTGGTCGCTACTGACACTGGCGCGCACCCGTCCACGCCGGTGAAGGCTGGAGTACAGGTGCCTCCGCCGCCGGTCAACGTGGCTGCGATGAGTTTGAACCAGTTGCTTGCGGAAGCCCGCAAGGCCGTGAACGAGCAGCGCCTGCTGGCTCCTGCCGGCAACAACGCCTTCGAGTTCTACCTAAATGTGCTGGAGAAGGACCCGGGCAACCAGGTCGCAACCGACGCATTGCGCGAAACCTTCCCGGTCGGTGCGAGCGTGGCCGAGCAGGCGATCAACTTGCGCGACTTCAACGAAGCGCAGCGTCAGATCGACCTCTTGGCGAAGGCCGACCCAGCGAACTACACGCTGACCATCCTGCGCTCCAAGCTCGATGCCCAGCGCAAGCTACAGGACCGCGAGCAGCAGCTGGCTTCGGACAAGGAGAAGCAGCAGCAACTGGCGGCGCAGAAGGCAGCCTCGGACAAGGTGGAGGCCGATCGCCTCGCTACGGAGTCGCAGCAGAAGGCCCAGGCTGACCAGCGTGCGGCGCAGGCGCGCGCGGCCCAGCAGCAGGCGACAGAGGCGGCCCGGCAGCAGCAGACGGCATCGTCCGCGGCCAACGCAGGCAATGCCGCAACGGCGAGTGTGGGTGGTACACACGGGGCGGTTCTATTGCGCAACGTGGCGCCGCGTTATCCCACCACGGCAGTTCGCGCCAACCAGGAAGGATGGGTGGAGGTGACCTTTACCATTACGCCTGAAGGCACCGTCGATGACGTGAAGGTGGTAGATGCCGAGCCGCGTCACGTGTTCGATCGCGCTGCGACGGAGGCCGTGAGTCGCTGGAAGTTCCAGCCCGCGACGCAGGATGGCAACCCGGTCGCCTCGCAGGACAAGCGCCGTATCGTGTTCAAGCTCAACTGACGACGGGTCGCTCGTCGTCGAGCGACCGGCACCCAACGCGAAAGCGCCGCATGGAAACATGCGGCGCTTTTTTTCTGGCGGTGTCTGAATCAGGTTTTGGTGCTGCGAGCCGCAGTCGCACTCTTGCCCTTGTGGCGCACCTTGCTCTTGGCAGGGGCGGCGGCCGGCGCGTCGCTCTCGACGCCGGCCCAGTCCACGTGAGGCAGGCCCAGCAGGCTGTCGAACACCATCGGCAGTAACCCGGCGGGCAGGGGATCGGCGGAATTCCACATCATCACCATGCCGACGTGGTACTTCGGCAGGAAGCCGATCATGGTGCGGTAACCCTCGACGGCACCCGCGTGGAAAATCATCGTCTCGCCTTCGTAATCGAACACGCGCCAGCCCAGTGCGTACGAGGCGTCTTCCAGGCGCGCGCGGCGCCATGGCGCGGAATGCATTTCCACCGGTGTGGATATCTCTGGCGCGTGCAGCGTGGCCAGCAGCGCGGGCGGCAGCACGTCCGGGCGCCCGCCCATCTGTGCGATCAGCCACTGCTCCATGTCCTTGAGGCTGGCGTTGACGCCAGCGGCGGGAGCCACGCGGTAATACGCCTCCTTCGGTTCGAACGGAATCCAGCCGCTACCGCCGGGACGATGCGGGCGTGCCCAGCTCTTGCTGGCCTCCAGTCCTTCGCGGCCGTAGCTGGCGGTTTTCATGCCGAGCGGGAAGAAAATGTTCTTGTCGACCTGGCGCGTAAAGAAGTCACCGGTCTGTGCATAGACCACGTCGCCGATCAGGCTGAAGGCGATGTTCTGGTAGCCGTAGCACTGGCCCACGTCACAGGTCAGCGTGACCTCGTCGAGCCGGCGCGCGAGTTCTTCGTAGGACAGGTTTTCTTCGAGCAAATTGTCATACGTGTTCTTGGGCAGGCCCAGGCGTTGGCCGAGAATGTCGCGCACGGTAGCCTGCTGCGCCGCGCCGTCGTTCTTGAGCTTGAAGAAAGGCAGTACGGCAGCAAGCTTGGTGTCCCACGACAGCTTGCCGTCGTCTACCAGCACGCCTGTCAGCGCGGTCGCGAAGGCCTTGGATAGCGACGCCAGGCGAAACACCGTCTCGGGCGTCACAGGCTCGCGCGTGGAGGCGTCGGCGTAGCCGATGGTGTCCTCGAACACCACCTTGTTGTCCGCCACGACGGCAGTCGCCAAGCCAGCGACGGCATTGCGCTGGTCTACGCGCTGCAGCCATAGCTGGTAGGACGCCAGCGTGTCCTTCATGCGATCGGCGGGCATGCCCTGGGGTGCTGCTGGCGGAAGGCTGGCGTCGCTGGAGGGCGCCGCGGCGTGCGCGCTGGGCGAGAGGCTGGCGAGCCCTAGCGTGGCGGCAATGAGTAGTGGAAGCGTGCGAAACGTCATGCTGTTCGATAGTGAGGGGCGCCAGCGGGCGCCGTGTCGAATAACAGCTCAGGAGAGAGCCGGGCCTTGAGTCGAGCGAGCCAGGTCCATCCATGACGGCCGGGCGAGAGTACCGCAGGGGCGCCGGAAAATCCGCTGCCCATAAGGTCGATGGTCGCTAAGGTTGAGACAACGGTGACGAGGGCATGGTTTCGTTCAGGATCAGCGCGCTGGCGCGCTCCGCGATCATGATGACGGGGGCGTTGGTATTGCCGCTAGGCAGACTTGGCATCACCGATGCATCCACGACTCGCAGATTCTCCACTCCGCGTACACGACATTCACTGTCGAGCGGCGCGTTCGTGGCTTTGCCCATGCGGCAGGTGCCAACGGGGTGGTAGATCGTCTCCGCCTTGCGCCGGATGAAGTCGGTGTATTCCGCATCGCTGGTGATGGCTCGCTCAGGAAACACCGGCGCTCCCCTGAAGCGGGAGAACGGCGGTTGCGAGAGGATGTCGCGGGACAGTCTTGCGCCTTCGATCATGCGCTGCAGGTCGTGCCCTTCCGGATCGCTTAGATAGTTTGCATGGATGGCGATGGCGTCAGCTGGGTCGGCTGAGCGCAGGCGCAACGTGCCGCGGCTGCGTGGGTGCAGATAGCACGCATGCACGGTGTAGCCATAGCCAGGAAGGCGATGGTGGCCGTGATCGTCCAGCAGTGCGGGCACGAAATGAAACTGCAGATCGCAGCGTTCGTCTGTGGCGAGCCGGCTGCGCACGAAGCCGCCCGCCTCGGCCACATTGGATGTGCCTGGGCCATCACGATGACGGAGGAAGCGCCAGCCGGCTACCAGTTCGTTGAGGTGGTCGTAGGTGATCTTTTGCGTGCAGCCGTCCAGCGTGCAGATATCCAGATGGTCCTGCAGATTGGCGCCGATTCCGGGTTGATCGACAAGCACGGCGATGTCGTGCTCCTGCAAGTGATCGGCCGGCCCCACGCCCGACAACATGAGCAATTGCGGCGTATTGATCGCCCCGCCCGCGAGGATGGTCTCGCCAGCCTCGATGATGGCATCGTGCCCGTGAAGCTGCACTCCGATGGCGCGCCCATGCGCGATGACTACGCGCTTAGCGAGTGCGCCGGTGCGTATCTCCAGGTTGGCTCGCTGTCGGGCAGGGCGGAGATACGCGGTGGCAGTGGAGCAGCGCGTGCCATTGCGCTGGGTGACCTGGTAGAAACCGAAGCCGTTTTGGTCGGGCCCATTGAAGTCATCGTTGCGTGCGTAGCCGGCGCTTGCGGCGCTGTCGATGAACACGTCGGATAGCGGGTTGCGATAGCGCAGATCACTCACCGACAAAGGGCCTCCGCTGCCATGCAACTCGTCGCCGCCGCGTGCCTGGTCTTGGCTGTAACGAAACCAGGGAAGCACCTGCTCCCATGACCAGCGGGCGTCGCCGGTGGCGTCGGCCCAGCGGTCGTAGTCACCGGGCACGCCGCGGATGTAGCACATGGCGTTAATCGAGCTGGAACCGCCCAATGTCTTGCCTCGTGGCCACCACAACGCGCGGTGTTGCAACTGCGCTTCCGGCTCGGTCCGATAGTTCCAGTTGAGCCGGCGATTGTTGGCAAGGCGCGCGATGCCGGCAGGCATGTGGATCAGCGGATGCCAGTCGGATGGTCCGGCCTCCAGCAACAATACGCGCTTGGTCCCACTTGCGCTGAGTCGGTTGGCGAGCACGCAGCCTGCCGAACCGGCGCCAACGATGATGTAGTCGTAGCTCATCCCGCCCCCTGCGCTTGGCCGTCATACCTGCATGCTAGTCTGTACAGGACCCACGCTGGAAACGCCGGTGAACACCCCCAGATCCGCCGCAGCGAACGAAAGCCGTACTTTGCTCCTCGCGACGGTGGCCTTCTTCTTCGTGCTGTTGGCCTACTACATCGTTCGAGCGCTGCGTGAAGAACTCGTGGGCGCTGTCGGGTCCAAGGAGCTGCCTCTGATTTACGGCATCACCCTCGTCGTGATGCTGCTGCTTACGCCCGCGTTTGGCGCACTAGTGGCGCGCTTCCCTCGCAAGCGTCTGATCGGCTACAGCTACAGTTTCTTCATTGCATGCTTTATCGCCTTCGTGCCGGCTTTTGTCATGCAGGATCATATTGGCGCACGTGTGTTGGGCTTGGTCTTCTACGTGTGGTTGAGCGTGTTCAACCTGTTCGTGGTGTCGCTCTTTTGGAGCCTCATGGCGGACATTTTCCAGAATGAGCAGGCCAAGCGCGTGTTTTCCATCATCGCGCTGGGCGGCATGGGGGGCGCCATCTGCGGGCCTGGTCTTGGCAAAGTGCTGCTCGGCGTCGTGGGCGTGCCGCCGCTGCTCATCATCTCAGCGGCTGCGCTGGCGGTTGCGCTGGGTTTGTTGCTCACCCTTTCCACGCACCACGACCATCGTGCGCCGGGCACCCAGGAAGAGGTTATCGGCGGATCGTTGTGGGCGGGCGCCAAAGAGCTATGGACGCGACCATTCCTGCGCTACATGGCGGTGCTGATGGTGCTTGGTGACGGTATCGGCACGCTTGCTTATGCATTGATGGCCGACTACACGAATGCGCATTACACCGACCGCGTGGCGCGCACCGATTTCTATTTCAACCTGGATCTGGCCACCAATTCCCTGGGAATACTCTTGCAACTCACGGTGACGCGGTGGTTGCTTATGCGCAAGGGGGCCGGCTGGGCCCTGGTCGTGGCATCGCTTGTGAACCTGTTGCTCCTGCTACTGGTTGCCATGATGGGTGTCGGCAAGGTGGGCATCTTCGGCCTGGTCGAGGTGCCGATGCTGGCGGTCATGATGGTGGGGTCACGCGGGTTCGCGTATGGCATGACCAAGCCGGCGACCGATTCGCTGTACACCCGAGTACCCCGTGAAACGCGCTACAAGGGCAAGAACTTCGTCGAGACGGCGATTTGGCGTTTCGGTGACCTGATCGTCACCAGTGGGGTGAGGCTCTTGGGTGCTATGGGCGTCGCCGCTACCGGCATGGCTGCGATCGGCGCGGGCGTATCGGTGTGTGCTGCGTGGATTTCCGCGCGCGCAGCCAACTCGCCCGACCTGCTGCCTGACCCGAAACCTATCGACGGTACGGGCCTGCGGCAGGCGGACGCCGCGGATGCCTGAACGTCTTCGCTCAGCTGGTGATATAGCGCTGCAGCTGTTCGATCTGCTCGGCCTGAGCGTCGATCACTTCCTTCACCAAGTCACCGATCGAGATCACGCCGACCACTCGCTCGCCGACGACCACCGGTAGGTGGCGGATACGGCTGTCGGTGCAAAGGCGCATGCAATCGAATACGTCGGTGTCAGGGCCCACGGTGAGCGCGGGGCTGCTCATGATCTCAGAGACAGCAGTTTGTGCGGAGGACCGCCCCTGGAGGATCACCTTCCGGGCGTAGTCGCGCTCGGAAACGATGCCGACCAGTCGTTCGCCGCGTATGACCAGCAGTGCGCCCACGCGGCGCTCCGCCATGTGCTTGATCGCTTCGAGTACGGGCGCGTCCGGTGCGATGCTGAAAATGTCGGTGCCCTTGCCTTCCAGCAAATGCTTGACCTGTCGCATGCTTGAACCTCCCCGAGGCCGCGGATGGGCCGCATGCAGGGAGTCTAACGCTGCTGCGTAGAAGCGGTGTTGACCTGACGTGAAGCGCTCGACTGGCGGCGCAGATTCAAGGCCGCGTGCGGGGTGTGCGCCTTTCCTCGATGAAGTACAGCGGCCGTTGCTTGCTCTCGGCGTAGTTGCGGCCAAGGTATTCGCCGATCACGCCCAAGGCGAGCATCTGTACGCCGCCCATGAACAGGATCACCACCATCAGCGAGGGATAGCCATGCACTTGGTCGCCAAGCAGCAGGGCTTTGCCGAACACCCAGGCGCCGTAGAGGAAGGCCAGCAGCGAGGCCATCACGCCGATCCAGGTGGCAAGCCGCAACGGCGCGGTGGAGAACGAGGTGAAGCCTTCGATAGCCAGTTGCAGCAGGCGCCAATAATTCCACTTGGTGGTGCCGGCCTGGCGCGGTTCGCGCAGGTAGTAGACCGCGGTTTGGCGGTAGCCAATCCAGGTGAACAGGCCTTTCATGAAGCGCTGGCGTTCGCGCACTTGGCGCAGGGCATCCAGCGCGCGACGCGAGAGCAGGCGGAAATCGCCGGTGTCGCGGGGGACACGAGTCTCCGACACGTGCTCCATGCTCCGGTAGAACAGGGCGGAGGTGAACCGCTTGAAGCTCGTTTCTCCCTCGCGCGCGGTGCGCGTCGCGTAGACCACGTCGAAGCCGTTGCGCCAGCGCTCGATCAAGGCCGGAATCAGTTCCGGTGGATCCTGAAGGTCAGCATCGATCACCACGGCGGCGTCGGCGTCGACATGATCCAGGCCTGCAGTTAGGGCTGCTTCCTTGCCGAAGTTGCGTGACAGCTTGAGTGCACCGGTGCGTGCGTCGCGTGCCGCCAGGCCTTCGATCAACTGCCAGGTCGTGTCGCTGCTGCCGTCGTCGATGTAGAGGATGTCGCAATCCAACGGAAGCTCATCGAGGACGTGGCTGAGCCGGGCGTGGAAAGCCTCCAGCACGGCGGCCTCGTTATAAACGGGTACGACGACGGTAAGGCGAGGCATGATGGATGCGAGGGGTTCCGCTGATACTCGGCGAATGCTAATGGACGCCTGCCCTGGGGGCGAGAGTGTCATCGGCGACGGGCGTCGCGGGGTGGCTGTCGACTCTGTAGATAGCCCGGTCCGCCGAGTTGCTCCATTTGCTGTTGGATCCAGTTGGCACGGCCCTGCACGTAGGTTGAGGGGTGGTCGGCATGGAGGCGCCGCGGGCTGGGCAACACCGCTGCCAGCCGTGCCGCTTGCGCCGCGCTGAGTTGCGCCGGCGATACGCGGAAGAACGCATCGCTGGCCGCGCCCACACCGTAGATCCCATCGCCCAGCTCGGCGATGTTCATGTACACCTCCAGGATGCGCTGTTTGGGCCAGGTCAGTTCGATCAGCACCGTGAAATACGCCTCCAGCCCCTTGCGAACGAAGCTGCGCCCGTTCCAAAGGAACAGATTCTTGGCGGTCTGCTGGCTGATGGTGCTGGCGCCGCGCAGGCGACGACCATCATCGGCGGCATCGACGGCGCTCTGGATGGAATCGAAGTCGAAACCGTGGTGGAAAGGGAATTTCTGGTCCTCGCCAGCCACCATGGCCAGCGGTACGTAGGGCGAAACTTCGCTCCAGGGCACCCAGCGGTGACGCAGGTGGAAGTCGTTCTCGCCATGAATGAGCGCGCCGACCTGACGTTCCATCATCACGGCGGAGGTCCATGGCGGAACAAACCGCAGCACCAATACGGCCAGCCAGCTCACTGCGAGCCAGGCCAGGAGGAGCAGAAGCAAGCGGCGGAGCAGGCGGACGGCAAGCGGGCGTCGTGGGGTCATGGCGGCGCTGTGACAGGATTGGCGGCAGTATAAGAGCCCCGACTCCCTCCCCCGACAGGCGGCCTGGCCGTCGTTGTGCCCGGATGCAGGCGCCCCCATGTAAGCAAATTGTTCTTGAGAGGTCGATCTCGTGGAAACCGTGCTTGTCGAAGATGTGCTGCATCGCTTCATGCTTGAGCGCGCCGGCGTGCGTGGCGTGCTCGTTCGTCTGGGTCCGGCCTGGCGCGAGGTCGCCGGCCGCTCCGCTTATCCCGCTGCATTGCGGTCTGTGCTCGGTCAGACGCTGGCGGCCAGTGCGCTGCTGACGGGCAACATCAAGCTTGATGGCGCCCTCTCGGTGGAGCTCAAGAGCAGCGGTCCGCTGCGGCTGTTGTTCGCCGAATGCACTGATCAGGGCCGGTTGCGTGGCCTGGCGCGGTGGAATGATCCATTGCCGCCGACCTTGGATCTCGCGGTACTGCCGGACGCCTATATGGCGATCACCATCGGCAATGCCGAACGTGGGCAGCGTTACCAGGGTCTGGTCGACCTGCAGCATCCGGAACTCGCGTCGGCGCTGGAGAATTATTTCGGCCAGTCCGAACAGCTTCCTGCGCGCATTGTGCTTGCCGCCGACGGTGAGCATGCGGTGGGCCTGATGCTGCAGAGGCTGCCTGACGAAGGCGGCCACGACGCCGTAGAGGACGAGGACGCCTGGACGCGCATCCAGCACCTGACCGCCACGCTAGGTCAGGAAGAGCTGCTGGCCACATCGCCGGAACAGTTGCTCTACCGCCTGTACCACGAGGAATCCGTGCGCCTGTTTGAGCCTCGCCCGCTGGCATTCGGCTGCAGTTGCACGCGCGATCGTGTCGAGGCGGTGCTGCGCTCGCTCGGCCGCGACGAAGTGGAGGCTGCACTGGAGGCGCGCGAGGGCGAGATCGAAGTGATCTGCGAGTTCTGCGCGCAGCGTTACACCTTCGACCGCATCGATGCCGAGCATCTGCTCAGCGTCAGCCCCGCGGCAACGGCGCCGAACACAGCGCAATAAGTTTCATGCAATAAAAAAAGGCCGGCATCGGGATGTGTCGGCCTTTTTCTTTACCCGTCCTTCCGGCTCGCGCCGGAAGGACAAGCTAAGTGGTATCTGGATTGCTCTACGGTAATGCGAAGTGATGCTCGCGTTGCAGCCACACCTCGGCCATCTTGGGCGTGGCGAACAGGAAGCCCTGGCCGTAGCGGCAGCCAATGCGCAGCAGTGCTTCGCGCTGGTGTTCGTCCTCGATACCTTCGGCGATCACCTGCATCTGTAGCGAATTGGCGAGTGCCTGGATGGCGCGCACAACCGCAGCGCCATGGCCGCCTTCACGCGGCAGTTCCACGATGAACGAGCGATCGATCTTCAGCGTCTCGATCGGGTACTGATGCAGGTAGCTCAGGGACGAATAGCCCGTGCCGAAGTCATCGAGCGCGATGCTCACGCCGCGGCTGCGCAAGTTGTCGAGCATGCGCTTCACCTGGATGGCGTTTTCGAGCAGCGCGCGTTCGGTCACTTCGATGCGTAGGCAACGCGGCGGCAAGTGGTGCGACTCGATGAGGTCGAGCAGGCGCTTGTCCAGGTCCAGCGAACGGAAATGCCTGCCCGATACATTGATGCTGACGAAGCCGTCGCTGCCGGCCAGCGCTTCCGCCTGGGCGCAGACCTGGTCGAAGATTTGCCAGTCGATGCTTTCCGAGCATCCGCTTTCCTCGGCCACGGCGAGGAAGTCGCCCGGCGTCAACAGTCCACGGTCTGGGTGGCGCCAGCGCAACAGCGCTTCATAGCCCACGGTGCGGCCGGTCTGCAGCGCCACAATCGGCTGGTAGAACGGCACAAACTCGTTGCGGCTCAGTGCGCGGCGGAGATCGCCCTCCATCTCCAGCAGCGACAGCGCTTCGCGACGCAGGCGATCATCGAACACGGCTGCCCGGTGACGGCCCTCGTCCTTGGCCCGGTACATCGCTGCGTCAGCGTCCCGGAGCAGTTCTTCCGGGCGCTGGTAATGCGGGCTGGGCAGGGCGATGCCGATCGAAGCCGACGTGAAGATCTCCTTGGCGCCGAGCCGGAAAGGCGTCTGCAGCTCGTCAATGATGCGTTCGGCGATAAGCATCGCCATCTTCGGATCGGTGATGCCCTCGGCCAGCACGGCGAATTCGTCGCCGCCCAAGCGCGCCACCACATCACGGGTTTTGAGGCAGGCACGAATGCGGCCGCCTACCTGGAAGAGCAGGTCATCGCCGACCAGATGGCCGACGGAATCATTGATAACCTTGAACCGGTCCAGGTCGATGAACAGCACCGCGAACAGCTCCTGCGCGTCACTGTGATAGCGCTGCAACGCCTGCTCCAAGCGCTGCAGCAGCAGCGTGCGGTTGGGCAGGCCAGTTAGCGAGTCGTGCAGCGTTTCGTATTTCAGGCGACGTTCGACGCGTTCGCGCTCGGCGATCTGTTCGCGCAAGTCGCGGTTGGCCAGCGCCAGCGCGCGCGTACGTTCGGTGACGCGGCGCTCCAGGCTGGCATAGGCCTGCTTCAGCGATTCGGTGGTGTGCTTGCGCTGCAGAGCGTTGGCGACGTGATAGCCCACGAAGGTCAACAGCTCCTGGTCACGCACGTCGTAGGTGTGTTCAGGCGAATAGCTCTGCACCGCCAGCACGCCCATGGCGCGGTCGCCCCAGATCAGCGGTACGCCCAGCCAGCACAGCGAGCGGGAACCGCGATGGGTGATCTCGCTCATCTGCTCCAGCCGATCAAATTCCGTCGGATCGGCCAGCAAGGGCTTGGCGTGGCGCAGCACATACTCCGTGACACCGCGGCCGTGTGCGCGTGGCAGGCGGACGGTGTCGAACTCGTCAACGGAGTAGGGGAAGCTCAGGGTCTTCTGCTCATCGTCCAGCAGCGCAATGTAGAAGTTGCGCGCATAGAGCAGGCCGCCGATGACACGGTGCACGGCGGCATAGAAGTTGTCGATGCTTTCTGAGGCGTTCGCCAGCTCGGCGATGCGGAACAATGCGGCTTGCAGGCGTTCGCCGCGCTGGCGTTGCAGTACCTGCTGGCGCAGGACGCGGTTGGCCTCGCGCAGGGCCGCCGTGCGGCTGGATACGCGGCGCTCGAGTTCTTCGTGCGCTTCGCGACGCTCCAGCGCCGTTTGTACGTGCTTGGCGACATAGCTGAGCAATTCGCGATCGTGCTCGCTGTAGTGCGTGTCCTCGCGATAGCTCTGCATCACGATACCGCCCACTACGCGGCCATCACGCAGCAGGGGCACGCCTAGCCAGTGCTCGCAGACGGGGCCCATCAGCACGAAGCGCCCCTTGAACTGCTCCGTCAGCTCGGTCACCGAGCCCATGATCGCCTGGCCCGTCTGCAGCAGATTCCAGGTAAGGCTGTAACGCATTTCCTGCAGCGGCACCGCTTCGTCGGGCGAGGGCGGTTCTTTGTCCATCGTGTCGACGTAGTAGGGAAACCGCACCGTGTCGGTGGCTGCGTCGTACAACGCGATGTAGAAGTTCTCCGCGTACATCAGGCTGCCGAGAATGGCATGCAGCGAGTGCATCATCTCGGTCATGTTGTGCTCTGCGCTGGCCTGATCAGCGATGGCGTAGAGCGCACGCTGCAGCCGTTCGGCCAGGGCAAGGCGGGAAATGGCCTCGTAAAGGCGCGACGTCTCGGCGAGTTGCCGCAGACGGCAGGCAACCAGCCGGCCGACCCACGAGAGATCCTCTCTCATGGGGTCCGAGATCGTTCCGGTCGGCAAGGCCAAGACGAGCGAACGCAGCCCTTGCGGATCTTCCGCCAAGTCGAGCTGGGTGAATTCCTCGTTGGGTGCTTCCGTATCTCCCAGAAGACGCCAATGCAGGCGGCCCTCGACACCTAAGTCGCGCAGCATGGCCTCACAGATTTCCGCCACGCTGGCCGCATCGGCCGCGCGGAAAAGGCGCTCCACTGCCGCATGAAGGGCAGCGACAGCGCTGTCCGCCGAAGGGGCGGGCATGTGGCTTGAAAGAACCGAGGTCATCAGTCGCAGGACGAATCCGTACGTTGTCGACAGGAGAGGACTATATATCGCCTCTGTTCAGCTTTGTCGCTGGCCGGATGAACAGGGAACCTAACTGGCCATTGGATGTCAAAAAAATGTGATGGGGGCCCTGTTAGAACTGGCTCACAAAGCCGGAATCTTGGTGTTAGTAAAAAGTAAAATGTGGTATCGTTAGCCCTAACTCGTCTCTGGGAGGGGGCGAACTCTTTACCCGTCCAAAAGTATCGCGGGGGTTTTCGCGTAGATGCGTCGTTTGTTCCTGTCATTGCCACTGTTGCTCATGCCGTTTGTCGCGGCAGGGCAGACTGCGGCCAATGATTCGTACAGCGCCGCAGGACGTCTGCTCTCCCAGACCGCGCCGGACCAGGCCTTGCAGGCTGCCGCCAGCAATGGCGTGCCGCTCTGGCTTGGTGCCGATGGTCGCTGGCTGGCGCTGCAGGCCAACAGCGGCACACTGACATCCGCGCAGCGTGCCGACGCCCCGTTGCAGTTCAGGGCTGTCGATTCGGCCACGGTGCAGTCCACCGATATCAAGTACGGCATTGCTCCCAATGTGCAGGCGCACGTAGGCGTGAGCGAGCACAACTGGGCGAACAACCAGGCGCCGCGCATCATCGGCAGCGAAGTGGGTGCGACGTACAACGACGGTCGTTACTCGCTGGGCTTGAGCGTGGGTACGGACAATGTCCAAGGCGCCGTCACACTGCCGCGCCTGTTGCCGGGTGCCCTGCCGGGCGTCAACGGCCTTTCCGGTTTTGACAGCAGCACGCAGATCAATGCACGCGGTCGCTTGGCGCTGGATGGCAAGAGCGGCATCGATCTGGGCGCCAGCGTCGGTCGTGTACGTCTGCTTCCGGGCAACCTGCTGGGCGTCAACACGCTCGATCAGAAGGCAGTGAGCTTCGGTGTCGATAGCGGTCCGCTGAGCGGCAGTATCGTGGGACGAAGCATGGCGCCGGAAGCCGGCAACCCGGGCGCGGCCTACAACCCGGATCGTCGTTGGAACAGCATCGACCTCGGCGTGACGTGGCGTTTGCCGTGGCAGGGCTCGCTGAGCATTGGTGCGCAGAACCTGTGGTCGTCGGGTAGCGGCGGTGTGAATACGCCAACGGGTCCGGAGCCGGATCAGTCGCGCACGCCTTACGTGCAGTATCACCAGGATCTCTGATCTCTCCGCCGATCACCGGATGGAGATGACAAGAAAAACGCCGGGCATTGCCCGGCGTTTTCGTTTGCTGCTTAGGGGGAGCATCAATCCTGGCGACGGATGCGCAGGTCGCCACTGAAGGTTTCGATGTTCATCTTTGCGCCGCCGGCGCCCACGGTCGCCTGCAGCTCACTACCGGGGCCGTGCTCGGGCTTCTTCACATCACCGAAATCGCTGCGCAGATCGCCGCTGAACGTCGAAGCCTTGATGATGGCAGACAGGTTGGACGGCACCTGCACCTGCACGTCACCGCTCATGCTGTCGACGTCGAAGGCGCCGTTCGGTGCCAGTCCACCGGACAGCTGGACATCACCGGAGACCGTGCTGAGATTGAGCTTGCGCCATGGGCCGCCACTGACGCGGATGCGCCCGGATACGGTCTGCAGTTCTGCTTCGGTGCCGACGTTGGGTGCAAGGATGTCGCCGCTTACCGTCTGCAGATTCACCTTGTCCGCATTGCCGGCAAGCTCGATGCTGCCACTGACGGCATCGGCGTCGACGCTGGGTGAGCGGGCGTTGATGCGTGCCTTGCCGCTTACCGTGTTGACCTTGATGGCGCCGCCGTCGATACCGTCGATGTTCATCGACGCACTGACCACGTCCACGTCGAGCGAGGCGCCCCTGGGCACACGTACGTCCAGTGTGGTGGCGCCCATCGAGGTATCGCTGCCGAAGTTGAGCCAGCCAGACTTGCCCGCCGACTCGACTTTGATAGTCATGTTGCTGTTGCTGCCATCAATGGTGAGCGGCTTGGCGCCATCGCCGAGGCGGCCGGTGACCTGCACCTGATTGCGGTCCCAGGCGCTTACCGTCACCTCACCTTTGACGTTGCTGATGCTTACGCGTGCGTTGGGCGCGGCGTCGTGATTGAGGTTGATGGGCGTATCGGCCAGGGCTTGGCCAATCGACAGGCTGAGCAGGAGTGGGATCAAGCATGCGGTTTTCATAATGAAGGCTCCATTGGACTCAACCAGCCTGGTGTTCCATCTGTCGCAGCTGCGACTGTTGTTTCTGTGTTCGGTATAGCAAGCGTTGGAGTGCCGGTGAATGGGGCGCTTGCTCCATGGCCTGGCGAAGCTCCATGTTGGCGGCGTCGAGCTCTACCGCCGCGCCAGCCAGGCGCGGATCATTCGGGCGCCAGCGCCCGGCATCCGGTGTGGCTGCCGCGGTGGCGTTGGCGAGCGTGCGGTCGCGCAGGTGCACGGCGAGGCTGCTGGCAAACAGAGACAGCCCGACGAAGCTCGCCGCGATCAGCCAGTTTTGCGGCCGGCGGTAGGCACGTGCTGGCGCAGGCATGGCGGCCGTCGCATCGGCGGCTTCCAGTGCGGCATCAATGCCCGCCCACAAGTCGCGGCGTGGCGTTACCGGTTCGCGCAGAGCGCGTGTCTGGCGGAGCCATTCGAATTCGTTCATGAGCGTTCTCCTAATACTTTCCGCAGCAGGCCGCGTGCGCGATGCAATTGCGCTTTGGACGAACCTACTGCCATGCCGAGCTCGGCACCGATTTCCTCGTGTCGCCATCCTTCCACGTCATGCAGCACCAGCACGGCGCGCGCACGCGGAGGCAGGTTACCGATCGCACGTTCCAGTTCTTCGCGTTCGGCGGCACAGAATGGTGTGTCGCCGCGATCGGGTATGTAGTCCTCGTCCATCATGGTGACGGGGTCGGAGCCGCGCGATCGGATATCCATCAAGGCGACGTTGACCGCCAGCCGGTACAGCCATGTACCAAACGCGCTATCACCGCGAAAACCCGACAGCTTCTGCCAGGCGCGTACGAAGGCTTCCTGCGTCAGGTCCTCCGCGCGGGCGTGGTCGTAACCGGCGAGGCGATACACGGCGCCATATATGCGATCCACATGGGCCCGGTACAGGCGATGAAATGCCTGGCGATCGCCAGCGGCGGCTGCCCGAACGTCGTCCATGTCATGGGAATCCGCGGCGGGCGCTGGCGGCGGCATCGTGGTTCCGGTGGCGGGGCAGGTTGCGATCATCTTGCCAGCTTGGATGCGCCGACGCGCGGCATGGTTTAGATGCAATCGCGGGAAAAGCTCAGATCGTGAACATGCTCTTAGAACCCCGCCGGCGTTGCGCCGGCGGGGCAGGGCGAACGTCAGGAGGCGACGGCCGCGCGCGGCGTCACTGCCGCGTCGTTGAGTGCATTGGCAACGCGCTGCTGCTCAGCGTGCAGCTCGTTGGGCATACGCTGGCCGAAGCTGCTGAGGTACTCGCCGATGGCCGCCAACTCGGCGGTCCAGCCGGCCTGGTCGACGTGCAGCAGGGTATCGACGGTGGCGCTGTCGAGGCCGAGGTCGTCGAGCTTGAGCTCATCGGTCTTGGGCAGCGTGCCGATCGGCGTGTGATTGCCTTCGACACGACCTTCCACGCGGTCGATCATCCACTGCAGCACGCGCAGGTTGTCGCCGAATCCCGGCCACAGGAAGCGGCCGTCGTCACCCTTGCGGAACCAATTGACGTGGAAAATTTTCGGCAGATTCGCGCCGGGCTTGTCGAACGACAGCCAGTGACGGAAGTAGTCGCCGTAGTGGTAACCGGCGAACGGCTTCATGGCCATGGAGTCGCGACGCAGCACACCCACGGCGCCGGTAGCGGCGGCAGTGGTTTCCGAACCCATCGCTGCGCCGACGAGTACGCCGTGCTTCCAGTCCTTTGCTTCGAACACCAGCGGGATCAGCGACGGACGACGACCACCGAACACGATGGCGCTGACCGGCACGCCTTGCGCATCTTCCGCACGCGGCGACCAGGTCGGGCACTGCTTCGCGCTTACGGTGAAGCGTGAATTGGGGTGGGCGGCTGGGCCGTTCGCAGGGTCGTACGGACGACCCTGCCAATCGGTGACCGGCGTGCCAGGCAGACCTTCCCACCACGGCTGGTTGTCGGCAGTGACCGCAACGTTGGTGAAGATGGTGTCGCGCGCGATGGTGGAGAGCGCGTTCGGATTGGTGGCGTCACTGGTGCCCGGCGCCACGCCGAAATAGCCGGCTTCCGGGTTGATCGCGTACAGGCGCCCGTCTGCACCTGGGCGCATCCAACAGATGTCGTCGCCCACGGTCCACACCTTCCAACCGTCCTGGCGATAGCCTTCCGGCGGGATGAGCATGGCGAGGTTGGTCTTGCCACAGGCCGAGGGGAACGCGGCGGCGATGTAGTGGGTTTCGCCCTGCGGGTTTTCGATGCCGACGATCAGCATGTGCTCGGCCAGCCAGCCTTCCGACTTCGCCTGGTAGCTGGCAATGCGCAGCGCATGGCACTTCTTGCCGAGCAGCGCGTTACCGCCGTAGCCCGAGCCGTACGACTTGATGGTCAGCTCTTCGGGGAAATGCATGATGAAGCGACGCTCGGGGTCGAGCTCGCCAGTAGAGTGCAGCCCCTTCACGAAGGTGCCTTCGCGCTCGATGCGCGCCTGCGCGGCAGCACCCATGCGCGTCATGGTGCGCATGTTCGCCACTACGTACGGGCTGTCGGTGATTTCCACGCCACAGCGGGCAAGCGGGGAATCGATCGGGCCCATGCAGTACGGAATGACGTACATGGTGCGACCTTCCATGCAGCCATCGAACAGCGCGTCCATCTTGGTGTGCGCTTCGGCTGGAGCCATCCAGTGATTGTTCGGGCCGGCGTCTTCCTGTTCGTTCGTGCAGACGAAGGTGAGGTGCTCGACGCGGGCGACGTCCGAGGGGCTGGACCGGTGCAGATAGCAGCCAGGATGGGTCTGCTGGTTCAGCTCGATCAGGTCGCCGGTCTGCAGCATCTGCTGCACCAGCTGCTGGTACTCGGCGTCGGAACCGTCGCACCAATGGATATGGGCAGGGCGGGTCAGTGCCGCGACCTCATCCACCCAGCGCTGCAGCGCTGCCAACTTGCTCGACATCGTTTCCTCACTCTGGTCTTAAGCTAAAAAAGAAGAGAAACGCTAACTTACGTCTACTGGCATGGCAAGTACTGGCGCAGCAAAAAGGCAACTGGGCGCACCCAAATTTGCCACTGCCACCGGTGGTTACAGATGTAACTGCAGACCACTTTGGCAGGTGGACTGTCATTGGCCTGCGAAGAAAAAAAACGCCGCCCGAAGGCGGCGTTCCCCTGGACTTCCCCGTGACGGCGGCTCAGGACGGCGTGAGCGTACGGATCATGTGTTCCACGTAAGCGTCGAACTCATCGTGGCTGATGCGCGGCAGGCCGAGTGTGAAATTAAGTTGCAGGAAACCCACGTAGGCGGCGTAGGTCAGGCGGGCGCGATTGAGCGCCTCGTCCGGCACCAAGCCGGCCTCGCGGTAGATATTGGTGAGAAATTCCATGCGCCGCTGCGACACGCGGGCCATCACCGGCACGACCTGCGGGTGGTCCAGTGCCTTCAGCAGCGCGGCGTAGACACGATGCGGCGCCAGCTCATGCGCCACGCGACGGAACAGCTCCGGCAGGCGCGCACGCGGATCGGGGATGGCCTCGATCTGGCTGATCACCTCTTTTTCGCCGTACTGCTCCCAGCGTTCCAGCGCGGCCTGTAGCAAGGCTTCGCGCGTGCGGAAATGCCAGTAGAAACTACCCTTGGTCACCCCGAGCTGGCGGGCCAGCGCCTCGACGGCTAGCGCGCCGACGCCCTGGTCGGCAATCAGCCTGAGAGCGGCGTCTTCCCAGTCCTCGGCGGATAGGCGGGTGCGTTCGGGTTTGGCGCTTGCATTCATGTGAGTATGGTAGCCCCTGCTAGCGGCTTTGCAATTGGCTCGGTGGCAAGTCGTTGAATCGGCGGAAACTCCCCTTGTCGCAGCGCGTATTGACGCAGCGCTTTGAGGCGATCCATACTCGACCGTATGGTATCCATGCCCATTACCGAGAACTCCGTCGCCCAGGTCAGCGCCGTCGATGGCCTGACGTTGGCCGTCGAAACCCGCCAGCCCTCGGGTCATCCTACGCTGCTGTTTGCCCATGGTTTCGGGCAGACGCGTGGTGCGTGGCGCGGCACCGCAGAGGCGTTGGCGGCTGAAGGCTTCCGTTGCGTCACCTTCGATGCACGCGGCCATGGCGAGAGCGGCCACGTCGCCGGTGGCGATTACCACATGGAACAGTTCATCGGCGATCTGCGCCTGCTGGCTCACGCTGAGCTGTGCAAGCCGATCCTGGTGGGTGCCTCGATGGGGGGCTTGCTGGGCTTGGTCATTGCCGGCGAGATCGATCCGAGCGCCTTCCGCGCGCTGGTGCTGGTGGATATCACGCCTCGCTGGGAAACCAAGGGCGTGGAACGCATCCTGGCCTTCATGCAGGCCCATCCGGATGGCTTTGCCAGCTACGCGCAGGCTGGCGAGGAAATTGCGAAATACCTGCCCCATCGCGCCGAGCGCAAGACAGAAGACCAATTGCGACCACTGCTGCGCGAGGGAGCCGACGGCCGCCTGCGCTGGCACTGGGATCCGGCCCTGCTCAACGGCTTGGTGCGCGAGAGCGAGCGCTACCAGCCGCGCCTGATGGCCGCCGCGTCGAAAGTGCGTGTGCCGGTGCTGTTGCTCTCAGGCGGACGCAGCGATGTGGTGTCGCGCGAGACGGTCGACGAATTCCTGCAACTGGTGCCGCATGCCGAGCACGTGGAGCTTCCGCGCGCCACGCACATGGTGGCCGGCGATGCCAACGACGTATTCACCCGCGAGATTGCACGCTTCGTGGGCAAGCTTTCATCAACGGATCGCAGCGATGCGGTCACTGCGTGAACCCGTGAAATCCATGTTCGACCAAGACGTCATTCGTAACGAGGTGTTGTGATGTCCGTGATACTGACTCTGCTGGCGGCCATCATCGCCACCGGCGCCTGTGCCTACCACCGCACCAACCTGCGGACTTGGGCGATTGCCACGGTGATTACCACCGTCGTGGTCGGCCTGATCGCCGGTGCGCCGTGGACCATGTTCATTCTGCTGGTGATTGAACTGGCTATCGCCGTACCGCTGCTGATGGACGGTTTTCGCCGCAAGAAGATCAGCGCTCCGCTGCTGAAGATGTTCGCCAAAGTGACGCCGAAGCTATCCGAGACCGAGCAGACCGCACTGGAAGCAGGCACGGTGGGTTTCGAGGGCGAACTGTTCTCCGGCAAGCCGGACTGGCACGAACTGCTGAAGCAACCCAAGCCGGAACTGAGCGTCGAAGAGCAGGCGTTCCTCGATGGCCCCGTGGAAGAGTTGTGCGGCATGATCGACGACTGGCAGATCACGCACGAACTGGCTGACCTGCCGCCGGACGTCTGGGCCTTCATCAAGAAGCACAAGTTCTTCGGCATGATCATCCCGAAGCAGTACGGTGGCCTCGGCTTCTCCGCACTGGCGCATTCGGCCGTGCTGCAGAAGCTGGCGACCATGTCGGCGACGGTGGCTTCGACGGTGGCCGTGCCGAACTCGCTGGGCCCGGCGGAACTGCTGCTGCATTACGGCAGTGACGAGCAGAAGAACCACTACCTGCCGCGTCTTGCCGTGGGCGAAGAGATTCCGTGTTTCGCGCTTACCGGCCCGTATGCGGGTTCGGACGCCACGTCCATCACCGACTACGGTGTGGTGTGCAAGCAAGTGGTCGACGGCGTGGAAACGCTGGGCATGAAGCTCACCTTCGACAAGCGCTATATCACGCTGGCGCCGATCGCGACTGTGGTGGGTCTGGCCTTCCGTTTGTACGATCCGGAGAAGCTGCTAGGTGACAAGGAAGACCTAGGCATCACGCTGGCACTGTTGCCGCGTTCGACGCAGGGTCTCGAGATCGGCCGCCGTCACTTCCCGTTGAACATCCCGTTCCAGAACGGTCCGCTGCACGGCAAGGACGTATTCGTGCCGCTGTCGGTGCTGATCGGTGGCCCGCACATGGCCGGCCATGGCTGGCGCATGCTGGTGGAATGCCTTTCCGTCGGCCGAGCGATTTCGTTGCCCTCGAATGCGACCGGTGGCGTGCGTGCTGCCGTGGCGGCCACGGGCGCCTACGCTCGCATGCGCAAGCAGTTCGGTCTTTCCATTGCTCGCTTCGAGGGCGTGGAAGAAGCGCTGGCGCGCATCGGCGGCCTGACCTACGCGACTGCGGCGCTGTCACGCGCTACGGCCGCGGCGGTGGACCGTGGCGAGAAGCCGGCAGTGCCGTCGGCTATCGCGAAGTACCACGCCACCGAATGGGGTCGCACCATTGCTGGTGACGCGTTGGACGTGCACGGTGGCAAGGGCGTGCAGTTGGGTCCGAAGAACTACGCGGGTCGCGCATGGCAGGGTGTGCCCATCGCTATCACGGTGGAAGGCGCCAACATCATGACGCGTAGCCTGATGATCTTTGGTCAGGGCGCCATCCGCTGCCATCCTTACGTGCTGAAGGAAATGCAGGCGCTGTCGATCCCCGATTACGGCGATCGCCTGAAGACCTTCGACCGCGCGCTGTTCGGCCACATTGGCTTCGGCATCTCCAACGCGGTGCGCTCGTTCACGCTGGGCGTGACGGGTTCGCGCATCGGCGACACCGCCGGTGATGCGTATGTGCGCCGCTACTACCGCAAGCTCAACCGTTACTCCGCCGCGCTCGCGCTCTGCGCCGATACCTTTATGGGCGTGCTGGGCGGCAAGCTGAAGTTCAAGGAAAAGCTGTCGGCGCGTCTGGGCGACGTGTTGAGTTATCTGTACATCGCCAGCGCGATGCTCAAGCGCTACGAGGACACCGGTCGTCCGGAAGCGGATCGTCCGCTGCTGGCCTGGGCGTTCCACGAGTGCATGTGGCGCATTCAGACCTCGCTTGATGGTGCCATCCGCAACTTCCCGGTGAAGCCAGTGTCTTGGCTGCTGCGCGCCTTGGTGTTCCCGTTCGGTCGTCGCGAAGTGCCGCCGTCGGATCGTCTGGGTCGCCGCGTTGCCGCCATCATTACGGCGCCGGGCGAAGCGCGTGATCGCCTCACCGAGTGGGTCTACCTCACGCCGACGGCGAACAACACCATCGGTCGCATGAACGCGCTACTGCCGGACGTGATCGCGGCCGAGCCGGTGGAGCGGAAGTTCGGTAAGGCGCAGAAGGCCGGCCAGTTCAAGTCGCATGACTACGTGGGTCAGCTGACGGAAGCCGTGCAGGCCGGCGTGATCAACGCGGCCGAGTTCGAATTGCTCAAGCGCGTGCGCGAAGGCGTGTTCGAGTTCATCTCGGTGGATGATTTCGATCCGTCGGAACTGCGTGCCGCCGTTACCCGCGCGGATCACAAGAAGAAGCTGGCCGACGCGGCCTGATGTGCTTCGCCACCATGCCGGCCACGGCCGGCATGGTGGCTCCCTATCGACGTACGAAAGGGTGGTGCCCAGGCGCTGCCCCAGCGGGAGATTCGCCATGAGCCAGGCCTTGTCGCTGTATCGTCGACTGGTTTCCCTGCCCGGCGGCCGCTGGCTGTACGGACGGCTGATCTGTTTCAAAGCACCTTATTTCGCCACCATCGCCCCGCGCTTTCTCCAGCTGGAGCCAGGGCGCTGCGAAGTGGCGATCCGCGATCGGCGCCGCGTGCATAACCATATCGGTACCGTGCACGCGATTGCGCTCTGCAATGCGGCGGAACTTACCGCCGGCATGATGACCGACGTGACCATTCCGCCGGCCATGCGTTGGATACCCAAGGGCATGACGGTCGAGTACCTCGCCAAGGCCAAGGGCACGCTGGTCGCGCTGGCTACGCCGGAGCTACCCGCGGTCGAGGCGGCAAGCGGTTATGCGTGGCCCGTCACCGTGCGCGTGCGCAACCAGGCGGGTGAGGACGTGTTCCGCGCCCGTATCGACATGTGGGTATCGCCACGCAAGTGAGCCAACGGCGTCAGCTCGCCACGACGCAACGATTCTTGCCTTCACCTTTGGCGCGATAGAGCGCTCGGTCGGCGGCCTGGATCAGCGTCTCGTCGCTCTGTTCCTGCCCGCGCCATAGAGCGATACCGATGCTCGCACTGACGTTTGCCTCGAACGGCCCCTTGCTGCCGTCGAGAAGATACGGGCGGGCGATGACGGTGCACACTTCTTCGCAGCGACGCAGGAGTGAGGTGTCGTCGACGACATCCTCCAGAATCAATGCAAACTCGTCGCCGCCGAGCCGCGCCACTGTGTCATTGGCTCGTAGCCCGTCGCCGAGGCGTTCGGCAATGGCTTGCAACAGTGCATCGCCCGCGGGATGCCCATGGGTATCGTTGACGGCTTTGAAGCCGTCGATATCAAGCAGCGCGAGCGCAAAGCCGTGGCCATGGCGCGGCGCGCGTTGCATGGCCGTCAGCAGGCGGTCGTGAAACAGCACGCGATTCGGCAGGCCCGTGAGCATGTCGTGCGTTGCCTGGTAGCGGATGCGGTCCTCGATGCGCAGGCGCTCGGCCATTTCCACCTTGAGCTGCGTATTGCGCTCCTCCAGCGTGGCGAGTGCCGACTTCAGCTCGGCACGCGCCTTATACAGCTCAAGGAACACGCGAACCTTGGACTGCAGGATCATGTCGTTGATCGGCTTGGCGATGTAGTCCACTGCGCCGAAGTGATAGCCGCGAATGCGGTTGATGTCATCGGCATAGGCAGCGGTGACGAAGATGATCGGCGTTTCCTTAAGCTGTTCGGATTCACCGATCAGGAAGGCGACTTCGAAGCCATCCATCTCCGGCATGTTCACGTCCAGCAGGATCAGCGCGAAATCATGGTCAAGGCACAGGGCGAGCGCTTCGTTGCCGCTGTTCGCCTCGAAGAGTTGCGCGCCGCTGTCAGCCAGCAGGTGCCGCATGGCCACCAGGTTGGCGGGCGTGTCGTCGACGACGAGGAGTTTCGGGAGAGGGATGTTCATTGCAGGCACAGACGATTGATCAGCGGCGCGATGTCCGCCAGGGGGAGGCAATGATCGGCCCCCGCACGCTCAAGCGCAGCGGAGGGCATGGCCGGGCATTCGGCATCGGCGGGGTCTTGCACAATGGCCAATCCGCCGTGTTCGCGGACCTGCAGCAGGCCATCGGCGCCGTCGCTGTTGGCGCCGGTGAGCAACACGCCGATCAACCCGTCGCGCCAGGCTTCTGCGGCGGACTCGAACAGCACATCGATCGACGGACGCGCGAAGCTCACGCGCTGGTCCACCGACAGCGCAAAGCGACGACTGGTTTCAACTAGCAGGTGGTAGCCGCTGGGTGCCACGTAGATGACGCCACCGCGCATGGGTGTGCGCTCGCGTGCCTCTTCGACGGGCAGCGTGGCATGCCTGGCCAGCAACTCGCAGAGTAGGTCGACGGTGGAAGAGCCGGTATGGCAGCAGACGGCGATCGGTTGGCTCACGGTGGCGTCGATACCGGCAAACAACTCTTCCAATGCGGTCAATCCGCCCGCCGAGCAACCGATCACGATGGCCTGCGGCGTCGCCATGTCATTCCTTCACCGCGTTGCGCGGACCCAGCCGATAGATGCGGCGTGCGGCATCCACAGGCTTGAAGTCGCCGGCAGAGGGTGCGAAATCCAGACTTTCGCGCGTGCCAAGGCAGAGGAAGCCGCCGCGCACCAGGCTGTCGCGGAACAGCGACAGCGTACGGTCCTGCAGCGGGTCCGAGAAGTAGATGAGCACGTTTCGGCACAGCACCAGGTGCGCCTCGCAGAACACTTCGTCGGTGACCAGGTTGTGGTTGGCGAAGATCACGTTGCGACGCAGGCGTTGGTCGAGCTTGATGAGTTCATAGCGTGCGCTGTAATAGTCGGCCAGCGTATGGCTGCCGCCAGCCGCGAGGTAATTGCGCGACCACAGTTTCGCCTCGCGGGAAGGGTAGATGCCTTCCTGCGCATGGCGCAGCGCACTCTCGTTGAAGTCGGTGGCGTAGATCTGCGTGCGATCGTAGAGTCCGGCCTCTTCGAGCAGGATGGCCAGCGAATACACCTCTTGCCCGTGCGCGCAGCCGGCCTGCCAGATGTTGATCTGCGGGTAGGAAGCGAGCACAGGGAAAACCTGCTCACGCAGCGCGAGGAAAACGTCGGGGTCGCGGAACATTTCCGACACCGGTACCGACAGACCCTCCAGCACGATGGGCAGGAAATCCTGTTCGTGCAACAGGCGAGTGGTGAGGGCGCTAACGGTATCTGCTCCCTGTGCGTGCGTGAGTTGGAGCACGCGGCGCTTGAGCGAGGCAGGGGCGTACTGGGTGAAGTCATAACCGTGCCGAAGCTTCAGCGCACGCACGAACAGCTCGATCTCGATGTCCTCGAGCGAGGTGTCCTGCGCCTGCGGCTGGTCGGTCGACGTGTTCATCGGTGCAGCCACACATGCATCATCGAGGACAGCTTGTCGATGTCGATGGGCTTGGACAGATAGTCGTTTGCGCCTGCTTCCAGGCACTTCTCGCGATCGCCGCGCATGGCCTTGGCGGTCAACGCGATGATGGGCAGCTTCGCCAGTTGTGGCTGGGCGCGAATCTCGCGGATGGTGTCGTAGCCATCCATCACCGGCATCATCACGTCCATCAACACCAGTTCGACGTCGTTGTGATCGGCCAGTGCCTTGAGCGCTTTCTGGCCATCCTGCGCCATGGTCACGTGCATGCCCCAGCCACGCAGCACTTTGGACAGGGCGAACAGGTTGCGCATGTCGTCATCGACCAGCAATACCTTGCGGTCCTGCAGGGCGCTCGCATCCGGTGTGGCGAGTGTCGCAGGTGATGCCGTGGTGGCCGTGACGCCGACAGCGGCGCGCTGTGCCCGCGCGCCCTGGATGCTGTGCAGGAACAGACTCACTTCGTCGAGCAGGCGTTCCGGCGAGCGCGCACCTTTGATGACGATGCTGTCGGTGTACTGGCGCAACTTGAGGCTTTCCTCGCGGCTGAGCTCGCGGCCGGAATAGACCACTACCGGGGGGATTCTGCCGGTGGTGGAAAGCTGTTCAAGGAACTCGGTACCCGACATACCGGGCAGGCCCAGGTCGAGCACGACGCAGTCGTAGGTCGTGTCGGCCATGCGTTCCTGCGCTTCTTCGGCGCTGCCGGCCTCGTCGATGGTGACGTCGTCGTTACGCAGCAGCGTACGCATGGCGGCGCGCGAGTCGGCATCGTCATCGACGATCAGCAAATGACGCATGTGGCCTTCGGCGAAATGCAGCAGTCGCTCGAAGGCGTCACCAATGGCTTCGCGGCTGACCGGTTTGGTAAGAAAGCCCACCGCACCGAGTTCGCGACCGCGGTTGGCCTCGTCCACTGCCGAGATGAAGTGAACGGGGACGTGCCGCGTGGCGGCGTCTTCCTTCAGTCGCTCAATCACGGTCCAGCCGTCCATGCCCGGCAGCATCACGTCGAGCAGGATGCCGGTGGGGCGGTAGCGCGCCGCCAACTGCAGGCCGGATTCACCGTCCGCCGCTGCCAGCACGCGATAGCCCTTACGGCGAACCATGTCCGCGAGGATGCGCGCGAACACGGGGTCATCCTCGATGATCAGGATGATGGTATCGCTCGGGTTGATGCTGTCCCGGTCGTCTTCAATGGTTTCCGGCAGCAAGGCGGACGTGAGCGTCGGGCGCATCGGTGCGGGCGCCGGTGCGGCCACGCTGGCGGGCGTGGCGACGACTTGTCCCGACGGTCCTGCCAAGGGCAGCAGGATGGTAAAGGTGCTGCCGTGCCCTGCATCGCTGTGCAGCACGATGTCGCCGTCGAGTAGTTCTGCGATGCGCTTGGAGATCGTCAAACCCAGGCCCGTGCCGCCGTACTGACGACTGGTGCTGGCATCGACCTGTTCGAACGCCTGGAAGATCTTCTGCGCCTTCTCATGCGGGATGCCGATGCCCGTGTCGGTCACGGCGATGGCGACCACCTCTTTGCCACGCAATGACGCCGGCATCGCGATGGCGGCGGAGGGACGCTCAATGCGGACGGTGACCGAGCCGCGATGCGTGAACTTGAACGCATTGCCGACGAGGTTGTTGGCGATCTGCTCCAGCTTATTGCCATCGGTACGCAGGGTCGTGGGCAGGCTCGGGTCGATCTGCACGATGAAGCCGAGCTGCTTTTCCTGCGCGACGTGATGGAACGTGCGCATGAGCACGCGTTCGAGGTCGGCGAGCGGGAAGTCATCCAGTACCACGTCCATCTTGCCGGCCTCTACCTTGGAGAGGTCGAGGATGTCGTTGATCAGACGCAGCAGGTTGTTGCCCGAGTCGTGGATGATGCGCGCGGACTCTACCTGTTCGTCGTCGAGGTTGCCCTCGCGGTTGTCGGCCAGGCTGCGCGAGAGAATCAGCAGGCTGTTGAGTGGTGTGCGCAATTCGTGCGACATGTTGGCGAGGAATTCGGATTTGTACTGGCTGGCTCGGGCCAGTTCTTCCGCCTTTTCCTGTGTTTCGCGCTGCAGTGTTTCCAGCACGTGCTTCTGCTGGTTGAGCGTATCGGTTTTCTGGCGCAGCTCTTCGTTCGACGCCTGCAGCTCCTCGGTTTGCACGCGCAGTTCTTCTTCCGAGGCGAGCAGACGCTGCGACTGCTCCTGCAGCTCGTGGGTCTTGGCGTTGAGCTCTTCGTTGGTGGCCTGAAGATCCTGCTGCTGGCGGCGCAGGATGTCTTCGGACGCACGCAGTTCGTCAGCCTGTTCGCTGGTGCGTTGGAGCAGATCTTGCGTGCGGATGGCGCGGCCGAGGTTCTCCAGCGACAACGAAGCGATCGGCAACAATTCGTCCAGCAGACGCTGCTGCGGATCGGTGAAGTGATGGAAGCTCGCCAGTTCCAGCACGCCAAGCAGCTTGCCACGCAGAATCAACGGCATGACTGCGATGGAGCGCGGTGACGCTTCACCGGTGCCCGAGTGGATGCGCACGTAGTTGTCGGGCACGTCTTGCAGGGTGATCGGCTTTTGTTCCACGGCGCACTGACCCACGAGGCCCTCGCCCAGTGCATAGTCGGTGCTCAGGTGCTTACGTTGCTGATAGCCGTAGCTGCCCATCAACTGCAGTCGCTGGTGCTCCTCGTCGAAGCGATAGAACACGCCGACGCCGCACTCGAGCATGGGCCCCAGCGTGCCGGTGAGCTGCTCGGCAAACTCCCTTTCGGTCTCCACCTTTTGCAGGTCGCTGGCGATCTGCGATACCTGCGTCTTTACCCAGGTCTGGGCAGCGGTTTCGATCGCCATTTGCTTGAATACGTGCAGGCCGCGCGCGATCTCGCCGATCTCGTCGCGTCGCTCCAGTTGCCTGATTTCCACGGTGTGGTCGTGGTTCGCCAAGCGGGTCATCAGGTCGGTCATGCGGCGAATCGGCCGCGTGATAAGGCGGAGCGTCATGTAGACCACCGAACCGCCAAGCAGGATGGAAAGCACCAGGGTGATCCAGATGCTCGCCCGCACTTCGGTCACATCTCGATGTTGCGTCTGCTCCCTCTGGTCCAGCAGGGTGCGCTCCATGTCGTCCATGGTATTGAGCACCGCGAGTATGTCTTCGACGGAGACGGTGCGTCGGCTTAGATATTGGTTCTGGACGCGAGTGCGTTCGAGGGCGGCGTCGGCGGTGTCGGCGGCGTGGATTGCCTGGATCGGCTCGATGCCGTTGTGCAGCGCTTCCTTCTGCCACTGGTCCGCCATGGACTCCAGGTGATCGATGCGCGTCTGTTGTACCGGGTTGTCGCTGGTAAGGCTGCGCAGGTCAGCGATGTCCTTGGCCAGGCCGGTGTTTGCCTTTTGGTAGTCGGCAAGCTCGCCTCCCGCCGGGTTCAGCAGGTAGCCGCGCACAGCGACCTGGCTGGCTTGCAGGTGTTCGACCACGTCGTCGATCTTGGCGCGCACGTCGTAGGTGTGCCTAGCCCAGTGCGCGCTAACGTCCTGCCGGCCTAGCGACTGCAGTGTGAAGGTGCCGCAGACCACGAACAGCAGCACCAGCGTGCCGATCGCGATGAGGATCTTCCATTGCATCGGCTGGTGGGCCAGCCAGGAATAACGGGTTTTCGGGGCGGCCATACGTCTTCACAGGTGTCAGGGCCGGGCAGTGCTGCCCGGCCGGGGCGGATAGCCTTCAGGGTATCCGCAGTTTTGTGAAGGCGATAGCTGATGTCAGGTCGTGACGATGTGTCTGCGGCGCCATGCCGGGCGGACGATGGTGCCGCGGCGCAGCGCCACGATGAGCAGCAGGACCGAGCAGGCAGAGCACAGGGTCAGCGCCACCACCGAGGCTTCCGCGCCAAACACGCCGCCACTCAGCCAGTCCGGGCCGCTACGGGTGGAGACGAGCCAGCCGTGCGCTTCCGTGCCCGATACCGGGATGCCATAGACCGTGCCCTGCATGACGTTCCAGGCCGCATGCAGGCCAATGCACGGCCACAGCGAACGCGTCACGTGATAGAGCAGGGCCAACAGCACGCCGGCTTCGATGGCGATGGCGAGCGAACTCCACAGCGTGGCGCCTGGATTGAAAATGTGGGCGGCCCCGAAGAACAACGCCGAGACGCCGAGGGCCCACCAGGTGCCCAGGCCTTCCTCCACGGCGCGGAACAACACGCCGCGCGTGACGATCTCTTCACCGATGCCCGCGCCCAGGCCGGTGGTCAGCACCGCGGGGAGCCAGTTCACGGACGGGTCGGTGCCGGTGATGTGATAGCTCCCGGCCAGCCACAGCACGAACACGACAGCGCTCATGAGCAGGGCCCCGAGCACCAGCCCGGCGAGGCCCAGCGTGGGGACGTCATGCGCGGCTAGCTCGTCCATCGGGCGGCGCTCGATGGCTTTCACCAGCACCGTGTAAGCGAGCACGGAGGGAATCAGTTGCACGGCAAGGATGCCGAAGGCACGTGTCAGTCTCGGCACCCCGGGACCGACGATGCCCATGGCATCGACTCCCACGGAGAGCAGTTTGATCAGCACCAGGTAAAGCGCTGCGAAGAACACGATACGGCCAAAAGGGGAGAACACGACCCAGCGCTGCCAGGGCGTAGCGGTCACGGGTGTGGTGAAGGCAATGGGCTGGGCGGGCATGCGGCTGGATATCCCTGGATGTGCTGACAAGGCTAACAGCGCGGATACTGCGGCGAATACGTGCCTACCGTCATCCCACGGCTTGCGCGGGAATGACGGCTTCGGATCGTTACAGGTCGACCGAGGTCGCGTGTTCGCGCGTGGCCGAGAAGCGCACGGCGGGCGAGCGCTCCTGCGCCAACTGCAGGTTCACGCGCGAAGGGGCGAGATATACCAGCTGGCCCGCCGCATCGATGGCGAGATTGTTGGCGTTCTTCTCGCGGAACTCTTCCATCTTCTTCGCGTCGTCGCAGTACACCCAGCGCGCCGTCGCCACGGTGACCTGCTCGAAGCTGGCATCCACGCCGTATTCGTCCTTGAGGCGATAGGCCACCACATCGAACTGCAGCACGCCCACTGCGCCCAGAATCAGGTCGTTGCTCATCAGCGGACGGAAGAACTGCGTAGCGCCTTCTTCCGACAACTGCGCCAAGCCCTTCTGCAGCGCCTTCATCTTCAACGGATCGCGCAGACGTGCGCGGCGGAACAGTTCCGGAGCGAAGTTCGGGATGCCGGTGAAGCTCACGATCTCGCCTTCGGTGAACGTATCACCGATGCCGATGGTGCCGTGGTTGTGCAGGCCGATCACGTCGCCGGGGTAGGCGCTTTCCACGATTTCGCGGTCGCTGGCCATGAAGGTGAGTGCATTGGCGATGCGCACGTCTTTGCCGGTGCGCGTCTGCACCATCTTCATGCCAGCAGTGTAGGTGCCCGAACACACGCGCATGAAGGCGATGCGGTCGCGGTGCGCTGGGTCCATGTTTGCCTGGATCTTGAAGACGAAACCGGTGAGGGCTTCTTCTTCCGGCTTCACTTCACGCGTGAGCGTGGCGCGCGACTTGGGCGAAGGCGCGTGCTCGACGAAGAAATCGAGTAGCAGCTGCACGCCGAAGTTGTTCACCGCCGAACCGAAGAACACCGGCGTCAGTTTGCCGGCCAGATACTGCTCGATGTCGAACGGATGCGATGCGCCTTGCACCAGCTCAAGTTCGTCGCGCAATTCGGACAGTGCTTCAGCCCCGATTGCCGCTTCCAGGCCCGGCGCATCCAGACCCTTGAAGATGGTCGAATCTTGGCGTGTGAAATTCTTGCCTTGCTCGAACACGTGCACGTCGTCGAGCACGAGGTGGTACACGCCCTTCAAGCGCTTGCCCATGCCGATGGGCCAGGTGAGCGGGGCACAGGCGATGCCCAGCACCGACTCCACCTCGTCCAACAGTTCGATGGGCGAGCGACCTTCGCGGTCGAGCTTGTTGATGAAAGTCATGATGGGGGTGTCGCGCAGGCGGCACACCTCCATCAGCTTGATGGTGCGTTCTTCCACGCCCTTGGCGCAGTCGATCACCATCAGTGCCGAGTCCACCGCGGTGAGTACGCGGTAGGTGTCTTCCGAGAAGTCCGCGTGGCCTGGGGTGTCCAGCAGGTTGACGATGCGGCCCTCATAGGGGAACTGCATCACCGACGAAGTCACCGAAATGCCGCGCTCTTTTTCCAGTGCCATCCAGTCGGAGGTGGCGTGGCGCGCCGCCTTGCGGCCCTTCACCGAGCCGGCCATCTGGATGGCGCCGCCGAACAGCAGCAGCTTTTCGGTCAGCGTGGTCTTGCCTGCGTCAGGGTGGCTGACGATGGCGAAGGTGCGGCGGCGGCGGGTTTCGGTGAGATGGGCGGACATGCAGGCGGATCGGCAGGAAGGCTAGCCCTCAATGATAGCGTGGAACGGCCTTTCGGCCGCGCCATGCCCGCCACCGCCCGCCGAGGGGAGCCTGTGACTCAACTCTCCGGCAGCGGCTCCAGCACCAGCGCCGCCGGCACAGCCTGCGGTCGCCCCATCTGGCGCAGCCAGCGGTAGTGCGAGGCCAGGCCGGCACCAAACGAGCTATTCGCATGGTAGGGCACGCCGTATTCGAGACAGGTCGCCTCCACCACCCGCGAGATGGCCGGGTAGTGGACGTGGCTGATGCGAGGAAACAAGTGGTGCTCCACCTGGAAATTCAGGCCGCCGACCAGCCAGGTGATCACGCGACTGTTGCGCGAGAAATTCGCCGTGGTTTCCAGTTGGTGGATCGCCCAGGGCGTGTTCATACGGCCCGGCTCGCTCGGCGAAGGGAACGCGGCTGCTTCCACGGCGTGTGCCAACTGAAACACCATAGCTAGCTGCAGCCCGGCCACGACGGCGGTGACGGCGTAAAAAAGCAGCACCGCACCCAGCGAATGAAACAGCAGCGGCAAGCCGAGCGCGAGGGTGAAGAAGACCAGCTTGCCCAGGATAAAACCCGCCAGATCCTTGCCGCGCGGCCGCGGAAAACGGCGCTTGCCGATGGTGCCGGTGATGACGTCGCGGAAGTCGTCATGCAGATGCCAGCTCACCGCCGTGAGGCCATAGAGCAGCCACAGGTACAGGTGTTGCCACCGATGGTGCCAATAGTGCTTCTGTTGCGGCGAAAATCGTGCCAGCGCGCCCAGGTTGATGTCACTGTCGTAGCCGTCGATATTCACGTAAGTGTGATGGAAGTGCGCATGCTTCCAGTGCCACACGTACGAGCTGCCGCCGACCAGATCCAGCGTCATGGCCATGCACTTGTTGATCCAGCGGCGCTCTGAATAAGCCTGGTGACCCGCATCGTGCTGAATATTGAAGCCGATCTGCGCGGTTGCCACGCCCAGCACGATGCTGAGCAGCAAACCCTGCCACCACGTGGCCGCGAAGAAAACCAGCAGCACGTAGGACACGGCGAAGGTGGCAAGGATGATCGCCGTCTTGCGGTAGAGACGCGCATCGTCACGCTGCTTTTGCCCGGAGTGCTTGAACAGCGCCTCGACACGCCGCCGCAGCTCGCGCTGGAACGTATTGTCGCCGTTGAACTTGAGCCGATCCGTGGAAGCATCTGCAGGCGAAGGCCGAGCGGTTTCTGCTGCTCGGTGGGATGACTCAGGGGACATGCGATGCACTCGGGAGGAATCCGCCCATGCTAGCCCATACGCTGTAACGGCTTGTTGCCCCTAATCACGAGTCAACAAATCCTCGTAGAACGCGCCATACGGCTCGGTTGGATGGGCAATCTGGATCTCCAGTACCCACAGCCCGCTGGATGGCCGTTCGCCGTACTCGCCCAGGTCGCCAGCCTTGTGCACCGAATGCGGGAAGTCGCTGACGCGATGCCCCTTGATCTCGTGATTGAGCCGCCAGCCCATCGCCTGGGCGCGCTCTTCGGCAAATGCATAGAGGGCTTCGCCACTGAGGCCCTGCTCTCGCCATGCGGTAGCGGTCAGCTCGAACAGTTCACGCGCGGCATCCGCGCATGCCTGTTTTTCCGGGGCGTGGCCCATCACGAAGGTGTCGCCCGCATCGCCTTCGTGGCCCTCGAAGACAAGGCCAAGATCGATGAAGTAGATGTCGTTCTCGCCCAGTTGCACCGGCTCGGAGCGTTCTCGGTAGATCTTGGTGGTGTTGCTGCCGATGCGGATGAGCACCGGATGCCACAGCCGCTCCATGCCTAGCGCCTGGAACACCTCCATGGCTTCGGCTTTCGCCTCTTCCTCGGTGATGCCGGGACGCATGCGCTCGCGGATGCCGTGCAACGCAGCCCAGGTGCGCTCGCGCGCATGGAGCATCCGTTGCGGATCAAAGCAGGTGCCGACGGCTTCCTTGGGTAATGCGGTCATGAGTGGCCAGATGTCGCGGGTGGGGTAAAAAGCATGGCACAGGGCCGTGGCTGGCGCAGGAGCCATCCGTCATGAAAAGTGCTCAGGTCAGCATGACCAGTATCAGGCCGATCAGCGCTGGCAGACCCTGGACCCACAGAATCTTGCGCGAGGCTGTCAGTCCGCCGAACAGGCCGGCCACAAGCACGCAGCCCAGGAAGAACAGCGTGATGGCTCGACCGGCATCGCCCAACCACAGTCCCCACAACAGGCCGGCGGCGAGGAAGCCGTTGTAGAGGCCCTGGTTGGCCGCCAGCACCTTCGACTGTTCAGCGAACTCCTTGGTCAGGCCGAAGGCGCGCCGGCCCGAGGGACGCGTCCACAGGAACATCTCCAGCACCAGGAACCACACGTGGAGCAGGGCGATGAGGGCAACGACGAGATGGGCGGCGAGGGACATCGGTATCCGAAGGGCGGTGAAGTTGGGGCGCAGTGTTGCAGCCCGATATCTGCCTCGCAAATCTATGGGTTGCTAACACTTCCGGCCAATGGCTGTGGCCATGGTGGCGGCGTAGCGTGAAGAAGCTGGGTCCGAGGGAGCAACGCCCACAGGACAACGATGTCTCCAGGGGACATGGGTATCGCCCGGCCATACCAACCTCTGGGAGTCATGCCATGAACAAACCACTGTCCGCAGGCCTGTGCCTGCTTTTGCTGTTTCCGTTGGGCGCGATGGCCAACGGGCCGTTCGACGGCACCTGGAAGATCGACATGAGCAAGGTGCAGATGCCCAAGAAGCCCGACGTGCTCGTGCTCAAGGACGGCATGTACGCATGCAAGACTTGCGTGCCGGCGGTGAGCATCAAGGCCGATGGTCAGGATCACCCGATTGTCGGACATCCCTATCTTGATTCGATGGCTATCCAGGTGGTGGACGCACACACCGTCAAGGAGACCGACAAGAAGGGCGGTAAGGTCGTCGCTACCACCACTACGACCGTGGCGCCCGATGGCAAGGCGGCGCATTTTGAGTTCAGCGACAGCAGCAACACCAATGGCGCGCCAGTGACCGGTAGTGGCGAGCTCAAGCAGGTCGCCGCCGGGCCGGCCGGCTCCCATGCGATATCCGGCTCCTGGGTCACGGCCACTATCGCCAATATGTCCGATAACGGCACCGAACTCACCTACAGAGAGGAGGGCGGCGTATTGGACATGACCACACCCACCGGCCAGTCATATGCGGCCAAACTGGATGGCACCGAGGCGCCGTACAAGGGTGATCCCGGTATCAACAGCGTTACGGTGAAGCAGGCCGGCAAACTATCGATGGTGGAAACCGACAAGCGGGGCGGCAAAGTGGTGGGCGTGCTTACCTCCACCGTCTCAGCCGATGGCAAGCACATGAGCATGATTTTCGACGACAAGCTGCGTAACCGTACGATGTCTTTCGTGGCTGTGAAGCAGTAAATGCTTCTGCCGCGCCCGGCGCAGCCTGGGTCGGGCGCGGAAAGGCCGTGGTTTCAGGCGAAACCTTCGGTTTTCTGGATAAAACGTCGATGGCTAGATGCATAGACGTTTAGACGTCTATTGACACGGTCATTCGAGGCCGTTAGATTCCTCCCTACTCATCGAGACCGGCGGAGGGACAGGCCCTTTGAAGCCGGGGCAACCTGCGGAATTTTCCGCGACGGTGCCAATTCCTGCGGTAACGCCTTAGGGCGCACGCCGCGAGATGAGGGCAAATCTGCACCGCCGCGCCTCGTGCCGGCCGTGTGTTGCCCGCCTCTCCGGTCCGCAGGTCGATGCCGACCGGAGAAGAGCCAGATGTCCAGCCAGCCGCAAATCACCCCGTCCGTCACACCCGCTCCCGCCGCGGTGTTTGGCGGTATGCGGCCGGACCTGACCACCCAGCGCTGCACTCGTCGCCTGGTCATCACCCCTAAGTACGGCAGCGCGCCCTGCGAGCTGGAAGTGAGCTACCTGTGGTGTGGCGCGCCGGACGCCCCCACGGTGATCGTGCAGGGTGGTATCTCGGCTACCCGCGACGTGGTGGCACTGGATGGCGAAGCCGCTCCCGGCTGGTGGCAAGCCCAGGTGGGCCCAGGCCTGCCGTTGGATCTGGACCGCTACCGGGTGCTCTCCATCGACTGGATTGCCCCGGCCGACCTCGCCGAGGTCCAGGCCGTGTCCAGCGAGGATCAGGCCGATGTGCTTGCCGCGCTGGTGGATGCGCTGGGCATCAACCGTGTGCACGCCTTTATCGGCTCGTCCTATGGCGCGATGGTCGCGCTGGCCTTCGCCGCCCGGCACCCCTATGCGCTCGGTCGCCTGGTGCTGCTGGCTGGCGCGCACCGACCGCATCCGCTGGCGACGGCGCAGCGTTCAGTGCAGCGCGGCATCGTGCGGCTGGGGCTGGAAAGCGGCCAGGCCGACCAGGCGCTTGCGCTGGCCCGCCAGCTCGCCATGACCACCTATCGCGGCAGCGAGGAGTTCGCCAAGCGGTTTACCGCCGCGCCGGAGTTCCGTGACGGCCGTTTTCACTTTCCGGTCGAGGATTACCTCGAGCACGCCGGTCGCCGTTTCGTCGAGCGCTTCGATGTCGAGCGCTTCCTAGCGCTGTCCGAATCCATCGACCTGCACGACGTAACGCCCGAACAGGTTGCCGCGCCCGCCAGGCTCATCGGCTTTCCCTCCGATCGTCTGGTGCCGCTGGCGGATTTGTGCGAGCTGCAGCGTCGCCTGCATGGCCCGGCCACGCTCGAAGTGGTCGAGTCGCCCTACGGCCACGATGCCTTCCTCAAGGAAACCGACCGCCTCGCGCCGCTGCTGCGCGACGCGCTGGCCGGTTGTTGACCCCGAATCCAAAGACGCGATACGCACGGAGATCCACCATGAGCGACACCACCGTCCCCTGTACCCCGCCGGGCCTGAACACCCGGGCCGTGCGCGCCGGCATTGAATCAGACACTCAGCACGGCGCCGTAGTGCCTCCGCTGCACCTGTCCACCAACTATGCGTTCGAAGGCTTCGGCAAGAAGCGCGCCTATGACTATTCGCGCAGCGGCAACCCCACGCGCGACCTCCTGGGTGACGCACTGGCCGAACTGGAGCAGGGCGCGGGCGCCGTGGTGACAGCAAGCGGCATGGCCGCCGTGGCGCTGGCGCTGGAACTGGTACCGGCTGGCTCGTTGGTGCTCGCCGCGCACGATTGCTACGGCGGCACCTGGCGCCTGCTGGACGCCTGGGCGAAGAAGGGTCGGTTCCAGGTCAAGTTCGTTGATCTCACCAACAGCCACACGCTGGCCGAGGGCCTCGCGCTCAAGCCGTCGCTGGTGTGGGTGGAAACGCCGTCGAACCCGCTGCTGCGCATCACCGACATCCGCCACGTGGCGCAGGCCGCGCACGCTGTGGGCGCGCTGGTGGTGGTCGACAACACGTTCCTGTCGCCCGCCCTGCAACAGCCACTGACGTTGGGCGCCGACGTGGTGGTGCACTCCACCACCAAGTACATCAACGGCCACAGCGACGTAGTCGGCGGCGCCGTCGTTGCACGCGACCCGGCTGTGGCGGAGCAGCTCAAATGGTGGGGCAACTGCAACGGCCTCACCGGTGCACCGTTCGACAGCTTCCTCACCTTGCGTGGCCTGCGCACGCTGAACGTCCGTCTGCGCCAGCACCAAGAGAACGCCGTACGCATCGCGGAACGTTTGGACGGCCATGCGGCCGTGCGCAAAGTGTATTACCCAGGCCTCGAAAGCCACGCCGGCCACGCGCTCGCGGCGCGTCAGCAGTTGGGTTTCGGCGCCATGCTGAGCTTCGAAATTGAAGGCGGTGAGGAGCAGGTGGCGGCCTTCGTGGACGGGGTCCAGTACTTCTCGCTCGCCGAGTCGCTCGGCGGCGTAGAAAGCCTGGTCGCCCATCCTGCGTCGATGACGCATGCTTCCATGGCGCCCGAAGCACGCCGCGCGGCCGGCATCGCCGACACGCTGCTGCGCCTGTCGGTAGGCATCGAAGACGGTGACGATCTGTTGCGCGATATCGACGCCGCACTGCTGCGCGTAGAGGCAGCTGCCCTCCTCAAACGTCGGGTGAGCGCATGAGCGCGGTGCTGGCGGAGGAGGCTGCGAGCGCATCGAAAGCAGAGGCGTCGCCCGCCATCGCAGCGGTTTTGCTGGGTACGGGCGTCGTCGGTGGTGCGTTCCTCAAGTTGCTCAATACGCCGGCCGCTGCATCCATCCGGTTGGTGGGGGCGGCCAATTCGCGCCGCCAGCAGACGCAGACAGAACAGTTGGCCGATCGCACGTTGCGCGAAAAGCTCAAGACGCATGGCGATGTGCGCAATGACGGCGTCTTGCTAGGCGCACTCGACGCCCACGATGCCTCGGTAAAGGTGATCATCGATGCGACCGCCAGCAGTGCGCTGGCCTTGCGCCACGCGGAATGGCTGGCAAACGGCTATCACGTGGTCACGGCCAACAAGTCGTTGGCCGGTGGTGACCTGCCGGGCTGGCGGACGCTGCAGGCGGCGCTGGCAAATGGCGGTCGTTATGGCGATTCCGCCACGGTGGGGGCAGGGCTGCCTGTGATCTCCACGTTGCGCCGTCTGCGTCAATGCGGCGATGCGCTGCTGACGCTTGAAGGCGTGTTCTCTGGGTCGCTTTCGTATCTGTTCAACCAATATGACGGTAGCCAGCCGTTCTCTGCGCTACTGCGCCGGGCACGTGAACTGGGCTACACCGAGCCCGATCCGCGCAGCGACCTCTCCGGTGAGGACGTGGCGCGCAAGCTGCTCATCCTTGCGCGATGTGCGGGCTTCGCACTGCGTCCGGACGAAGTGGAAGTCGAGAGCCTGGTGCCGGAGAACCTCCGTGGCCTCGACGTGGAAACCTTCCTGTCACGCCTTGAGGAACTGGATGCACCTCTCGCCACGCGCTTCGCTGAAGCGAAGGCTCGAGGCGGCGCGCTACGCTTTCTCGCGCGTCTCAACCAGCGCGGCCGCGCCCGTGTCGGCCTGGTTGAAGTGCCCGCCAATCACCCGGCCACGCGGCTCTACGGCACCGACAACCAGTTCGCGCTCAGCACCACGCGCTACAACACGCAGCCCTTGGTGATCCAGGGGCCGGGCGCGGGACCGGAAGTGACGGCGCAGGCGTTGCTGGGAGATGTGCTGGCGTTGGGGTGATATCGCGCTAACGTTGCGTGCCGATGCTTTGGCTCGTCATTCCGGCGCAGGCCGGAATCCAGTGACAGCCACGATGAATTGTCGCGATAGAGTTCGTCGGCATCCTGGCGAAGACCACCCTTACCGCCGCTGGATTCCGGCCTGCGCCGGAATGACGCTGGTGAAGGGCACGATTTCAGCCGCGATAGGTAACGAAAAGTAAAACGCGCGGCTCGTCACCGCGCGTTTTCTATTTCATTCGATGGTGCGTGCCGTTCAATCGTGCAGGTGCGGATTCGCCTCGGCCTCTTCCACCGACGGCGTGCGCCAGCCTGACTTCACGCCCCACACATAGAACACCAGGCCGATCACGGCCACCACAGCCAGGTCCATGCCATAGCTCAGGTAGCCGTTGCCGCCGAAATCCGAGCTGCCCATCCACGACACCAGCGCCAGTGTCGGCAGGTAGAAAATCAGCCACCACGCGCCCTTCAGCTGGCGGCCGAAGTCGTGCCAGTTCGCCTTGAACTGATAGAACAGGTACACCGGTAGCGCCACCACCATCAGCAGGATGATCTCGCCGGTCAGCGGCCAGCGTGCCCAATACAGCAGCTCGGTCGCCATGACGAAGGCCACGCCCGCCAGGATCGGCAAGCCTTTGATGCGCAGCGGACGATGCAGGCTCGGCGCCGTGCGACGCAGCGTCATCGCGCTCACCGGGCCGGTCAGGTAGGAAATGATCGTCGCCACCGAAATCACCGCCGCCAGCGTGCCCCAGCCGCGGAAGAAGAACAGGAACAGGAACGACACCGCCAGGTTCAGCCACATCGCCGGGCGCGGCACCCCCCACTTCGGATGGATGCGGCCCAGGATCTTGGGCAGCGTGCCGTTGCGCTCCATGCCGTAGAGCATGCGTGCGGTGGTGGCGGTATAGGTCATGCCGGTGCCGCTGGGGCTGATGAAGGCATCGATGTACAGCAGCATGGCCAGCCAGTGCAGGTTGACGATGATGGCGAGTTCGGCGAACGGTGAACGGAAATCGATACCGTGCCAGCCCGCTTTGGCCAGCAGTTCCGGCGGTACGGCGCCGAGATAGGCCACCTGCAGAATCACATAGACCACCGTAGCCAGCAGGATCGAGCCGACCACTGCGAACGGAATGCTCTTGCCCGGGTTGCGCGCTTCGCCCGCAAGATTCACCGGGCTCTGGAAGCCGTTGAAGCTGAAGACGATGCCTGCCGTCGCCACGGCGGTCAGCACGGCCGCAAAGTCGATCGCGTGCGCGTCCCCGTGGATACCCACCGAAAAGTTCTCGCGATGGAAGCCGCTGGCGATCAGGGCCACGCCGGTGGCGGCCGGCACCACCAGCTTGAACACGGTGATGAGCGTATTGGAGCGTGCGAACAGCTTGACGCTCCAGAAGTTGAGCAGGAAATAGATGATCACCAGCACAGCGGCAATGCCGAGGCCCGCATGCGAGAGCTCGCCGTGGCCATCAGGCATGTGCATGTAGAGATCCTGCGCCCATTGCCACTTCCACGAGGCCATGTACTGCACGGAGGCTTCCGCTTCGACCGGGATCACCGAAACGATGGCGATCCAGTTGGCCCATGCGCCGATAAAGCCCACCAACGAACCGTGCGAGTAATGGCTGTAACGCACCATGCCGCCGGACTCGGGGAACATGGCGCCCAGTTCCGCGTAGGTCAGCGCAATGGTCATGATGATGGCCGCGCCGAGCACCCATGCCCAGACAGCTCCCGGACCTGCGAGGCCGGCGGCCTTCCAGGCGCCAAACAACCAGCCGGAGCCGATGATGGAGCCCAAGCCGGTGAGCATGAGGGCGAACGGGCCGACGTCGCGGCGGATCGGAGATTGAGACATGCAGGTCCCCAGGTCAGTGGATCGACGGGCCGCCCCTGGGGCGACACATGTGGCAGCCGCCATCCCGGGCGACAAAGGGGACGATGATGACAGACCCGTCCTACAGCTGTCAGCCCGTCGGGAGTCACGGACCGTGGCGCAGCGCAACACGCAGGTCATTGAATCGGCGGCCGAATCGGCACGCGTGCTGATACCGGTGGGTTCCCGTTGTCGGCTAATTGGCGCCGCGTTGGTGGGCGGCTACCATCGGGGCCTCCCACAAAGGTAGGCGCACCATGATGATCCGTGCGGCAATGCTGGTGGTGATGGCCGCGGCAGTGGCCGCATTCCCGGTGTCGGCAGCGACGCCCTCAGGTGATGCGTTACGCGATGCGCTGAAGCAGCGTGCCGAGGCGGGCGATGTCCAGGCACAGGTGGCGCTGGGCAAGGCCTTGCAGGACGACGGTGTGCCGGCCGACAAAGCGGCAGGTGCAGACTGGTATCGCAAGGCCGCGACGGCGGGCAGCGCAGAGGGTGCGTGGATGCTTGGCTCGACCATCATGGCCGGCGTCGGTGTAACACGCGACGTTCCCACGGCCATCGAGTGGATGCGCAAGAGTGTAAACATCGACCCGAACGGCGATCGCATGGCGGTGCTCGCGGTATCGCTGCTCTCCACCGGTGGCACACAGGAGGCCTTGCAGTGGGCGCAGAAAGCGGCCGACAAAGGCTCGTCCAAGGGCATGGAAGTGTTGGCGATGGCCCGCCTTACCGGCGAAATGGGCGTACCCAAGGACACGGCGCTCGCCGAAAAACTGATGGTTGCGGCGGCGCAGAAAGGCGACGCCGATGCGCAGTTGTCACTCGGCCAGATCTACCTCACCGGCTTGTTCGGCCGACACGACACGAGCGCCGGCATGCATTGGCTGCAGACGGCCGCCGACAGCGGTAACGCCAAGGCGGAAGGCACGCTCGCTTACTTCCTCATCACCGGTAAGGAAGGCGCGCCCGTGGATGCGGCGCGTGGTGTGGCACTGGCCCGCAAGGCGATGGCAGCCAACGAAATGCTGGGGCATTACGCGATGGGCGTGGCCTACGTGACGGGCAGCGGCATTGCGGAAAACCCGGGGGAGGGCTGGTACCAGATCTCGCTGGCGCAACGCATGGATAGCCAGCAGCAGCTCAAGAGTGCCGCCGACTATCTGGCGAAGGCGGAGGCGAAGCTGACGACCGCTCAGCTCACCGAACTGAAAGTTCGGGTGGATGCCGATGCGGCGAAAGTGGCGCCGCCATCCGGTTCGTGAGAGGGCGCGTGGCTCGTCATCCCAGCTGATGCTGGGATGACGGCTAAGAGAGAACAGGGATAAGCGAAGGCAACCGCGTGCGGTTGAATGCCGAGGCTCAGCACTCGATGACGTTTACCGCCAAGCCACCGCGCGAGGTTTCCTTGTACTTGTCCTTCATGTCGCGGCCGGTGTCGCGCATGGTGGCGATCACCTTGTCGAGCGACACGCGATGCTTGCCGTCGCTCTTGAGCGCCATGCGGCTGGCGTTGATTGCCTTCACCGATGCCATGGCGTTGCGCTCGATGCAGGGAATCTGCACCAGGCCACCGATCGGATCGCAGGTAAGGCCGAGGTTGTGTTCCATGCCGATCTCGGCGGCGTTCTCCACCTGCAGCACGTTGCCGCCCAAGGCAGCGGTGAGGCCACCGGCCGCCATCGAGCAGGCCACGCCTACTTCACCCTGACAGCCCACTTCCGCACCGGAAATCGAGGCGTTTTCCTTGTAGAGGATGCCGATGGCGCCGGCCGTGAGCATGAAGTCCACGATGCCGTTCTCGTCCGACTTGGGGCAGAAACGGTGGTAGTAGTGCAGCACCGCCGGCACGATGCCCGCGGCACCGTTGGTGGGCGCCGTGACCACGCGACCGCCGGCGGCGTTCTCCTCGTTCACGGCGAGCGCGTAGAGGTTTACCCAGTCAAGAATGGTCAGCGGATCTTTCAGCGCCGCTTCCGGCTGTGAGCGCAAGTCTTCTGCCATCTGCGGTGCGCGGCGCGCGACCTTGAGGCCGCCGGGCAGTACACCCGGTGAGCGCAGGCCGCGATTCACACAATCCTGCATGGCTTTCCAGATGGTGAGCAGGCCGGCGCGTGTTTCCGCCTCGGGGCGCCACACCTTCTCGTTCTCCATCATCAACTGGGCGATGGTCAGCTTGTTCTTCTCGCACAGCTCCAGCATTTGGTCGCCGGTGGAGAACGGGTAGGGCTGTTCGGTGGTGTCGGCGACGATGCGGTCTTCGGCCGCCTCGTCGTGGTTGACGACGAAGCCGCCACCCACGGAGTAGTAATCGCGCGTGGCCAGCTCATGGCCCTGTGCGTCATAAGCGGAGAAGCGCATGCCGTTGGTGTGGAACGGCAGTTTCTGGCGCTTGTTGAAGACCAGGTCGCGCTTTTCCTCGAACTCGATCTCGTGCTTGCCCAGCACGCGCAAGCGGTGCGTGGTGCGAATGCGGTTCAAGGTTTCAGGGATGTGGTCGGGGTCGACCGTATCCGGATGCGCGCCTTCGAAGCCCAGCAGCACGGCCTTGTCGGTGCCGTGGCCGCGGCCGGTCATGGCCAGTGAGCCGTACAGCTCGGCGCGTACGCGCACGACGCGATCGAGCACGCCTTTCTCCTCCAGCCAGCGCTCGGCGAACCGGGCTGCGGCGCGCATGGGGCCAACGGTATGCGAGGAGGACGGACCAATGCCGATCTTGAACAGGTCGAAAACGCTGACAGCCATGGAGACACGCAGAGTGGGCGGGGAGAACCGCCTATTCTACGCGCGCTGCCGCACCTTGGTTGTCGCGGCGCAGCGATACCCTCGGTGCGCCGGCGTATGGAGGGATCGGATGAAGGGTGCGGAAGGCCTTACGTATGAGCCCCAAGCCCGGCGTGCGCTCCTGTCCGAAGCATCCCTTCATCCGTCCCTAAGTAGGTCTAAACGCGCGTCCTATCGATATGGCATACGCCGCGTGGATCAGAACGCGTACCTCACGTTCAGCATGTAGTTGCGCGGTGCCGAGTAAAGGCCCTGCGCCCAGTACAGGCTGGTGATGTACTTGCGGTTGGTGACGTTGTCGATGTTGAACGTGGTGCTCCAGTGCTGGTCGAAGTCGTAACCGGCCATCAGTCCGAGCACCGCATACGAGCCCTGGTTGGTAAAGATCTCGCTGCCGTTGAGCGCCACGGCCTGTTGGTCGCGGTAGATGCGATCCTGCCAGCGCAAGGTGCCGCCCACGCGCAGGCCGGGCAGGGCGTCGAAACGATACGTGGTGTTGAGGCGGAACAGGCGGCGCGGCACGTAGGTACGCACGTTGTGGCCTTCCGGGTCGACCAGGCCCAACTGGGTATAGCCGCCGCTGAGCTGCCAGTTGTCGGTGATCTGGCCGCTCACGTCGAACTCGTAACCCTTCGAGATGGCGTTGATGCCCGTGTAGTAATCCTGGTTGGTCGCCATGTTGTGGCCGGCGTAGTTCGCCAGACCATCCTGGCGCGAGCGGAACAGCGCGAAGGTGGCATTAAGGCGGCCGTCGTACCACTCGCCCTTCACGCCGATTTCGAGGTTCGCGCCGGTGACGGGGTCGAGCACCTTGTTGTTGATGTCGGTCTGCGTCTGCGGGTTGAACAGCTTCGCGTAGCTCACGTAGGCGGAGTAGTTCTTGGCAAAGTCGTACACCAGGCCGACGAACGGCGTGCTTTCCGTCTTCTCGTAGTTGCTCGGCACGCCGTAGTTCTGGCCGTACTGCTCGATGTGCACGAGGCTGGCGCCGGTGATCAGCGTGACCGGGTCGGCCAGGCTCCAGCGTGCGGTGGCGTAAAGCGATTTGCGCTTGATGTGGAAATCACCCTGGCCGTACGAGGCGTCGAACGGCGGCTCCGGATAGTCGCCCGTCCATTGGGTGAGTGGCGCCAGCGGCGTACCAATGCCTTCGCCGTAGCTGGACAACTGATGCACGTCGTCCTTCGCCCAGTTCGCACCCAGCACCAGCTCGTGCTTGCGGCCGGCGAGTTCGAACGGACCAGTGGCGTAGAGGTCGGCGACGTATTGCTTTTCGTTGCTGGTGTACGCCGACGGATAGGCATACAGGCCCAGACCTGTTTGCGCATCCGGCGTGCCGTACACGTAGAACAGATTGCTGTTCTCGGCGATGCGGCGATAGTTCAGCGAACCCTTGAGGCTCCAGTCGTTGCCCAACTGCTGGGTGAGTTCTACGAACGTGCGCGTGTCGGCGATGTTCCAACGTGACCAGTCGGCGGAGGTGCTGGTGTCGCGGCTGTAATCGGTCGGCGTGCCGTCGGTGTTGTAGAGCGGCAGTGCGCCCCACATGCCGCCGTGGGTCTTGTTCTTCTGATAGGTGACGCCTGCGGTAAGCAGGGTGCTGCTGCCGAGATCCGCCTCGACAATGCCGCCGAGCACCTGCTTGCGCAGGTTGTAGCGGTCCAGATAGCTGTCGGTATCTTGGCCGGCGGCGATGAAGCGGCCGCGCACGCTGTGCGAGTCGTTGAGTGGCCCGGACAGATCGACGTCCAGACGGCGATTATCCCAGCTACCCACGGTCAGGCCGACGTTGCCTTCGAAGTCGGCGGTCGGGCGCTTACGCACGAAGTTGATCGTGGCGGATGGATTGCCGGTGAACGACAGCAGGCCGTTCGCACCGCGCAGCACTTCGATGCGCTGATACAGCGCCGTGTCGATATCACCCTCCTGTTCGCCATTGGCGAAGGGCACGCCCACGCCGTCGACCAGGAAGTTGGTGATGTCGAAGCCGCGCGCGGTGTAATACGTGCGATCGGTTTCCACGCGCTCCACGTTGACGCCGGTGGTGGTGTCGAGCACGGCGTTGATGTTGGTGAGGTTGAAATCCTTCATCTGCTGGTCGGTGACCACGCTCACCGATTGCGGTGTTTCGCGCAGCGACAGCGGCAGACGTGTGGCGCCCGAGGCTGCCTTGGTGGTGTACGAGTCGCCATCGCCCGTCACCGTTGCCGTGGTCTGCACGCCTTCCAGGTTCTTCACCTTGGTAGCGTCCGGTGCGCTGGTGGCATCGTCGGCGTGGAGCACGGGAGCGGTCAGCGCCAGTGATAGCGCTAAAGCGAGACTGCGGAGCGGCAACGGGCGTCGCGGCGAAGCGATGAGCGGCATCGGGAGGGCCTTGATGTCTTGTAGATAGGGGGAGAGCCCGGGCGGTGTGGCGTCGGGCGGGCCCGCTGGGCCCTTAATTTGTAAATGATAGTTATTATCATTTGAATTTACCAGCCGCCGCCTAGGTCGAGGATGACGCGGCGGGATGCGCCAGCATCAAAAGACGGGCGGATATCGCTGAAACCGAAGTCTTCGAGGTATCTTCCGGCGCCTATGCCGATCCGATACGTGCTTTTCCAGCGGGACTACTGCCACCTGTGCGATCAGGCGCTGGCCGTGATGGCCGAGGCGCGGGCACCGGATTTCGACAGTCAGTGGGTGGACGACGACGAGGCGCTGGAAGCGCGCTACGGCACACGCGTGCCGGTGTTGCGCGACAGCCTGGATGGGCGGGAGTTGGACTGGCCGTTCGATGCGAAGGCCGTGCAGATGTTCGTGCAAGCCTCGACGTAGGAGCGCACGGGCCCGCTCCTACGTCGAGGTCACGGATTACTTGGCGGTAAGCACCAGGTGCGCGTTGATCTTCACATCATTGGCGATCACCGAGGTGTCGGCGTAGTCACCGCCGCCCACACCAAAGTCCAGGCGCTTCACGGCGCCGCTGACGTCCATGGTGGCGCCGGCACCCTGCGACTTGAACACCACGTTGAGGCTCGCCGGCTTGGTCACGCCGCGCAACGTGAGGTTGCCGTCCGCAATCACCTGCGCGCCGTTCTGGCGGAAGCCCGTGGTCACGAAGTGCGCCTTGGGAAACTTGGCCACGTTGAAGAAATCCGAGCCCGGCAGCGCGCCGTCACGATCCTTGTCACCCGTTTTCACACTGGACAGATCCACGTCCACGTCGAACTTCGAGGTGGCGACCTTGGCCGGGTCGTAGCTGATGGCGGCGGTCCACTGAGCGAACGTGCCTTCGAACGACTGGCCCTGGAAGCTGCCGGAGAAGCCCAGCTTGCTGCCGGCCGGTTGTACGGCATAGTCGGCGGCGCTCGCGATACCTGGCAAGGCAAGGGCAAGCAGCAAGGGTGCAAAGCGAAGTGCAGAGCGATTCATTAGCGTTCTCCTTGAGAGGTCTGGCGCAGGCGTGCAAAGGGGAGCATGCGCCGCAGGGTATTGTCGCGGTCGACCAGGTGATGCTTGAGCGCGCCGGCGATATGCAGCACGAGCAGTAGTACGAGGAACCAGAACAGGTATTCGTGCACCTCGTGCCACAGGTGGCGCGTGTCGGGATTGGCGGCGGTGAGCGCCGGCAGGTTGAACAGCTTGAAGAACTGCAGAGGCTTGCCGACGATCGAGTTGAACCACCAACCGCTCAGCGGCAACGCGGCGACCAGCGTGTAAAGCGTCATGTGCATGGCGTGCGCGGCGAGTTGCTGCCAACGCGGCGCGGGCTCGTCCTTCGGCTGGCGATTGAAGAAGCGCCACAGTACGCGCAGCAGGAACAGAGCCAGCACGGTCAGGCCGATCGACTTGTGCAGCGCCAGCCAGTTGATCTTCTGCATGGGATTGCCGGCCAGATCCATGCACAGGCCAAAGATGCCATTGCCGATGATCAGCAGTGCGATGGCCCAGTGGAAAAACTTGGCGACCGAGCCCCATTGGCGGTCGGTGTTGCGAAAACTCATGGCGATTCCTTGTTGCTGCGGTTGGGGTCTTCCTGGATGGCCTCCAGCTCCAGCCACACGCTTACGTTGTGGCCGACGGAGTTGGGCGTCGCGGTGATGCCGTAGTCATCACGCTGCAGCATGGCCGTGCCGGAAAAACCTGCGACGGTATGCATGCCATAGATGGTTGTGCCGAGTCGGTTGAAGGTGAAGGGGATGTCGATCGCGTGAGTCACTCCGCGCAGGGTGAGGTTGCCGTGCAACAGACCGTGCGTATCGTCCTTCCGTTCCACCGAGGTGCTGGCGAAGTGCGCGTAGCGGTCCTTCTCCGCATCGAGATAGGTCGGCTTGAGCACCGCGGCGTTCCACGCCGCGTCGCCCATGTCCAGGCTGGCCAGGTCGATGTCCAGCTCGGTGGCCGATTGGCTCCAGTCATCCGCATCGAACCGCAACCAGCCTTTGGCGATGTGCAGGCGCCCGAACGGCCTCGAAAATCCGTTGTGGTCGATGCTGAAAAGGACTTGGCTGTGCGTAGTGTCGTAGCTGTATGTGACAGGTGCGGCACGCACGGTGGCCAGCGGCGCCGAAACGCACGACAGGGCGAGCAAAAGGCGGCTGGAAAGGCGTGACCGTGGCATGGCGGGCAGTCTGGACGATCCTCCGGACCGATGCCAGCCACTGGCCCCGGAACGGATTGTTTCCCCGCAGGCAACGCCTTCGTGCGCCTTTCAAAGCCCTCGGCCGAACGGCGTGCTCGTTCCTGCGCGGTACGTCTGGCATCATCAGAAGCTTCTGGGGGAAGTGCATGTTGCCGTCCTTGCTGCTCAGCGTCGTCCTGTCCATGGGCGTGTCCACGTCTGTGGACGCGGTCGTGCCGGCGGCTGGGCCGGCGCAGGCCACGACGTCGGCGTCCGCCGAGCCATCGGACAACGTGGCCCTGGCTACGCCGCAGTTCCGCCGATTCGGCACCGGGGATGGCCTGCCAAGTAGCAGTGTCTATACCGTCGTGCAGGCGCCTGACGGCACCATGTGGTTCGGTACCAAGAGCGGCATCGCACGGTACGACGGCGTAGGCTTTCAGGTGTTCCGCCATGTGGCGGGTGACCCGAAGTCGCTGTTCAACAATGGCATCTCGGCGCTCATGTTCGATCACGATGGCCATCTGTGGGCGGCGGGACTGGAAGCGAGCCTCAACCGCTATGACCCGGCCACCGGTGCGTTCCGTCACTGGAGCCACGAACCCGCGGATCCAACGAGTCTGTCCAGTGACAAGACGTGGTCGATCGCCCAGACCGGCGACGGCACGATCTGGGTCGGTACGGCCGAGGGCCTGGACCGCATGCACCCGGACGGACGCGGTTTCGATCATGTGGTGGTGACAGGCCACACACCCGGGGAGGTGGGCACGGTGGGTGCGTTGTTCGTGGACGCACACGGCCAGCTCTGGGTGGGCGCCGACAATGGTGTATTCCGTCGCGATGCGAGCGGAGCGTTTCATCCCATCCTCAATCGATCGACGGGTAAGCCCTTCGATGCCTGGCGCATCGAAGGCGAGGGCGATGAGATTCGCGTGGCGTCCCCACGCGGTCTGTTCGTTGTCGGCAGCGATGATCGGGCGCAGCAAGTGGGCGTCGGCCAGTTGCCCGACACCAACATCTTCAGCAGTGTGCGCGACCCGGCAGGGCGGATGTGGATCGGCACGCAGCGAGGCCTGTTTCTGAAGGATGGTCGCGACGCGAATATCCAGCCCATCACCAACCAGCCGGTGCTCAACGGCAACCTGCCGGGCACGTGGGTCTGGCAGGTTCAACCCGACAGCGAGGGCGGCCTTTGGATCGCCCTGTTCGATGGCGGCGTGGGTTATCTGGCGCCGGGCTGGGACAGCGTCAGTCGATTCACCCACATCCCTGATGATGACAACAGCCTGCGCGACTCGGTCGCGTACGCCGTAGCGCGCGGCAGCAACGGCTCCATCTGGGTTGGTGAACGTGACGGCCGCGTGGATCGGTTGTGGCCGGGTACGGGCAAGGTGGATCACGTGATTTCGGGCCTGCATGGCGACGTACTCGCGCTCACCGAGGATGTGCCGTCGCGACTGTGGGTGACGGTGCGTGGTGCGTTGTTCCGCTATGCCAACGGCAAGCTGGATGCGGTCGACGGATACGCGCATGGCATGAAGCATCCGCTCGAGGTCGAGGCCGGGCCGGATGGCAAACTCTATGCACGTAGTTTCGGCGAAGGCCTGTTCCGGATCGATCAGGACACGCTCGCGGTGACCCCGGTGGCTGTGCAGCCCGCGCAAGAGAAGGCGCGCTGGGGCAGCCAGCTCACGCTCAGGAATGGCACCTTCTGGTACGCGAGCGACGGCGGCATGCTGCGCCTCGATCGCACCTTTGATCATTTCGAACCCGTGCCAGGTATGGACAACAGTCAGCCGGTCGATGCGTTCGATTTCAACGCCGACGGCCTGTGGGCGGCCCGCCCCGATGGGCTGGAGCACTATCACTACGTCGGCGACGGACTGGCGCTCGACCGCAAGATCGACGCCATGCGTGGCTGGCCGTCCATCAACGTTGTCGACCTGGCCGTCGACCAGCATCAGCGCGTGTGGATCTTCGGTCGCGATGGCCTGTGGCTCTTTGATACGGCCACCGGACAGTTCCGCGAAATGGGTCTGCAGGACGGCGTAAGCAACGGCGAATTCATGCGCGGCTTTGCACGCATGCCCGATGGCATGGTGTATTCGCCCACCTTTGGCGGGGTGTTGGGCTTTAACCCCAATCGCGCGACGCCCCGAGTGGAGCCGCCGCGCGTGGCGATCACACGGATACGGGTACGTCGCGGCGGCGCCTTGCACGAGCTGCCGGTGCCGGTCGATGGTCAGCTATCCATTGGCTGGAACGACTCCGGGCTGATGGTGGATTCGCGTGTGTTTTCCTATGCCGATCCCACGGCAAACCGTTATCGCTTCCGTCTTGCCGGCCTGGACAACGCCTGGGTCGATACGGGCAGCCGCGGCCAGCGTGACCTTACCGGGTTGCCGTACGGGGATTACACGCTGGATGTCATGGCGGCAGGTGCGGATGGCGTGTGGGCGCAATTGCCGAAGCCTTTGCATATCCATGTGGAGGCGCCACCGTGGACGCGCTGGTGGGCTTGGTGCGTGTACGTGGTGCTGGTGGTCCTGCTCACCTGGTTGGCGCTGCAGGCATGGCGCCGTCGTTTGGCTGAGCGCCAGCAGATTCTGCTGGCGGAACAACGCAGTCGCTTGGCCGAACAGGCCAGCGCGGCCAAGACACACTTCCTCGCCACGCTGAGTCACGAAATCCGCACACCGATGACCGGCGTCATGGGCATGGCCGAGCTGTTGCTCAGCACGCCGCTTAGCCGCACGCAACGCGACTATGCCGAAGCCATGCAACGTTCCGGCGGCATGCTGCTCAAGCTAGTCAACGACGCGCTCGATCTGGCGCGCATCGAAGCGGGCAAGTTGGATCTCGACTATGCACCGTTCGATCCGCGCGCCCTGATCGACGACGTGGCGCAACTAGCGCATGGCCAGGCACGCGCCAAGGGCCTGCGCTTTGAACTGGATCTGCCGCGCGATTTGCCGGCGCGCATGATCGGCGACGCGCTGCGCATCAAGCAGGTGTTGCTCAACCTTGCCAACAACGCGTTGAAATTCACTGAGCGTGGCAGCGTGACGCTGCGCGTGCGTTCTACCGACAGTGGCCTGCGCTTCAGCGTGATCGACACGGGCCCCGGCATTCCGGAAGCAAGCCGGACGCGGTTGTTCCAACGCTTCGAACAAGTCACCGGGCCGCAACGCAGTACCGGCAGCGGGTTGGGTCTGGCCATCTGCCGCGAATTGGTGGCGATGATGGGCGGCAGCATTGAGTTGGAATCGAAGGTCGCTTTTGGCAGCACGTTCCACGTAAGGCTGCCGTTGCCGCTCGCCACGGAGCCCGTCGCTGCATTGGCCCAGCGAGTGGACAGCGTCGATGCCCAGCCGTTGCGCATCCTGCTGGTGGAAGACGATGCCATCGTGGCGGCTGTCGTCCGTGGCCTGCTGGAGCGTGCGGGGCATGAAGTGCGCTACGTCGGCAACGGATTGGCGGCGCTTGCCGAACTGGCGCAGGCGACGTGTGATGTGATCCTTCTTGACCTTGACCTGCCGGGTATCGACGGCTTTCAGATCGCGCGATTGATTCGCCAGCGCGAGGAGCCTGGCTGCCGCATACCGATCGTGGCGCTCACAGCACGTTCCGGTGGCGATGAAGAAGTGCGTGCGCGAGATGCGGGGATGGATGGCTTTCTGCGCAAGCCGCTCACCGGCGAGCAGTTGAGCGACGCCATCCAGGCACAGATGGTGGCATCGAGAGAATCGGTCGACGGCTGAGCCGGGGCGCCCCTCTGCTCCTGCGGGTAGGCCTTTGGCCGAGTTACATGTCGTGCTTGTTCACGTCGAAGCCACGGCGCTTGTACTCGGTCCATCGTGTGCGGGAACCGTCGCGTTCGGCGGGATCGGCAGCCACCACTTCCAGCACGCGGTCGTAATGGCCGGGCGCACACTCTTCGCGAAGATTGATCAGCATCGGCCGGTCGGGTGTGTCGATGCCGGGTGGCACGATCAGCACTGCGGTGGTGTGGTCGTCGTCGTCACCAGCGAGCTGGTGCGTGATGAAACCATTCTCGTCGAAATCCCACAGCATTTCGTCGATGGCTTCGGCTTGCGCGAAATCGCGAGCCAGCACCAGCGTGGGCTGCTGTGCCGCATAAGCACGTTTGGCCAGTTCGCACACCAGCAGCAGAGGCTGCTCGCGAAAGCGCGGCTTGTCGATCAGGTAGAAGTCGGCGCGAGGCATGGGCGAAGCCTTTCAGTTTCGTCATTGTCGTCATTCCGGCTTTGTGCCGGAATGACGGTATGAGCGTGACGCGACACGTCGCTTAGTTATGCGGCGCGGTCGATCAGCCACTGCACCAGCAGCGACACCGGGCGGCCAGTGGCGAGGCCCTTGCGACCCTCGTCCCAGGCGGTGCCTGCGATATCCAGATGCGCCCAGCGCTGGCCTTCGGTGAAGCGCGCCAGGAAGCAGCCGGCCGTGATGGCACCGGCGTTCTTGCCGCCGATGTTGGCGACATCGGCGAAACCCGACTCCAACTGCACCTGGTAGTCGTCCCACAGCGGCAGACGCCATGCGCGATCGAGGGTGGTTTCGCCAGCGGCGATCAGCTCAGCGGCGAGGTCGTCATGCTTGCTCATCAGGCCGCTGGCATGCTTGCCCAGCGCGATGACGCAGGCGCCGGTCAGCGTGGCGGCGTCGATCAGCACCTTGGGCTCAAAGGTTTTCGCCGTGTAGGTCAGTGCGTCGCACAGGATCAGGCGGCCTTCGGCGTCGGTATTGAGCACTTCGATGGTCAGGCCCGACAGGCTGGTGAGCACATCGCTGGGGCGGTAGCTGTCGCCATCGGGCATGTTTTCCACCGCCGGCACCACGCACACCAGATTCACCGGCAAGCCCAACTTCACCGTAGCCACGAAGCTGCCGAGTACGCCAGCAGCGCCACCCATGTCGAACTTCATTTCTTCCATGCCCGGGCCCGGCTTGAGGCTGATGCCGCCGGTGTCGAAAGTGATGCCCTTACCGACGAAGGCGTACGGCTTGTCGCCTTCCGCGCCGCCCTTGTAGTTCAGGATGACGAGCTTTGGCTTGTTGGCTGAGCCGCGACCCACGGCCAGCAGCGAGCCAAAGCCCAGTTCGCCCATCTTCTCGTGGTCCAGCACGGTGCAGTCGACCTTGTCGTGCTGCGCGGCAAATTGCTCGGCCTGCGAGGCGATGTAGGCGGGGTTGCAGATGTTGGGCGGCAGGTTGGCCAACTCGCGGGCGAAACGAACGCCATGCGCAATGGCGGCGGCCTGGTCCAGGCCCGCCTTGGCGTCGTCGCCAGCGGCAAAGACGATGGCGCCCAACTCCGGCTGCGGGGCCTTCTCGCGCGGCTTGAAGGTGGCGGTGTAGCGATAGGCTGCGAAGTCGGCGGCGAGGGCGGCCGTGCGTACGCGCCAGGCAGCGTCGTGGCCCGGCACGTCCACTTCAGTAAGGTAGGACACAGCTCCGTCGACCGGCAGGCGGCCCAGGGCACGGGCGGCCTCGATATTCACCTTCTGATAGCGTGCACCATCGAACGTCTTCTGCGTTCCAAGACCCACCACCAGCACGCGCCTGGCTGCCACGCCCTCCGGTGCGTACAGCACAGCCGTGGTGCCGGCCTTGCCGTTGATGTCCCCGCTTTCGACCTGGCGCTTGATGGCGCCGTGCGCGGCGGTGTCCACGCGGGCGGCGGCACTGGTGAGTACGCCATTCTCGTAGACGCCGACGACCACGCAAGGGGTTTCGACGGATTCGGGAGCGACGGAGCCAAGGCTGAACTGGAGAGTCATGAAGATGTCCTGCAGAAAGGTCCGGAAAGGTTCGGACAGGCTAGACTTGAGGTTTGCTGCACCCGGATGGGGCGGCGCCAAGCCCTTCATCTTATCGCATGTCGAGAAACAGTCCCCAAGAACAGGCGTCCAGCCCGTACACTTCACTGCTGTTTCCCCGCCCGCGCGCCCGCGCGGGTATCCCCGCGCGTGAGGACCGGTTCTGAGCATCCTCGATCGTTATTTCCTGCGTGAGCTGGCGCAAACCATCGCCGCCACCGCCATCGTGCTGCTGGCCGTCATGGCCGGCACCTCGTTTGCGCACGTGTTGCAGCAGGTGGCGAACGGTAGCTTCCCGGCCAGTGTGATGTTCCAGGTGCTGGGCCTGAACATGCTGGACGGCCTGTCCACACTGCTGCCGCTGGCCGCCTTCCTGGGCGTGCTCAACGGCCTGGGCCGTATGTACCGCGAGAGCGAAATGCACGTGCTGGCCTCGTCCGGCATGGGCGCATCGGGCCTGCTGCGCCCGATCAGTATCCTGGCCGTGGTCATCGCGATCCTGGTGGGTGCGGTGGCGTTGTGGTTTGGTCCCTGGGCTGCGCGCACATCGGACCAATTGGTGGCTGCGGCCAACCGTTCGGTGATCGCCGCGGGCCTCGATGCAGGCCGTTTCACCGCGCTGCCGGGCAAGGGCGGCATCATCTTCGTGGATGAGCTGAGTCGTGACGGCAGCATATTGGGCAACACCTTCATCGCCACGGAGCGCGCCGGTCACGACAACGTGCCGCACCTGAAGATCGTCACCGGTAAGCACGGCCAGCTTTATCAGGAAACCGACGGCAGCGGCCGCTTCCTGGCCTTGTGGACTGGCTTCCAGTACGACATCCCGCTGGGCGCGGACAACTGGCGCAAGATGGAGTACGAGCGCAACGATGCGTCGCTGGACAGCATCCAGTCCGACGATGACGAGGAAGACCCCGCGCACTCGATGACGCTTAGCCAGCTGCTGCGCGCCGACAATCCGGATACACGCGCAGAATTCGCCTGGCGCACCATTGCGCCGTTCATGACGCTGGTACTACTGACGCTTGCGTTGCCGCTGTCGCGCCAAACCCCGCGCGAACCGCGCTTTGGCCGTCTGTTCCTGGCCATCCTCACGTTCTATTTCTATTACCTGCTGCTGGCCATCTGCCGTGGCCAGATCATCAAAGGCCACTGGCACCACTCGTTCCCGATGTGGCTGATCACCTTGATCGTGTTCATTGCAGCCGCCCGCATGTTCCACAACCAGTACTCCCCGCGTAAGCCGCGCAAGGCGGGTGCCTGATGGCCTCCCTGCGTATTCGCCGCGTCGACTGGCTGGTCGGCACCACGGTGCTGGGCTCATTGCTCACCGTGTGGCTGGTCATCACCGGTCTGGACGCGGTGTTCCAGTTCCTGCGCCAGTTGGGCAACGTGGGCAAGAACGGCTACACGGTGACCAACGCCGTGGTGTACGTGTTGGTCACCTTCCCGCGCCGTCTGTACGAAATGTTCGGCAATGCCGCGCTGATCGGTGGCCTGCTCGGCCTGGGTGGCTTGGCTGCCACCAACGAGCTGACGGCGTTGCGTGCGTGTGGCCTATCCAAGCTGCGCATCGCGGCATCCGCGGTGGGCGTGGTGGCGATCCTGGTGGTCGGCGTGGTGATCCTCGGCGAAACCGCGGCACCATGGGGCGACCAGCAAGCGCAAGCTATGCAGTTGCGCCTGAAATCGAACAACGTGGGCATTGGTGGCACCTCGGGCCTGTGGGCGCGCGATGGTGACCGCATTATCAACGCCAAGAGTTGGGTGGCTAAACGCACGGCCACGCACAGCACCGTGCAATTGCTCGACGTGCGCGTGTTTACGCTAACGCCGGATGGCCAAGTAACGCGATTTGATTGGGCACAGACCGCCGAGCATGACGGTCGGCAGTGGGTGATGAGCAAGGTGCGCAGCACCACCCTCGACGAGGCTGGCACGCATTCCCATACGGCGGACAGCCAGACCTGGGATTCCAGGCTCAATCCGCAGGTGCTGGAGCAATCGGTGATCCAGCCGCAGTACCTGCCCATGCGCGACCTGCGGCGCAACATCGCCTATCTCGAGCAGAACGGCCAGAATCCAGGCGTCTATTCCTCCGCCTTTTGGACGCGCGCGCTATACCCGGTGAACGTGTTGGTGCTGGTGTTGCTGGCCATGCCGTTCTCGTTCGGTACGCTGCGTTCGGGTGGTTTGGGCAAGCGCATGTTCATCGGCATGTTGCTCGCCATCGGTTGGTACTTCCTGCAGAAGGCGATGGTGAACTTTGGCACCGTATACGGCGTGCCTCCGCTGATGGCCAACTTGTTGCCCGCGGTGATCCTGGCCGTCATAGCCTGGGTGTACTTCCGCAAACACGGCTAGCGCCGGGTTGCATCTCATACAGGAGCGCACGAGTGCGCTCCTGTATGGACTCGACGCAAGCGTCGTCAGTCCTCTTCGACGGTGTTCGCCGGTTCCGCATCCGCCACGAACTGACCGTCTTCCGCCAATTGCGCGAACAGGCCACCCTGGCGGATCAGTTCGTCGAAGCGTCCTTGTTCCACTAATCGTCCCTGGTCCAACACCAGGATCAGGTCGGCGTGCCTCACGGTCGACAGGCGATGGGCGATCACAAAGGTGGTACGGCCCACGGTAAGCCGGTCGAGCGCGCGCTGGATGCGCACCTCGGTGGCGTTATCGAGCGCGCTGGTGGCTTCGTCGAGAATCAGGATGGGCGCATCCTTGAGCATGGCTCGCGCGATTGCCAGGCGCTGGCGTTCGCCGCCTGACAGCGATCTGCCGCGTTCGGCCACCAGCGTTTCCAGCCCCTCGGGTTTGCGCGCAATGAACGTCGCCGCTTCGGCGGCAGCAACAGCGTCCTCGATCTGGCTTGGATCCGCATCGGGATTGCCCACACGCAGGTTGTCCAGGATGGAGCGGTAGAACATGCCCGCGTCCTGGAACACCACGCCGATGTTTCCGCGCAGCGATTCCAGCGTAACGTCGCGAACATCGTGGCCGTCCACGGTGACGCGTCCAGCACTCGGATCGTAGGCGCGATACAGCAGGCTCAGCGCCGTGCTCTTGCCCGCGCCGGTGGGGCCCACCAGCGCGATGGTGCTGCCCGGTGGCGCGCGAAAGTTCAGATCGTGCAGTGCCGGCTGCACCGGGTCGTAGCCGAAGCTCACGCGGTCGAACACCACCTCGCCGCGCACGCGGGGTAGGGCGATGGCGCCGGGGCGATCCTCGATCTCGGATTTCCGATCCAGCACGGTGAAGAAGTCACGCAAGGATTGGGACTGGAAGAACAGGTTCGAGAGAAAGGTGGCGAACTGCTCCAGTCGTCCGATCAGCAACATCGAAAAGCCGACGAAACTCACGATGCCGCCCACGCTGATCTCGCCGCGCGCATGCAACGCCGCACCCACCGCGAAGATCGCCACGATGGTCAGCGTGCTGGCGGCGCGATTGAGCACTGAAAGAATCGCCCAGCCGCGCAACACCGGATATTGCGCGTTGAGCGTGCGCGTCATCAGTTCGTGCAGTGCGCGTGACTCGGCGGCGAGGCGGGTGAAGCTCTGTACCACGGTCACGTTGCCAAACACGTCACCGGCGCGCGTGGCGATCTCGTGGTGTAGTTCCTCTACCTCGCCCTGGGCTTTGTGCGTGCGCTGCACGGCGATAGCGTTGAAGATGGAGAAGCACAGCAGCAACGCAATCATCAGCAGCGCTAGCTTCCAGTTGATCCACAGCGCCACCGGTACCATGACGAAGATCGACAGCAGTGTGGCCAGGTGCTCACGGAAGAAGCTCAGCCAAAGGTTGAACAGGTTGCTCACGCCTACATTCATGATGCGCGAGAGCCGCCCGGTGTGATACTCGCCGTGGAACGACATCGGCATCGACGCCGCGTGTTCGAAGAACAGCGCGATGGCGGCAAGGCGGCGCCGGTGCGCAAGTCGGTCCGCGTGCAGTGATACCCACACGTTAGCCAGCACACCGGCAAAACCCACGCCGGCCCATAGCCCGATCAGGCGCGGTGCGTCACCAGGCTGGGCACCCAGCGCATCCACCACGCGGCCGAACAGCACGGGTTCGAGAAAGAACACGCCGGCCAGTGCCAGGTTGGCGAGCGCCAGGGTGATGGCCAGCTTCTTCTCTGGAGCCAGCAACCCAATGACGCGGAGGTAGAGACGCAGGAACGACATGCTGTGGCCCCAATGACTCGCGTCCCCGCTCCATGCAGGGACTTTGTGGCAAGGCTAGCCCAATGGCGCATCTGGCGTCAGCGGCCCTTGCCCGGCGGGGCGCGACCGAGCAAGCTTTCCATCTATTTCTGACATGAGAAGACCGCCGTGGAACTGATCGACCTGCGTAGCGATACCGTGACACGTCCCACGCCGGCCATGCGCGCGGCCATGCTCGATGCCGCCGTAGGCGATGACGTCTATGGCGAAGACCCCACGGTAAACGCGCTGCAGGAGCGTCTGGCTGCTGACCTCGGTTTCGAGGCGGGGTTGTTCGTGCCAACGGGCACGCAGTCGAACCTAGTGGCACTGATGTCGCATTGCGAACGCGGCGATGAATACCTGGTCGGCGCGGATGCGCATACCTACAAGTTCGAGGGCGGCGGTGCCGCTGTGCTCGGCTCCATCCAGCCGCAACCGATCCCACACGATACGGACGGCAGCCTGCCGTTGGACAAGGTCGCCGCGGCGATCAAACCGGTTGATCCGCACTTCGCCCGCACGCGCCTGCTGGCGCTGGAAAACACCTGGCACGGCCGGGTGCTGCCCATGGATTACCTAAAGGCTGCCCACGATTTCGCTCGCGAGCGCGGACTGGCGATTCATCTGGACGGTGCGCGCGTATTCAACGCTGCCGTGGCCTGTGGCGTACCCGTGCGCGAGATCGCCAAACACTTCGACAGCGTGTCGGTGTGTCTGTCCAAGGGACTAGGGGCACCCGTGGGCTCGGTGCTGGTCGGTTCGTCGACCCTCATCGAGAAAGCCCGCCGTTGGAAGAAGGTGGCGGGCGGTGGCTGGCGACAGGCCGGCATGCTCGCCGCCGCGGCGCAGTTCGCGCTCGATCACCATGTTGATCGCCTGGCAGATGATCACGCGCGTGCGGCGACGCTGGCGGCAAATCTGAGCGATGTTCCTGGCGTGAAGCTGTTGGGTCAGCACACCAATATGGTGTTCGTCGATGTACCGGCGGATCGCTTGCGGGAATTGGACGTCCATTTGCGAGGGGCGGGTATCCGCATCAGCATCGGGTATTTGCCGACGTTACGGTTGGTGACGCATTTGGATGTGGATGATCAGGGTGTGGCGCGGACGGTGGCGGCGTTTCGGCGGTTTTTTGTGGGGTGATGTTGTTGGGGTCTTGCCCGTGTGGGGTGGGCGTGGGGAGCGTGGTGCCGCCGCTTTAGCTTTTGCTCCCTCTCCCCTTTGGGGAGAGGGTTGGGGTGAGGGGACATTCTTGCCTCACTACTTCAAAAGAACCGTCACCCCTGCGCAGGCAGGGGTCCAGTGACTTTGCACTTGGTTGTCGCGTTGTAGCGATCTGGCTCGCCTGCGGCGGGCTTTCGCCCTCCTACCGGAGGCCGAGTCACTTTTCTTTGCTTGCCCACGCACGCGCAGGAGCGCGTGCGAACGGCGAAGCCGGCCCGAAGGGCGGAGGGCAGGATGCCCGGAGTAAAGAAAAGTAACCCAAAGAAAAGGCACCCAAAGAAAAGGCACCCAAAGAAAAGGCACCCCCACTTGGCGCTGGCCGGTGAAGCCGGCCAGTTCGTGAGGGGCGGCCGGGCTTTTCGACAGGGCATCCTGCCCTGGCGAAAAGGGATCGGCATCCTTGCCGATCCCCCTGCGGGCCTTCTCGTCTACCCCTCACCGCCGCACAGGGGGCCCGAAGGTCAAAAGCGCCGAGCCGACGGCTCGTGCAGCGGAGCTGCACATCGCACTCGCAGGTCGCGTTGCTCCTGCTCCAAGTGCACAAAGCCAAAGTAGGCGGAAATCACGATTGCGTGGCGAGTTCTCCACGCCGGTCGGGAAGCGTAGCGTCCCCTTTGCCTTGCTCCAGTGGTGGGAAAGCGTAGCGCTCCCTTTACCTCGCCTCTGCGGTAGGAAAGCGTAGCGTGTTCTTTCCCAAGCCTCAGCGATCGGGAAGCGTAGCGAAGCCTGCTTTAAGTCCTCTCCGCGACGGCGCGTTGCGAAGTGTTCCGATGTACCCGCTGTGTAGCGGCGAAGGTGGCCAAGCAACAAACTGCCTCACGCGTTCGGGCTTATCCATGCGGAATGCTGCGAGCGTCGGCAGACGATCGAAACGCCCGCTGCGTAAGCGGCCCGATCGCCGTAGCGCACGAGGCGACAGCCAACCACAGACGCAACTGGATGACCAGCCATTCGGCTGTTAAAAAGCGCTTCCTGTCTCCGCAGGGATGACGGTTTCATCGAAACGGTACAGCGAGCACCCACCCCTCACCCCAACCCTCTCACCAAAAAGGCAGAGGGAGCAAACGGCGCATGCCGCCAACTACCAGGTCTTCACCCGCTGATTCTCCGGCCGCCACATCGGCTGCCCCTGTTTCACATCGAACGCCTCATGGAAATCCGGCGCCTGTCGACATGACGGCACACGACTCCATCGATCGACGGCCGTCTACTGGACCTATCTGAGTAATTGACCTGTAGCGAAGCGAGAGATCGCTGCCGGACAAATTTGAGAGTTTCCTTATTTCTTGGTGGTGCGGCCTTATGAGACAAAGGCCCACGTCAGCCATTGGAATTTTCTTTCCCGCCAACGGTACGTCATTACCGTCAGAAGGGTCATCGCATTCCGAGGCCTACTTCAACGTTCCAGTCGACCTATGGAAAGACGACTTTGGACCTCAGGAAGCCATAGATCATGAGCTTGCAGAGCATGCTGCGCAGGGGCGCTGTCATTCCGCTGGAGTCTTGCTGCTCCGTGCTTATCCACGCCACACAGACCAAGGCTGAGACGGCGCTGTTCGGTGCCGACGTCCTCGATGGGAACGGACAAAACGTGGGTGTCGTGGCGCATGGAGTCCAGGTATTTGTTCGCGGTCCGGGGGCACGCTGACCGCGCGTTGGGATAGCGACGCTGCTCGGTCATATCAGATCAGTTACGCATGAGCGCTGCACGCCAGCGAGCAGGGCGGTGCCCTGCTCGAAACGGTTGAGGCGACATGTTGATGAAGCCAGCAAGGCACGGTGCCGCTGTGCCTTGCACATTCCAATGCCTTCCGTGGGAGCGGATCGTGACGTCCTCAATCTCAGCAAATCATCGTTTTTATCACCGCATGCAGCGCAGCGTGGCCGTGATCGTGTTCGCTTGTCTGGCGTGGCTGTTTCTTGGCGCGTCACCCGCCATGGCCACCATAACGAGCTGTAGTAATCCTATGCCAGGCGGTTTCACCTTCGCACTGCCCTCCGGCACCTTCAGCGTTCCTCGGAACATGGGGCCCAATACGCTGGTTGTTCCCTGGAGCGACTGGTTTGTGGGTGGCACATCGGTCTGGAGCTGCACGGGGCTAGGCGCCCCCAACGGGGAATACAACGGCGCCGCCGTCTGGATGCAGAGCCTTGTGCCGACCGGACAAACCTATACGGCCGGTGGCATCAGCTACACCGTGTTTGGCACCAACGTCGCCGGCATCGGCATGGTGGTTGGCCAAAGCGCCTACACCCCGAGTGGCTGGCAAAGCGACCTGACCGGAAAGCCCTATGGCTACTTGGTAGTCACGACGCCTTCTCCGGGAGGCGGCTGGGGAAACACGGGAAATTGGGGTCCGCTTTCCTTTGGTTTTCGCGTTCGTGTCGCCTTCGTGACAACAGGAACGGTTCAAGCGGGCACGGTGTCTTTTCCTGGGCAGGTCGGTTCGGTGGGCATGGTCGACTATGTCTCTGGCACCTATCCCGTCACGCCCACGCACGGGCCCATGAATATCGCCCCGATCGGTTTCGTCGGCGGTCCGACCTTCGCCGTGGTCGCCTGCCAGACGCCCGACGTGCGGGTGCCTTTGGGGCAATGGCCGCAAACCACTTTCACCGGTATCGGCAGCACCAGTGGAGCCAAACCGGTGAATATCAGCCTCAACAGTTGTCCGGCCGGGTTGAACAGCATCACGTACCGCGTCGACCCCGTCACCACGGTGGTGAATGCCACCCAGTCCGTGGTCGCTCTCGATGCGTCGTCATCGGCGACAGGCGTGGGTGTGCAACTGCTCGACAGCTCGGGTACGCAGCCGGTTCCGTTGCAGACCTGGATCACCTTCACTGGCTACAACGCAGCCATGGGCGGTGACTACACCATTCCACTTCAAGCACGCTACTACGAGACGGCTGCCGCGGTTTCGCCCGGTGTCGCCAATACGGCTATGACGTTCACCATGCAATACCAGTAGTTGCGATCGACGCCGGATGTGTAAAAGAAAAAGGCCAAGCGAGTTGCTTGGCCTTTTTTTTAAAGAAGGGCGCGTGATGTGCCCTCGTTTTCAGCGGAGGAGGCAGGACGAAGCCTGCCGGCCATTCCGATGGCGTGTTACCAGATCTTCACCCGCTGATTCTCCGGTCGCCACATCGGCTGCCCCTGCTTCACACCAAACGCCTCATAGAAATCCGGCACATTCGACAATGGCCCGTTTACACGCCACTTGGCCGGCGCATGGACATCGGAGAGCAAACCAGTGCGCAGCATCTCCTCGCGTTCCTGCGACAGCCAGCCGAGCGCATAGCCAAGGAAGAAGCGTTGCAGTGGCGTGTAGCCGGCAATCTTCTCGCCCTTCTTGTATTGCTCGGTCTTCTTGAATGCATCGAGGCCGATCATGATGCCGCCGAAGTCCGCAATGTTCTCGCCCAGGCTGGCCTGGCCGTTGATGTGGATGCCGGGCAGGGGTTCATAGGCGTTGAACTGCTTCACCATCACGTCGGCGCGCTGCTTGAAGCGGGTGGCGTCTTCCTTGGTCCACCAGTCGGCGAGGTTGCCCTTGGCGTCGTACTGGCGGCCTTCGTCGTCGAAGCCGTGCGTCATCTCGTGGCCGATGGTGGAGGCGGCAACGTAGCCGTACACCACCGCGTCATCGATCTGGTCGTCGGCGAAGCCAGGGATCATGAACTGCGCGGCGGGCAGCACGATCTCGTTGTTCGACGGGTTGTAGTACGCGTTGTAGGTCTGCGGCGTCATCTCCCATTCCGTACGGTCCACTGGCTTGCCGAACTTGGAGATCATGTCCTCGGCTAGCCAGCGCGTGGCGCTCATCATGTTCTGTGCGTACGACGTGCGGCCGATGGTCAGCGTGGAGTAGTCCTTCCACTTGTCCGGGTAACCCACCTTTTTGGTGATCGCGGCCAGCTTTTCGTGGGCCTTGGCCTTGGTGGCCGGGCTCATCCAGTCGAGCTTGTCGATACGTTCGCCATAGGCCGTGCGCACGGCTTCCACCATGGTGTTGTAGCGCTGCTTGGCGGCTTCGGAGAAGTAGTCCTTGACGTAGATGCGCCCGAGGATCATGCCGAGTGCTTCGTTCTCCGCGCGCAGCGCGCGCTTCCAGCGGGGTTTCTGCTGCGCTTGGCCGTTCAGCGTGCGGCCGTAGAAATCGAAATGCTCGGTGTCGAAATCCTGGCTCAGGTAGCTGGCATAGGCGTCCACCAGATGCGCGCGCATGTAGTCACGCACTACGGGCGTGGGCGTCTTGGCGAGCAGCGCCTGCAGGCCGCTGAAGAATTCGGGCTGGCCGACGATCACGGTGCTCGCGGGCAGTTTCCATCCGGCGAGGCGGGAGCCCCATGCGATGGACGGCGTGTACTTCGCCGTGAGGTCCGCGGGCGACATCTTGTTGTAGTTCTTCTGAGGATCGCGCAGGTCCTCGAGCGGTCGAGAGAACTTGGCGAGCGCGGTCTCGAAAGCCATCACCTGCTTGGCGCTGCTTGCAGCGTCGGCGTCGCTCTTGCCCAGCATGTGGAAGGTACGGTGCAGGTGCTCTACGTATGCATCGCGTACCCTGGCGACGCCCTTCTCTTTGTTGAAGTAGTAGTCGCGCTCCGGCAGGCCCAGGCCACCCTGGTAGAGGTGCACGGCCATGACGTCGCTTTGCTTTTCGTCCTGCGACACCTGGAAGTCGAAGAACGGGCCGACGTTTAGCAGCTGTAGCGCGAAGGCCTCGTCTAGCGCGGAGTTCACGTCATGCACGGCATCGATGCGTGCCAGTTCGTCATTGAGCGGGGTGATGCCGAGCTTGTCGGCCTGCGCTTGGTCCATGGCGGTGGTCCAGAAATCGCCGACCTTCTGCTGATCGCTGCCGGCCTTGGCGTTCTTGTCGGCGGCCGCGTCTTCGCTGATCTTACGCAGCTTGGTGTAAAGCTCGTCCTGCACGACCTGGCCGATGCCCCATTGCGATTCCTCGGCCGGAATCGGGTGGCTCTTCAGCCATGCGCCATTGGCAAATTCGAAAAAGTCGTCGCCGGGTTTGACTGAGGTGTCGATATGGTCGGCGACCACATCAGGCTTTGCCGTGGTGGGTGCAGAGGCCGGCGTGGCGGCATAAGCCGCGCCAACGGACGCTGCGGCGAGGGCCAGCGCGAGCAATCGGCGGGGCAGGGCAGGCGAGTTCGCTTTCATGCGGTCAGTTCTCCTGGAGGAATGTGGGCGTGACGTTGGGGAGGCAGTGCGCCCCAATGGTGCTGAAAATAAGGACGGGCGGGCGCGGCAAGAACTCAGATACCTAGCGCCAGTCGAGCGCCCAGGTCGGCCAGTGGCGACACCAGCAGCAGGCGCACGAGGATGAGCACGATCATCACCACCCACGGCGCGAAATCCAGGCCACCCGCCGTGAGCTTGCCGCGCAGCGGGCGCAGCAGCGGGTCCACGAGGGTGGCGGCGAGCCGGTAAACGGGGTGATGGGTCTCGACCTGGAACAGGCTCATCAGCGACCAGATGAAGATCAGCACCACGTAGAACATGGCGATGAAGTCGAGCGTGTCGGCGATCGACAATATCAGCAGCCCGACGATATGCGGGAACAAGCCGAGCAGTGCGAACAGCACGATGCGCTTGATGAGCATCAACAACCACACCAGTAGCAGGGCCGCGATGTTGATCCGCCGCCAGTTCGGCAGCAGGCGACGCAGAGGCGCCAGCACGACGTTGGTGGTGCGGTAGATGAACTGGCTCAGCGGGTTGTGGAAGTCCGCGCGGCTGGCCTCGGCAAGTAGGCGCAGCACAAACAGAGCGGCAGCGGCGCCGAAGGCCAGGTCGACCAGGAACGAAAGGGCGTTGACGAGATAGCTCACGAGGGGTCGTCCAATGCAGCGGCCAGCTGGGCACCACGGTGCGTAGCGGCAGCCACGGCACGGGCGATGATCTGGTGGAAATGATCGGCAGCGAAACTTTCCAGCGCGGCCTGTGTTGTGCCGTTGGGCGAGGTGACGCGTTGGCGCAGCACGCCCGGGTCCTCGCCGGTTTCCGCCAACATCCGGCCGGCGCCAAGACAGGTCTGCGCGGCGAGCGCGCGTGCTGTTTCGCGCGACATGCCCTGGGCGAAGGCGGCGTCTTCCAGCGCCTCTACCATGGCGAAGAAATAGGCCGGCCCGGAACCGGAGATGCCGGTGACCGTATCGATCAGTGCTTCGTCATCCACCCAGCGGGTGATACCCACGGCATCCATGATGTGTTGGGCCTGGGCGCGCTGCTCGGGGCTGACACGGCGGTTGGCGAACAGGCCGGTGGCACCGGCCCCGATCAGTGCGGGCGTGGTGGGCATGCAGCGCACGATGGCGAGAGCATGACCGAACCAGCGTTCGAGCTGGTCGATGCGTACGCCCGCTGCGATGGAGATCAGCATCGGCCGTTGGCGGGCCAGCGTATCGCGCAGCTCGGCGTGGATGGCCGGCATGATCTGCGGCTTCACCGCCAGCACCAGCACGTCGGCCTCGGCGGCGGCCAGGCGGTTCTCGGCATAGCAGGCGATACCGTATTCGCGGCCCAGTTCCTGCCGTGCGTCCGCCCTCGGCTCAGCCACGGTGATGGACGAGGCGGCCACGCCGGTCTTGAGCAGGCCGCCGATCAGGCTGCGCGCCATGTTGCCGCCACCGATGAAAGCGATACGAGTCATGTAAGAGCCTGTCTTTCCTTTTGAGGGCGTACCTTACCGGAGCCGGAAGCGCTCGTCCCGTGGCGAAAGTGTCGGCCGGGATAGCACCCCGGGGACGAAATCTTTCAACGTGGTCCGCAGTTTGCAGCTTGCGGCCAAAGGAAAGACTGGCTGGCCGGCCCGCGCGGCGAGTAGTATCGGCCCGCTGCTTGGGGAACGGGGATGTGACCGGTCGGACGGCATGGCGCCTGGTGCGCCGCATCGTCGCGTCCAGTGGAAACCCCCGCTTCCGGGCATGAGCCAGCCAGACGATTGGGTTCAAGGGGAAACCAGATGGATATCGCCGAACTGCTTGCCTTCTCGGTGAAGAACAAGGCCTCGGACTTACACTTGTCCGCCGGTCTGCCACCGATGATCCGCGTGGACGGCGACGTTCGCCGCATCAATATCCCCGCGCTGGACCACAAGCAGGTCCATTCGCTGATCTACGACATCATGTCGGACAAGCAGCGACGCGACTACGAAGAATTTCTCGAGGTCGACTTTTCGTTCGAAATTCCCGGGCTGGCGCGTTTTCGTGTCAATGCGTTCAACCAGAACCGTGGCTCGGGCGGCGTGTTCCGTACCATTCCCTCGGAAGTGCTCACGCTGGAAGACCTTGCGGCACCGTCCATATTCCGCGAACTGATCGAGCAGCCGCAGGGCCTGATCCTGGTGACCGGTCCGACGGGTTCGGGTAAGTCGACCACGCTGGCGGCGATGGTGGATCACATCAACAAGAACGAATACGGCCACATCCTCACCATCGAGGATCCGATCGAATTCGTGCATACCTCGCAGAAGTGCCTGATCAACCAGCGCGAAGTGCACCGCGACACGCACGGCTTCAACGAAGCCTTGCGCTCGGCGCTCCGCGAAGATCCGGACTATGTGCTGGTGGGTGAGTTGCGCGACCTGGAAACCATCCGCCTGGCGCTGACCGCCGCGGAAACCGGACACTTGGTGTTCGGTACGCTGCATACCAGTTCGGCGGCCAAGACCGTCGACCGTATCATCGACGTGTTCCCTGCCGGCGAAAAGCCGATGGTGCGCTCGATGCTGTCCGAATCGTTGCGCGCGGTGATCTCGCAGTCGCTGCTGAAGAAAGTGGGCGGTGGTCGTATCGCGGCGCACGAGATCATGGTGGGCATCCCGGCCATCCGCAACCTGATTCGCGAGGACAAGGTGGCGCAGATGTATTCGTCCATCCAGACTGGCCAGCAGTACGGCATGCAGACGCTCGACCAGAACTTGCAGGACCTGGTGAAGCGTGGCCTGGTGACGCGTCAGCAGGCATCGAGTTACGCGCGCAACAAGGACATCTTTAAGGGCTAAGCTGTTCGGGGCGGCGGTCGCCGCTCCGCTTGTCCTGGCCTGACACTCCGTTCCCCTCTGGGAGGGACCTATGAGCGACTTCGATTTCACCTCCTTCCTCAAACTGATGGTGCACAAGAAGGCATCGGACCTGTTCATTACGGCCGGTGTCGCACCCTCGATGAAGGTGCAGGGGCGCATCGTGCCGATCACGCAGAGTCCGTTGTCCGCCCAGCAGGCGCGAGACATGGTGCTCAACGTGATGACACCCTCGCAGCGCGAGGAATTCGAAAAGACCCACGAGTGCCAGTTCGCCATCTCGGCGCAGGGCGTGGGCCGCTTCCGCGTGTCGTGCTTCTATCAGCGCAACTGCGTGGGCATGGTGTTGCGCCGCATCGAGTCGAAGATCCCGACCATCGAGGAACTCAGCCTGCCGCCCGTCATCAAGCAGTTGGCGATGACCAAGCGCGGCATCATCATCTTCGTCGGCGGCACCGGTACCGGTAAATCCACCTCGCTGGCGTCGATGATCGGCTACCGCAACGCCAACTCGACCGGCCACATCATCACCATCGAGGATCCGATCGAGTACGTGCACAAGCACGAGGGCTGCATCATCACGCAGCGCGAGCTGGGCATCGACACGGATAGCTGGGAAAACGCGCTGAAGAACACGCTGCGCCAAGCTCCCGACGTGATCATGATCGGCGAAGTGCGTACGCGCGAAACGATGGAGCATGCGATCAACTTCTCGGAAACGGGTCACCTGTGCCTGTGTACGCTGCATGCGAACAACGCCAACCAGGCAATGGATCGCATCCTCCACTTCTTCCCGGAGGATCGTCGTTCTCAGCTGTTCATGGATTTGTCGTTGAATCTCAAGGGCGTCGTCGCGCAGCAGTTGATCCCCACGCCGGACGGCAAGGCACGTCGCGTGGCGGTGGAGGTGCTGCTGGGCACGCCGCTGGTGCAGGACTACATCCGCCAGGGCGAGATCCATAAGCTCAAGGAAGTGATGAAGGAATCCACCAACCTGGGCATGAAGACTTTCGACCAGAGCCTGGTCGAGCTCTATCACGCCGGCGAGATCTCCTACGAGGACGCGCTACGCCACGCCGACAGCTCCAACGAAGTGCGCTTGCGTATCAAGCTTGCACAAGGCGGTGACGCACACACGCTGTCGCAGGGCCTGGACGGCGTGGAGATCGAGGAAACCAAAGATTCGCAGAACTTCGGTGGTGGGCTCCTGCGTCGCTGACGTCATCGATTTAAGAAGCGGCAGCCAAGAAGAAGGAGCCCAAGGGGCTCCTTCTTCATTTCAGTCACCTGATACGGTGCGCGAAGGTTTACTTGGCCGTATCGCTGACCGTCAGGCCACTGGCATCGACAGTCTTTACGCCCTTTACTTTCTTGGCGATCTGCGTGGCCTTGGTCTTTTCGGCGGCGCTGCTTGCCGTACCGGTTAGCGTCACGGCGCCATCGGCCGTCGATACGGAGATGTCATTGCTCTTGATGCCGTTGGTGGTAGCTAGCTCAGACTTCACCTTGGTGGTGATCCAGGCATCGTTGGTCCTGCCAGGGACGGTTTCGTTGCTGGTCTTTTGCTGCATGGCCGCGTCCTGGGCCTGCTGTTGCGCGGCCCCGTTCTCCTGTGCCTGCTGGGCGGCAACCTGCGCGAATGGCATGGCCGAGAAGGCGGTCGCCAGGCCAACGGCCATCAGCGTCTTGCGAAACAGGTTGTTGGTGCGCATGGGAATCTCCTGTAGTGGGGAAGCGCTGTCCATGAGACAGACGGTTGCCGCTCGTTGTGGCATCCGTGAGGCCATCCCAACAGCCTCTGCATGAATTGAAGATGGCTGTGAAGAAAATTTGTTCAGCACGTAATTACGCTTGGCAACGTCGCGTCATGGCGATGTTGAAAGAACGTTCCGGTGGTTAAGATCGTGCGAATTGTGATGTGCATCACAAGAGCGCTGGTGAGGAAGCGTGAGCTTCCTGTTTTTGCGTCCACATATGCGTAGACGCTTTCGATACAAACGGCTGGCTAGTCTGCATGCCACGTCCGAGGGGCGACGAAGCGTCTTGTGAAATAGACGGCTATACGGCAAATTTGGGCAGCGAAGCACAGCCTGTGCTGGCTTGATTTCGGGGGGAATCATGGCCGAGTTGGAAGTAAGGGTCGTATCCGAGCGTAGAGAAGGGCTCCTGGTAGAGCTCGGGCGTCTGGTCACCGAGTACGGACACGTACTTATCCGTCAGCGACTGGTGCAGGAGGCGCACGGCGCCTGCCTCACGCTAGTGCTGCGCGGGCCCGACGAGCGGCAACTGGCATTGGAGGAAGCACTGGGCACGCATCCACGCGTACTCAGTTTCGAATCGCTGCGGCCACAGCTTATGGAGGCGCCGCCGCCGCATGCCGTGGTGGCCCCGCCTGTGGTCCGCGCCGCGCCAGCACCCCATGTGGCAGCCGCCAGCATTCCACGTCCTGCGGCTCCACCGGATAGCGCGCCTATCGCCGCTGGCGCTGATGTGGGGCGTGTCGAGCGCATGCTGCCCAGCCTCGCCAAGGACTATCCGCGCATTTTTCCCTGGCTGATCAACCTCGACTACGCCGTTGCGGCCGAAGCGCGCGATGCCTCGCTTTACCTCGCGGGGCGACGTACCGGCGCCTGGGTCTACAAGCGCGACTTCGCGCTTGGCGCAAAGCTGGGGCTGGTCGATGCCATACGTCGCATTGCCTTGCCTGCCATGCGCGTCTTGGTCACGGTCGAGCATCAAGAGAATCAGCTGCATGTCCGCGGGTGCCCGCTTTGTCAGCCGGGTGGTACCTCCGGTGGGCGTTTCTTCTGCGGATTCATTGAAGGCCTGCTCGCCGAATCCGTCGACGCGCGCTCGGTGTTCGCACGCGAGACCAGTTGCCACAGTCATGGTGCATCCATGTGCGTGTTCGACATATCCCACTGATCGTCGCCGGCGGAGTACGGCGTGGGTCGCTGGGTGTCCGTAGCCAACGAAGGGGGAAAACTTCATGCAAGACATGCATCAGCATTACAACGGGGTGCTGGTCGGTTTGTCGTATGCCGTATCAGTGCTGGGGTCGTTCACAGCGCTACAGTTTGCCTTGGGCATTCCATCGGCACAGAACGAAAAGCAGCGTTGGGGGGCCATCCTTGCCGCCGGGGCGGCGATGGGCGGCGGCGCTATCTGGGCCATGCACTTCATCGCCATGCTCGCCTGCAACATGGGCACGCAGGTGACGTACGACGTGCTATTGACGACGGTCTCGGCGGTGCTGGCGATCGTCGCGTGCTCGCTGGGGCTGGCGATCGTCGGTAGTGGCGCATTCCGTTTCATCAACCTGCTGTTCGCCGGCGTGCTGATGGGCCTGGGGGTGGCGGGCATGCACTATCTGGGCATGACGGCCATGCTGTCCTCGGCGCAGGTGTCGTACGACGGCGGCATCGTGGCCTTGTCGGTAGGCATCGCCATCGTGGCGTCGATGGCCGCGCTATGGCTGGCTTTCAATCTGCGCGGCAAGCTGCAGATGCTGGGCAGCGCGCTGGTGATGGGCGTTGCGGTCTGCGGCATGCATTACACCGGTATGTCGGCCATGGAGGTGAGTCAGGGCGATACGTTGCCGGCCGGTTTCGAGCAGGGCATGCAGGGCGAGCACCTGGGCCTGGCGATTTTCGTGGTGGTCGTACTGCTGCTGGCCGTTGCGTTGGGAATAAGCATCGTGCGGCAACAGCGGCGCGCTGCGCTCTCCATTTGAGCTGACGATCAGCAGGCAAAAAAACGGGGCGCCCAAGGCGCCCCGTTTTCGTTTCCACCGTAGGTGGACGACTTACTTCAGTTCAGTCTGGCTGGTGATCACCACGCCATCGTTGGTCATGCGCAGGTCGCCGTTGAGCGACTTGATGCGCGCGGCCTGTGTTTCCATCGACTCGAACTGTGCCTTCGAGCGCTCGGCCGTCGCCTTAGCGGTGGCCTGTGCCTGCGGATCGTCCGCCTGTGCTTCGGCCGTGAGTTCGGCGATGTGCTCGGCCTTCTGTGCCATGGCCTTGACCCAGGCCTGGTACATCTCACCGCTCAGGCTCAGTCGGCCAAGGCGGCCTGCGTCGCCGCCAGCGGCGTTGAGCAGTTCACCCATCTTCACTTCTTCGCCTTGGCCTACGGCCAGCGCCAGCGATTTCGGACCCATCGCGGCCCATACCGGCGCACCCAGCGGGGCGGTCAGTTCGGGCGGCAGCGCCACCGGCTTGCCATCCGGCGTGAGCTTGAGTTGCTGCAGGCCCGACGATGCCATCTGCGCCATCGCAATGAGGCCGGCGGGGTTGGAGGTGCCGATCAGGATGCGGCCGCTGAACTTCGGCATGGTGTCGTTGCTGCCGGCGTCGAAGCTATCCAGCGCTACGCGCAGACCGAGCAGGTCGCCGATCGGCGGCACGGCGGCCTGCTGCGACATCAGGCCGATCTTGGCGAAGCCTTCGTTGAGCTCGGTGAGCGTGGGGCAGGTGAACGGCTTGGCGGCGACGGCGTCGGCCTGTGCGCTCCAGAAGGGGCGCAGCTGAGCGATCGGCACGGCGACGCTGATGTCGAACGGCGCGGTGCCGGCGGCGCCGAGGCCGGGCAGTTCCACCTTCATGCCGCTGAAGGCCTTGGTGATGTCGTCAGCCAGCGCGACGTCCCAGCGGATGTCCTGATGCTTCTCGTCGAGCTTGGTGTAGCCGAAGCTGATCGAGGGCACGCGCGAAGCGATACGGGTGGCATCGGCTTCGCACGCCGGCGAGACCTTCAGCTGGTTGGCCACCGGCTCACCGGTCTTGGCCGCTTCCGTTTCGGCGCGTGCCTTGATCAGCGCGTTGAACAACGGGTCCTTGCCGCTGGCTGCCAGCGGCAGCAGACGTGCCAGATCCACTTGGCCGATGGCCCATGGCTGGTAGTCCTTAGCCTTGGCGAGCTTGTCGAGGCGACCGTCGTCCTGGATGTTCTTTTCCGGACGGTCGATGCCGAAGGCCAGGCGCAGGGTGGCTTCCGGCGCGTCGGCCGGCAGCACGGCCGCTACGGCCTGCTTGCCAACTTCGGCCAGTACGATCTGCACACCGGCATCGGCGGAGAGGTGCTTGCGGTAGCTCTGTCCGCCGACGGTCGCGGTGTCGAACGGCTTACCGTAGGCAGCCTCAAGGCGGCCGACGAAGGCATCGAAAGCCTTCGAGTCGGTCAGTTCGAAGCGAGCCACCGGGGAGAGGCCAAGGCCGTAGAAGGCGGAGCGTCCCTTGATGTTCAGGCCGGCATTCTGCGCGAACTGCTCAATGGTCTTGCCGTCCAGCTCGGCGATGATGGCCTTGAGCAGACGGGACAGGTCGGGGTCTTTTTCCGCCATGTCGTCGGCGGCGGAGCGCAGCTGGGTCAGTTCCGACGGCAGCTGGGCATCGGCCTGGGTGAGCAGCGCCTTGCGCGTGTCGTCGTCGAGCACGTCGAGGTTGGCCACCACGTACGGCGTGTCCGCCGGTACGAAAGCGAGGGGGGCGTCCTTGTCCTTGTGATGGCATGCAGCCAGCAGGACGCCAGCAAGGCCTAGCGCGGCAATGCGCTTCGTCGATCGCATGTCTAATCCCTTGAGTGAGGTGATGTTGCGCCGCGCATTATGCCTTTATTTGTGACATATCGCGGTGAGCCACGGCCGGTCGGCCGTGGCTGGGGGCAGGGCCTGGCAGGTCGAGCTTAGCGACCCAGTACCTCGGCGAGCACCGCCATGCGCACGAAGACGCCGTTGCCGACCTGTTCAAGGATGCGCGACTGCGGGCCGTCGGCTACTTCCGGGGCAATCTCGATGCCGCGGTTGAGCGGGCCCGGATGCATCACTAGGGCGCCCTTGGCGGCGCGTGCCAGGCGGCGGTTATCCAGGCCGTAGCGATTGAAGTAGGCCGTCTCGTCCGGCAGGTCGGTGGCGGCCATGCGCTCCTTCTGAAGGCGCAGCGTGATGACCACGTCGGCACCTTCCACGGCGGCATCGAAATCGTCAGTGAGCACGCAGCCAGGGAATTCAGCGGCGTCAGGCATCAAGGCCTGCGGCGAACACAGGCGGATCTCCTTCGTGCCCATCGCCTTGAGTGCATGCACGTCCGAACGGGCCACACGCGAATGCTTTACATCGCCACAGATGACTACGGTGAGCTGGCTGAAGTCCGGGCGATGCTGGCGAATGGTCAGCACATCGAGCAGGCCCTGGGTGGGGTGGGCGCGGTTGCCGTCGCCGGCATTGATCACGGAAACGCCGCTCATGGCATGGCGTACCAGTTCTTCCGGCGTACCTGACACCTTGTGGCGTACGACGATGGCATCCATGTGCATCGCCTCCAGCGTGTGCAGCGTGTCGAACAGCGCCTCGCCCTTGCTGGTGGAGGAGAAGCCGATGTCGAAGTTGATGACGTCGGCGCCAAGGCGTCGTGCGGCTAGCTCGAACGAGGTGCGCGTACGCGTGGACGGCTCGAAGAACAGGTTGAGGATGGTGCGGCCGTTGAGCAGCTCCAGCTTGCGCGTGCCGTGGGCGCATCCGTCGCGCATGGTCTCCGCACGGTCGAGCAGCCGCTCGATGCTCTCGCGAGGTAGGTGTTCCAGGGTGGTGAGGTGGCGCAAGCGAGAGCTCATGGCGGGCGGAAGTCCGTTCTTAGGGTCCGGTGGTATCGGGAGAGGCCAGCCACCGTTCCAGGATCACGGCAGCGGCTTCGGCATCGATCGTGGCAGCATCGCGCTTTTTCTTCAGGCCTGCAGCACGCGCGCCGGCGAAGCGTTGTGCGGCCTCCTGCGAGCTGTAGCGCTCGTCGGTGAGCATCACCGGCAGGTTGTAGCGTTGGCTGACCTTGTTGGCAAAGCGACGGGCGCCCTTGCTGGCTGGCTGCTCTTCGCCGTCGAGTGTCAGGGGCAAGCCGACCACCAGGGTCTCGGGCAACCATTCCTTGCGCAGCGCGTCGAGCTTCGACCAGTCGGGATCGCCATCGCGGACGGCGATGGCCGCCAGCCCACGCGCGCTGCCCGTGATGCGATTGCCGACGGCCACACCGATCAGGCGGCTACCGACATCGAAGCCAAACACACAGCTCATGCGTGCCCTGCGTAGCCGGGTAATTGCAGCGGGTCGACGCCCACGAGGCCCGCGGCAGCGCTCCAGCGCTCCTCCAGCGGTGTATGGAACACCACGCGTTCGTTGGCTTCGACAGTGAGCCAGGTATTGTCCTTCAGTTCCTGCTCAAGCTGGCCGGCGCTCCAGCCGGCGTAGCCCAGCGCCATCACAGCAAGGCGCGGGCCTTCGCCGTGGGCCATGGCAATGAGGATGTCGCGCGAGGTGGTCACCGACCACTCGCCATTGATCCGATAGCTCGATTCCCAGTGGCCGGGTTCACGGTGCAGCACGAAGCCGCGTTCCTGTTGTACCGGGCCACCGATCAGCACCGGCGCATCAGCCAATTCGAGGTCGCTGCATTCCAGTTTCATCTGGTCGAGCACGTCGCCCAGGCGGTATTCGGAAAGCTGGTTTACCAGCAGGCCGACGGCGCCGTCCTCGTCGTGCTGGCAGATGAAGGCCACGCCGCGGGAAAACGGTGGCTCGGCCAAACTGGGCATGGCGATCAGAAATTGACCGGCGAGGGATGACGGTTGAGAGCAGAAAGCGGGCATGGGTGCATTGTAAGCCCAGCCGGCATTGCTTGCCCGCGCGGATGCAGGCCGGGTTAAGACCCGCTGGGGATCGTCGAGGGGCCGTGACTTTGCTGCAGTCTTTCCGTGTGCGCTTGGTTCACCGATGGCTCAACGGCTGTGCAGCGTGTCGTTGGGCATGAACTGCCAGGTCCGCGTGATGTTCAACTCATCGAACCGCTCCTTATCCGACGGCAGCGCCGGGAACGGTGCGGCAAGGCGCACGATGCGTTGCGCGGCGGCGTCCAGCAGCGGCTGGCCTGAGCTTTGCACCACCTCGATGCTCTTCACGGAACCGTCGCGGTTGAGCGTCACCGTCATCAGCACGTCGCCGTGAAGGCCGCGGCGGCGTGCTTCGTTGGGATAGTTGAGGTTGCCGACGCGCTCCACCCGGTCCACCCAGCCGCGCATGTACGCCGCGTAGACGTACTCCTTGGTGTTGGATGAGATGAACTTCTTCTTAGGGCGCTTGGCGTATTGCTCGCTGCGGTCGCGCACTTCGGCGGCCAGCTGGGCCATCTCCTGCTGCCGCTTCACCTCCTCGGAAGAGTCGGGAAGATCCTGCGGTGTCCGCTCTAGCTTCGCGCTGTCGGTGCTGACGCTGTAATGGCTGTTGCCGGTCGTGGTGAGTAGCTTGTCGTCGGTGGCTTCTTGCGGGCGCGGTGCGCTGGCTTGAACGGGCTGCGGCGCCACACCGTTGGACGGGCGGGGCAGCACGCCGGACACCGGCTGGGACGGGCGGGCGGCCTTATCGCTTTCACCGCCACCGCTGTTGTTGGCCTGGGCGAGGAAGTCCGCCTTGTCTGGCGACTCGCGATTGGCCACGTCGACCAGTGTCACGTCGAGCGTGGGCAAGCTCGGCTTGGCCTTCACGTAGGTGAAGGTGATGCCAAGGATCACCACGCCGTGCAGCAATAGCGAGAAAAGCATCGTGGCGCCGAACATGTCGGCGCTGGTGCGGACAGCAGGTTGGCTCACGCAGCGCGGGTCTCGGTTCGTTTCTGCTCAACGACGTCGAAGAGCTGACCCGCAATATTAAGCCCGAATTGGGCATCCAGTTCGCGCACGCATGTCGGTGATGTGACGTTGATCTCGGTGAGGTAGTCACCGATCACGTCCAGGCCGACGAACAGCAGGCCGCGGCGGCGCAGTTCCGGTGCTACCTGGGAGACGATCCAGCGGTCGCGCTCGCTGAGCGGCACGCCCACGCCCCGTCCGCCCGCCGCCAGGTTGCCGCGGAAATCGCTGCCTTGCGGGATGCGGGCGAGCGCGTACGGCACGGGCTCACCGTCCACCACGAGAATGCGCTTGTCGCCGGCTGTGATCTCCGGGATGAACTTCTGCACCATGGTGAACTGCTTGTGCTCACCCTTGGGGCCAGCGGCAATCAGCGTTTCCAGCATGGAGTTCAGGTTGTTGTCCCCTGCCTTCACGCGGAAGATGCCGCGCCCGCCCATGCCGTCCAGCGGCTTGAGCACTACCTCGCCGTGGGTGGCGACGAAGGCGCGCAGCTCGGCCGCATCGCGGGTCACCAGGGTAGGGGCCATGCACTGCGGGAAGTGCATGGCGAACAGCTTCTCGTTGCAGTCGCGCAGGGCCTCGGGGCGGTTCACCACGGTCACGCCGGCGCGTTCAGCCAGCTCGGCCACCATGGTGTCGTAGATAAATTGCGAGTCGACCGGCGGATCCTTGCGCAGCAACACCACGTCCATCTGGCGTAAGTCTCGCCATTCGGGCTCCCCGAGAACGAACCAACCGGAGGGATCGTCCCGCACGGACAGCGGCGCCAGGCGCGCCCAGGGTTCGCCGCTGCGAGCGGCCAGATCGCCCTGTTCCATGTAGAACAAGTGATGGCCGCGCCGCTGGGCCTCCAGCAGCATGGCGAACGTGGTGTCCTTGGCGATCTTGATTGAGCCGATCGGGTCCATTAGTACGGCGACCTTGAGGGTCATCGTCATTCTCCGGTAGTAGAGCGTCTTCACTATCCGCGCCCGGTGTTGCTTGGGCGGCGGTGTGGCAGTGTATGTCGTCCGATGGTGGGAAATGGCGTTGATCGTTCCGGTGATCAAGCTCCCTTTTGAGGGTGCCGGAAGGACGGGATTGTCTCCATAGGGAAACGTCGCCGATAAGCCCCGATGTCGGCCGCCGAAGGAGGCAAAGCGTTCGATTCAATGACGTAGAACGCTATACGTGAGATTTCAGCTTGACGGCACGTCGGGCAGGCGGTAAACAGCAACGCACGAGTGCCTGCCAGCTGAACGATCGCCGTACGTCGTCCTCGACGTGCGGTTTTGTATCTAATATGGGACCGCTAGCCCAATGGTTGGCGGTCGCATGGTTTACCTGAGCCAGGGGCGGGTCGCAGGGGGGTGTTGTGAACTTGAATATGAATGGAAATGGCCTGGCCGGCCTCAAGGTCATGGTTATCGACGACTCGAAAACCATCCGCCGTACCGCCGAAACCTTGCTCAAGAAAGAAGGTTGCGACGTGCTTACGGCTGTGGACGGTTTCGAGGCGCTCGCGAAAATCTCCGACCAGAAGCCCGCGATCATCTTTGTCGACATCATGATGCCGCGTCTCGACGGCTATCAGACGTGCGCGCTGATCAAGAACAACCCGCAGTTCCGGGGCACGCCCGTCATCATGCTCAGTTCGAAAGACGGACTGTTCGACAAGGCGCGCGGCCGCATCGTGGGCGCGGAACAATATTTGACCAAGCCGTTCACCCGGGACGAACTGCTTGGTGCAATCCATCGACATGTCGTTACGGTTTAAGCCCGACGACTACAGGATCTGAGGGGGGCCTGTGGCCAATATTCTCATCATCGACGATTCGCCGACGGACGTGCGCGTGTTCACCACGCTGCTCGAACGCGCGGGCTATCAGGTCGATTCCATCGGCAACGCCGAAGACGGCATCGAGCGCGTGCGCGAGCTCAAGCCTGATTTGGTCATCATGGATGTCATCATGCCGGGCATGAACGGCTTCCAGGCCACCCGCACGCTCACGCGTGACCCGATGACGTCGGGTATCCCGATTGTCATGATCACCACCAAGTCGATGGAGACGGACCGTGTGTGGGGGCTGCGCCAAGGTGCGCGTGCCTTCATCACTAAGCCTGTCAACGAGAAAGACTTGCTGGCCTGCATCAACGACTTGCTGCCCAACGCAGCGTGAGGTGACGATGAGCCAGACCGCGTCGCTCTCGCCGTTTGAAATCCTGGCCCGTTACGAGCGTCTTTCGCTTGTGCATGCCTCCGACACACCGGAAAAGCTGGAAGCTCCCGGCCTGTGGCGCGGTATCGGCTATCGCGCGGGCAGTCGCCTGTTCGTCAGCGGCATCGACGAGATCAGCGAACTGCTGGCGGTCCCTTCGCTGACGCAGGTACCGGGTACGCAACCGTGGCTGCTGGGCGTGGCGAACGTGCGCGGCAACCTGGTGCCGGTCATCGACCTGGCACGTTTCCTGTTTGGCGAACGCACGCAGTCCACCGAACGCACGCGACTCCTCGTCGTGCGCCAGGGTGCCGGCAGCGTGGCACTGATGGTGGATGAAGTTTTCGGTCAGCGTACGGTCGATGCGGAACAGCGTCGTCACGCCGAGCAGGAAGACGATCCGCGCCTGGCACGTTTTGTGGATGATCGCGTAGGCGATTCGCGATTGGCTGTCTTCAGTATGGGTAAGCTGGTTCGTGCGCCGGATTTCCGTCAGGCTGCGGCTTGACGCGCAACAGTTGAACCACGAGTAGGACCGGCGCTGCTCAAGGCCGGAATCAGGGCGATGATCCGACGCCTTCGCCGGCATGGGCGGCGAGGCGTAGAAGGGCGAGGTGAACGAAATGAGCACTACAGGGGGCGTGGGCAAAGAGCGGGGCTATACAGGCCTCATCATTGCGCTGGTCATTGCGTTCGGTTTCACGGGTGTCGACTTCGCCATGCTCACCTTGCGTGGTCGCGAGGATGCGCAGGCGACGGGCCTGACCACTCAGATCCAGGTGTTGTCACAGCAGACGGCAAAGCTCGCGCTGGAAGCGGCGGACGGTAACGTTGACTCCTTCAAGGAGCTCGAAACCAACCGCAACACCATCGACGCGGCTATTCAGCGCCTCAACAAGGGCGACGAGAAGGGCGGCATGAAGCCCTATGCCGACAGCAACGCCACGCCCGCCGGCCGCGCCGTCAGCGCGCTCAGCAATGCCTGGGGTCAGCTCGACGGGGACATCGGCAAGATCCTTTCGAACAAGGCGCTGGTGGTGGATTCGGCGCAGCGCGCCTCCACCCTGGGTCGCGAACTGCCCCTGCTGAACTCCAGCATGGAGCAGGTGGTGAACATCCTGCAGCAGCGCGGCGGCAGCGCTGAGCAGACCTACACCTCCGCCCGTCAGATGGTGCTGGCTGACCGAATGATTCGCCGAGTGCAGGAAGTGCTGCAGGGTGGCGACGCCTCGCAGCCTGCTGCCGACGGCCTGGCCCGCGACGGCCAGCTCTACGGCTCGGTGCTCAAGGGCTTGCTCGAAGGCAACACCGAAGTCGGCGTGCGCGCCATGGGTGATGCCAACGCGCGCAAGATCCTCGCTGACATGCAGACGCAGTGGGATGGCCTGCAAGACCCAGTCGGCAAGTTGGTCGGCGCCGCCGGCAACCTCAGTGACGTGAAGCGCGCCGGCAATCAGGCGTCGCTGGATTCGCAGAACGTGCTGTTGCGTGCGAACGAGCTTGCTGACCAGATCAGCAAGCTGCCGACCCGCCGCCTGTTCCCGAACCTTTGGTGGGGTGTGCTTGGTGCGATCGGCGCGGCCGCCTTCCTGGCCGTCCTTATCGTGCAGCTGATCGCCGATCAACGCCGCCGCTTCCAGGAATCGACCGAACTCAACCAGCGTAACCAGGAGGCCATCATGCGCCTGCTGGACGAAATGGGCTCGCTCGCCGAAGGTGACCTGACCGTCAAGACGACGGTGACCGAAGACATTACGGGCGCCATCGCCGACTCGGTGAACTACGCCATCGACGAATTGCGCACCCTGGTAACGACGATCAACGAGACCTCGGAGCAGGTGTCGTCCTCGGCGCAGGAAACGCAGACCACCGCACGCCATCTGGCCGAGTCGGCACAGAATCAGGCGCAGCGCATCAGCACGGCGACCACCGCGATCAACCAGATCGCCAGCCTGATGGATACGGTGTCCAAGGACTCCGCCGAATCGGCCGACGTGGCGGAACGCTCGGTGCAGATCGCATCGCGCGGTGCGGAAGTGGTGCGCGAGACGATCTCGGGCATGGACTCCATCCGCGACCAGATCCAGGAAACGTCCAAGCGCATCAAGCGCCTGGGCGAGTCGTCGCAGGAGATCGGCTCCATCGTGGAACTGATCAACGACATCGCCGAGCAGACCAACATCCTCGCCTTGAACGCAGCCATCCAGGCGGCGTCGGCGGGTGAAGCGGGTCGCGGCTTCGCGGTCGTGGCGGACGAAGTGCAGCGCCTCGCGGAACGCTCCGCGAGCGCGACAAAGCGAATCGAAACGCTGGTGCAGACCATTCAGTCCGACACCAACGAAGCGGTGAACTCGATGGAACAGACCACCGCGGAAGTGGTGGCCGGTGCACGCCTCGCGGAAGACGCAGGCAGCGCGCTGGGTGACATCGAGCGCGTGTCGCATGACTTGTCGGCGCTGATTCAAAACATCTCCACCCAGGCGCGTCAGCAGTCGACCGCGGCAACCGATATTTCGGTGTCGATGAATGCGATCCAGGAAATTACTTCGCAGACCTCGCAAGGCGCGAGCCAGACCGCCGACTCGATCGGTTACCTGGCCCAGCTGGCGAGTGACCTGCGGCGTTCGGTGGCTCACTTTAAGCTGCCGGGTTGAACAAGCTGGCTAACAACGTTTTTTGCAGAAGCAACCTCGATGGTTGCGTGACAAAGCGTTACGTGGCCGCTGAGAGGGGCGCATGAGACTTCAAGACCATATCGATTTCACCACCCTGCAGTGGGTCAAGCCCGAGCTGGATGAAACGCTCGCCCTCGCCCGGCAGGCGTTGGAGTCCTATGTCGACAACCCGGGTGATCGGGATGCGATGCGCTCCTGCGCGGACAGCCTGCATCAGGTGCACGGCACGCTGCGCATGGTCGAGCTTTACGGCGCTGCCATGGTCACGGAGGAGATGGAAACACTCGCCATCTCGCTACTCGAAGACCATGTGGCCAACCGTGAGGAGGCTTATGCCGCGCTGATGCGCGGCCTGATGCAGCTGCCGGACTACCTGGAACGCCTTTCCGGCGGTCATCGCGACGTGCCGGTGGTGCTGTTGCCCTTGCTCAACGACTTGCGTTCGAGCCGCGGCCAGCAGGCGCTGCACGAATCGGCACTGTTCACGCCAAACCTCGAGGTCGCATTGCCGGCCCAGGCGCCAGCGACGCTGCAGGAAGTCAGCGGCGAACGCCAGCGCAGCGAAGTCACCACGCTGCGCCTGCGTTTCCAGCAGCAGTTGCTGTCGTGGTTCCGCGGCCAGGGCAGTGACCAGCAATTGGCGGGTATGGTCCAGACGCTGGACGCCATCACGGCGCGCTGCCACACCGTCCCGGGCCGTCGCCTGTGGTGGATCGCAGCCGGTGTGCTGGAAGGTGTGCAGCAAGGCGCGTTGAAGAGCCAGACCGGCGAAGTGCGCCAGTTGATCGGCAAAGTCGATCGCAGCATGCGCCAGTTGGTTGAGCACGGTGAAGCCAACCTTCGCGGTGGCGATGCCGACGAACTTGCGCGCAAGCTGCTCTACGTCGTGGGCCAGGTCCGTCAGGGCAGCCCGCGCATGGAGCTGTTGCGCCAGACCTACGCACTCGACGCGCTGCTGCCCGAGCAGAGCGAGGTCGAGCACGCACGGGGTTCCATGGCCGGCCACAATCGAGCCTTGCTCGACTCCGTGGCAAAGGCGCTGAAGGACGACCTGCTGCGCGTCAAGGAATCGCTCGATCTGTTCTTGCGCCAGACACATCCTGATCCCGCACAGCTGGCCAGCCAGACAGAGATCCTCGAGCGCGTCGGTGACACGCTGGGCATGCTCGCGCTGGGTGTGCCGCGTCGCGTGGTGAACGAGCAGCGGCGGGTGCTGGACGAAATCGTCAGCCGCGTGCGCGCGCCCGATGAAGAGCTGTTGCTCGACGTCGCCGGTGCGCTGCTGTACGTGGAAGCATCGCTGGACGATCACATCGAAAGCCTCGGCGCCGACGGCGAGCCGCTCAGCGAAGCGCCGACCGGCATGCTGCCCCGCAGCGAGGCACGCCATATCCTCGCAACGCTGATGCACGAGGCGACTGCCAACACCGGCAAGGTGAAGGACGCCATCGTCGCCTACGTTGAATCCGGTTGGCAGTCGCATCAATTGGCCGACGTAGGCCAATTGATGGATGAAGTCGCCGGTGCCCTGCGCATGTTGTCCGCACCGCGCCCGGCCGAACTGGCCGAAGGCATCGGCCGTTTCGTCGGCAACGAATTGCTGGTCGACCGTCGTGTGCCCAGCTCGGTGCAGATGGATCACCTGGCCGATGCACTGGCCGCGTTGGAGTACTACCTCGAGGCTGCGCGCGAACATCGCGGTGGGCTCGAACACATTCTGGACGTTGCCGAGCACAGCCTCAGCAGCTTGGGTTACTGGCCGCCGCCGGCCGTCCGCGCGCCGTCCGAAGACGAACTGGATGAGACGCCGCCGGAGCATGTGGCGCGCGCCGCCGACGCTGCACTCGCTGCTGCGCTCGCGAACCAGCCGGAACTGTCCGAGAGCGTCAGCGTGGCACACGGTGATGACCTGACCGGGCTGGTCGTGGGGTATAGCGAAACCCCGCAGCCCGAACCGCAGGAGATCACTGGCCTGCGCCTTGCCGACACTGTGCATATCACGCCGCAAGAGCCCGTGGAGGGCAGCGGCGAAGACGACTGGATCGAGATCGAGGAAGAAGTCGTCGAAGAAGTGCCGGTCGCCGGCGCCTCCGCGGTTGATGCAGGCTTCCAAGCCAGCACAGCCGGCATCGACGACGACATCCGCGACATTTTCCTGGAGGAAATGCAGGAAGAGATCGACAGCCTGCACGCCGCGCGCAAAAACTGGCTGGCCGACGCGCAGCAGCTCGACGCGCTGACGTCGATTCGTCGCTCCTTCCATACGCTCAAGGGTTCCGGTCGCTTGGTCGGCGCCACCCTGCTGGGCGAGTTCGCCTGGAAGGTGGAAAACATGCTCAACCGGGTGCTGGACCAGTCGGTCCCGCCGAACGAGGGCGTGCAAGAGGTCGTTTCCGCCGCCATCGATGTCCTGCCGCAGTTCCGCGCCGCGTTGATGGGCGAGGGTGCGGTCACGGCACCGGTTGCCGCGATCATGGAGATCGCCGAACGCCTGGCGGCCAATCAGGCTGATGCGCGTCTGGCCGATGTGCCCACCACGGGTGCTACCGAAACCGTGCGCCGCATCGTCCGTCGTCGCGTGCCGCGCGCGAACGTGGCCGCCGAGGCGATTCCCGCTGCGACGCTGGCCGACATCGAAACAACCCACGCCGAGGTGCTCGCACCTACGCCTGAGCACGTCTTCTTCGAAGCGCCGGTGATGCCGCCGATCGATCCGGTGCTGCTGGAAATCCTGCGTAGTGAAGTAGCGCAGTATCTGGCCACAATCCGCACCGCGATCAACCGGGTCGATGGTGAGTTGCGCGTGGAAGACAGCCTGTTGCGTGCAGTGCACACGCTGCATGGCGCCATCGCCATGGTCGACATTCCGGTGTTGACGCAGCTTTTGTCACCGCTGGAAAGCCTGCTCAAGCGCCTGCGCGCCGCGGGTCAGTCGTTGTCGCCGGAAGGCGTGCTGCTGCTCAGCCAGAGCGCCGACGCCGTCGACCATGTGATGAACCAGTTCGACGTGCCGTCGCCGCAGTTGCCGGACCTGGATGACCTGATCCATCGCCTGACCGAACTGCGCGACAGCCAGCCCGAACCCAAAGTCGCGCATGTGTTGTTCGAAACACCGATCGATCTTCAGGACGAGGTTCCGGCGCACCTTGCGGATGCTTCTCACGAAGAGTCGTTTGGCGCATCGCTGGACGAAGCACTGTCGGATGCGTCCAAACCTGTCGAGCCCGCCGCGCCGCCTGTCGTTGCCACTACGGACGACTATGCCGACGAGCTGCTCGCCGCCTTGGGTGAGTACGATCTCGACGCGCACCTGCCTGCCGCCAATCAGGCGTCGCATACGCCGCCGCACGCGCCGGTGAAGGGTGATGCGGAAAGCGACGAACTCGCCAAGTTGTATGCCGAGCTGATCGGTGAAGCCGAGACGCTGGAGATCGACCCGGTCGAGCACGATGCTGACGCGCCGGCCGAACACGCCGTTGTGCATGAAGTGAATTTCGAGGAAGCGCAACCTGTCGTCGAAGCAGAAGCGACGACGCATCACTTCATCGAAGAGACCGAAGTACCTGACGTTGCTGCGTCGACGGACGACGAGCACGCGGTGTCCATCGACGCGCTGCCACCCATCGACCTGCTGCCGATCGAAGAGATCGAGCTGGAGGTGCCGGCCATCGACGTGCCGGATGAAGAGATCGCGCTGGAAGCGCCGATCGTCGATGTGCCGGACGAAGAGATCGAGCTGGAAACGCTGGTAGCAGCCGAGCCCGCGCTTCCGGCGGAGGCATCGCCAGTCGTCGAACCGGTGGTCGACGTGCCGGACGTCGTGGAGGCCGCCGCGCAAGTGGATTCGCTCGACGAATCCTCTCTGCTGCACGGCCAGATCGATCCGGATCTGCTGGAGATCTTTATCGAGGAAGCGCGCGAGATTCTCGATCACTCTGACGGCGTGCTCGCCCAGTGGCGTGCCGAGCCGACGGCCATTGAGCATCTGGCCGAGATCCAGCGTGACCTGCATACCCTTAAGGGTGGTGCGCGCATCGCTGGCCTGATGGCCGTGGGCGACCTCACGCACGCCATCGAAACCGCCCTGGAAAAGCCGCTAAACGCAGACTCGGCGCACACCGGCGAATTGATCGCCGCGCTGGAAACGGGCTTCGATCAGTTGCACGGCCTCGTGCAGTTGGTTTCGCAGGGTCGGGCGATGCCGTATCCGCAGGCGACCATCGACCGCTTCCTGGCCATGGCTGGCGGCGGTGTCGATGTCGCGCCCACGCCGGCCGATGCCGCCAACGTGGTGCCGTTCGTGCCACGTACTGCGCCGCTGCCTGAACTGCTGCCGGAGGAGCGCGAGGAAGCGCAGTCCACGCCGCAGGAACAGATCCGCGTTCGCGCCGAACTGCTCGACTCGCTGGTGAATCACGCGGGCGAGGTGGCGATTTACCGTTCGCGCCTCGAACAGCAGGTGGCTGGCTACCGCTTCAACCTGGTCGAGCTTGACCAGACCGTGCAGCGTCTGCGCGGTCAGCTGCGCATGCTGGAAATCGAAACGGAAGCGCAGATCATCGCGCGCTTCCAGCGCGAGCATCGCGAAGCGGGCATGGCGGTGTTCGACCCGCTCGAGCTCGACCGCTTCTCGCAGTTGCAGCAGTACTCGCGTGCGCTGGCCGAGTCGGTATCCGACCTTGTGTCCATCCAGGGCATGCTGGACGAACTGACGCGTCAGGCCGAAACCTTGCTCATCCAGCAGTCGCGCGTGAGCTCCGAACTGCAGGATGGTCTGTTGCGCACGCGCATGCTGCCGTTCGACACCATGGTGCCGAACCTGCGCCGCACGCTGCGTCAGGCCGCACAGGAAGAAGGCAAGGGTGCCCAGCTCTACGTGGAGGGCGCCCACGGCGAAATGGACCGCAACCTGCTTGACCGCATCAAGGCTCCGTTTGAGCACATGCTGCGTAACGCGGTGGCGCACGGTATCGAATCGCCGGCTGATCGCCGCAAGGCAGGCAAGCCAGAAGAGGGCGCTGTACGCATCCGCGTGGCGCGCGAAGCGACCGAAGTGGTTGTGCGCGTGACGGACGATGGCCGCGGCCTCGATCGCGACGCCATCCGCAAACGCGGCGTGGAACGCGGTCTGGTTCGTGCCGATGCGCGCCTAAGCGACGATCAGGTGCTCGCTCTCATCACGCAGCCGGGCTTCTCCACCGCCAGCACCGTGACCCAGCTCGCTGGCCGTGGCGTGGGCATGGACGTGGTGGCGAACGAAATCAAGCAGCTCGGCGGTGCGCTGTCGATCGAATCGAAGGAAGGCCAGGGCACCACGTTCGTGCTGCGTCTGCCGTTCACCCTGGCGGTGACGCAGGCCATCCTGGTCCGCGTCGGCGAGTCTGCCTTCGCCATCCCGATGACCTCGGTGCAGGGTGTGGCGCGTATTAGCCCGGCGGAACTGGCCGAGCGCATGGCTGATCCGGAGCCGACCTTCCTGTACGGCGGCGAGAGCTACGACATCCACGAGCTGTCGGGGTTGCTGGGCATTACGGCCAGCCACGCCGGTGATGAAGAACAGATTCCCCTGTTGCTGACGCGCGCCGGTGACTTGCGCGGTGCGATCCGTATCGATGCCGTCATCGGCTCGCGCGAAATCGTGGTGAAGTCGGTCGGCCCGCAGATCAGCTCGGTGCCCGGCATTCTCGGCGCGACCATCATGGGTGACGGCTCCGTGCTGATCATTCTCGATCTCGCCCCGCTGGTACGCCACGGTGTGATCCGCCGCCGGGCGCGACTCGACGAAGGCCTCAGTGCGGTGGCCACGCCGGTGGTGGAAGAGTCGCGCGTGCGTCCGCTGGTGATGGTGGTCGACGACTCCATCACCATGCGCAAGGTGACTGGCCGCGTGCTGGAGCGTCACGAGTACGAAGTCGCCACGGCGAAGGACGGCGTGGACGCACTCGAGAAGTTGCACGAGCGCGTGCCTGACCTGATGCTGCTCGACATCGAGATGCCGCGCATGGACGGTTACGAGCTGGCCACGCATATGAAGGCCGATTCGCGATTCCGCGACGTGCCGATCATCATGATCACGTCGCGTACCGGCGATAAGCATCGCCAGCGCGCGTTCGACATCGGCGTGGACCGTTACCTCGGCAAGCCTTACCAGGAGGCCGAGCTGCTGATGCAGATCGGCGAGGTGCTCGAGCAGCGCACCACGGAGTCGCTCAATGGCTGAAACGGCGACTGTGGTAGCCCTGTTGTTCGATGACGTGGAGCTCGGCGGCCAACTGCGCGAGGCACTGCGAGAGCGTGGGGCGAGGATCGTGCACGAAGGTGCCCTGTCCACCCTGAGCAAACAGATGCTCGACACCACCCGCGCGGAAGTGCTGGTGGTGAACCTGGACGATGACGCCGAGAACGACCTCGATCGCCTTTACGACGTGCTCGATGGCGACAGGCCGCGCGTGGTGTTCAACGACGCTGCCGCTAGCCGTTCCCTTGATGGTTGGGATCGTGCGCGCTGGGCGCGCCATCTCGCCGTGAAGGTCATGGCCCAGGGGGATCTGGATCCGCCGCGTCCGCTCGACGCGCCGGCTGTTCCCGAGGTGGTCGCACCTGCGGCCGTGGAAAGCGTGGCCGCCATGGGCGTCGAAGCGCCCGCGTGGGATCTCACCTCGCTTGTGGATACGACGGAAGTGGCGCCGGCGGCACCGCAGGTCAGCGCTGCGACCGAAGTGGAATCCGAATCGCTGGCGGCGGAGCTCGAAGCCTTGCTTGCCGCCGACGAACCCGTGGTAGCGGATGAAGCCCATGCATCGCATTCGCCGCAGCAGGGGCACGACGAGTCCTTGCATGCCGATGATTTTGCGGCGCTGGACGATCTGCCGCTCGATACGGGAGATGAGTTTGGCTCGGGCCTGAAGTTCAGCGCTGACGACGAATTGCCGCCGTTGCACGATGGCAACTTCGGCACGACCGCGCATGAGGCCACCGCGCCCGATCACGACTTTGGCTCGGGCCTGAAATTCAATGCCACCGACGAACTGCCTCCGTTGCACGACGGTAGGTTCGGCGTGGAAACGCTCGCTACGCAGGGACCTGCGCCTATTGAAGAGCTGACCCACGAAGCGGTGTCTCATCAGGTGCCTTCGTTCCAATTGGATCATCTCGCGCTGGCGCCACTGGACGACTCGTTCATGCCAGCGACGGCAGATGCTGCGAAGCCGTCGTCGTCGGTGCTGGATCTGGCGTCGGGCTGGTCCCTGGTCGACGAAGATGATGCGCACGCGCCTGTCGCGGCCCCTGCGCCCGCACCGGCGAACCCGAAGGAGTTCGGGGTCGAGAAGTTGAGCGCGGCAGATTTCCTGGCGCCGGAAGGTGGCGAGGAACACGCTTCCATCATCGAGCCAGGAGCGGCGCTGGAACTGGTGTCGATGGAAGAAGCCCTGGCGCCGAAGGAGTACGACGCCGGCACCGAGATGTTGCTCGACGACCTGGATAGCGCGATCGGTCGCCTGCTCGTGCTGGGCGCCGCGGCAGACAGCCTGGAGGCAGTGTGCTCGTTCCTGTCGATGTTGCCGATGGACCTGCGCATCGCGGTGCTGCATGTCCAGCATCTCGGCGGCAAGTCGGTTGAGGCCTTGTCCGATACGTTGACGCGCCATAGCGACCTCCCCGTGCGTATCGCCGGCCCTGGTGTGCGGGCCCGCGTGGGTGAGGTGCTGGTTGTCCCCGGTGGACAGCAGGCGCGCATCCATCGCGATGGGCGCGTGGAGTTGCAGTCACTGGAGAACAATGACATGCGCAGTTCGCCGATCGACGCGAGCTTCACCATGGCGGCCAACGTGTTCGGTCGCAGCGCACAGGGCATCGTCTTCGCGGGACAAGCCAACGATGCGCTCGGTGGCTGCCAGGCGATCCATGATCGCGGTGGCCAGGTCTGGATTGAGTCTTCCGACGGTCACTTCGCGGACATGGTGCACGGCATCGAGGCCGAGCGGTTGCACAGTTATTCGGGTACGCCAGCCGAGTTGGCGGCGCGCCTGGTGGAAGAGACGTTGATGGAGGGCCGGCGATGAGTGATCTACCACTACCACGTGAAATCCGTTGCGTATTGGTGCCGGTTGGCAACCTGCGCCTGCTGTTGCCCAACGCCACCGTGGCCGAAGTGATCACCATGCCCGCGCCCGAACCCATGGAAGGTTCGCCGCCATGGTTGCTGGGTCGCATTGCGTGGCGTGGCTGGCGCGTGCCGTTGGTGTCGTTCAATACGCTGGCAGGTGCCGGCGAGGGCGATAGCGAGCAGGCGGTGCGCGTGGCCGTGCTGAAGGCGCTGGGCGGGCATGCGGACCTGCCGTTCATCGCGGTGGTCACCCAGGGTTTTCCGCGTCTGACCACGCTCAATGCCGAGCTGATCATTCCCACGCATGACGGTGCGCCGTTGCCCCCAGGTGTACGCGCGCAGGTACTGGTGCGCGATGACATCGCGGTGATCCCGGATCTGGAAGGGATTGAGGCGGAATTGATCGAGTTGCTTGAACTCGCAAGCTGAGCTCGGCAGGACGTGAGCCTTTAACTCCCTCTCCCCTATGGGGAGAGGGTTGGGGTGAGGGGTCAACCTAGCCTCGACCTTCCAACTAGCTCGTCATCCCGGCGCACACCCAAAAGCGTGCGATTCACACATCGCCATGCAACGCCTGCAGCGCTGCCAGTGCTGCCAGCCCCGCCGTTTCCGTGCGGAGGATGCGCGGCCCAAGGCGTAGGCCGGTAAAGCCGGCGTCAGTGAGTGCTGCAGTATCGCGTTGACCCAAGCCGCCCTCGGGACCCACCACCAGCACGCCACCTGCCGCGGAGAACTTCAGTTCGCCTGGACGATGGGTGCCTTCGGGCAACAGGGCCAGGCGCAGTGCGCCGTCTTGGGGAAGGTCGCGGAGCCAATGTTCCAGCGGGATGGCTGGTAAGACCTCAGGCAGACGTGCGCGGCCGCTCTGCTCACAGGCGCTGGCGACGACGGCCTGCCAGTGGGCCAGCCGTTTTTCGGCGCGACTGGCGTCAAGTTTCACTTCGGAGCGTTCGGTCAGCAGCGGAATGATGCGCGCCACGCCCAGTTCGGTGGCCTTCTGCACGATCAAGTCCATCTTCTCGCCGCGCGCCACGCCCTGGGCCAGCGTCAGTGGCAATGGCGATTCATTGGCCACCGGCAGGGCGGCTTCCACCCGTACCTGGACATCGCGCTTGCCGACGGACTGGATCACGGCGGGATAGTCCACGCCGTCGCCATTGAACAAGGTAATCGGGGCGCCTGTCGTCAATCGCAGCACGCGCGCCACGTGTTCGCCCGCCTGTGCTGGCAGGTCCAACGCCTGGCCGATGGCGAGCGGTAGTTCGACATGTATACGGATCGTGCGCATGGAGCGTTATCAGAGGAACGGAAACGAAAAGCATAGCGGACCGGAGAAATACCGTCCCATGCGGTCTGCGAGCGGTTAGCTGAATGCGCGGGAGATGCCCACGCAGCGGCATTTGCCTGTTAGCGGCTACCGGCGCAGCATGTCACACATCCCCTGTTCCCCGGAGGTGGATCATGGTCAGCAAATCCCTTCTCATCCTTGTCATGACACTGGGCGTCGCCCCGATCGCCATGGCGCAGGAAAACCCCGCGCCCGCGGCTCAGTCAACCCTGCAGGGCGCCGGCAACCCGAACGCGTCGCAGAGCCCGTTGAAACCCGGCAATCGCAACTGCTTGCAATCGACCGGTAGCCTGATCCCGGCCAAGCAGGGTACTTGCCTGCCGGTGGCCGGTCGGAGCTACAGCCGTCAGGACATCCTCAACACGGGCCAGGTGGATACGGGCCGGGCGCTGGAGCAGTTGGATCCGAGCATCACGGTGCGTGGCGGCCACTAAGCCACGGCGCGCTCGATGCCTGCGATCGCGGTATCGACCAAGTGGTCGATCTCGTCGGTGCTGACGACGTAGGGCGGCATGAAGTAAATGATGTCGCCCAGCGGGCGTAGCAGTGCCTCGTGTTCCAGGCCGTGCAAGTAGACGCGTAGTCCACGTCGTTCCGATGAAGGGAACGGCGTGCGGGTTGCTTTGTCCGCCACCAGTTCCACTGCGCCAATCATGCCGGTCTGCCGTACGTCAGCTACATGCGGATGATCGCGTAGCGGTGCCAGTCGTTTGGCCAGATGTGCCGCCAATACGCGATTGCGCTCAAGCACGGGTTCGTCGCGGAATATCCGCAGGGTTTCCAGCGCCACGCGGCAGGCCAGTGGGTTGCCGGTGTAGCTGTGCGAGTGCAGGAATGCCTTGCCTGCGCTGTATTCGGCATAGAACGCTTCGTACACGTTTGCCGTGGTCAGCACCGCCGACAGCGGTAGAAAACCGCCGGTGAGCCCCTTGGAGAGACACATGAAGTCCGGCGAGACGCTGGCCTGTTCGCACGCGAACAGCGTGCCGGTGCGGCCGAAGCCCACGGCGATTTCGTCGGCGATGAAATGCACGTGGTATTCGTCGCACAGACGGCGCAACCCCGCGAGATAGTCCGGGTGATACATGCGCATGCCTCCGGCACATTGCACCAGAGGCTCCACGATGACGGCGCACACCTCGTGCGCGTGCGCCTCCAGCAAGTGGCGGAGCTCGTCCAGGCGTCGCTGTGCGACTTCGCTCGCGCTCTCGCCGGGAAGCGCTTCATAAGTGTCTGCGGAGGGCGCGAGGATGGGCGTGAGCAACAGCGGCGCGTAGGTCTTGCGATAGAGCGCGACGTCGCTGACTGAAAGCGCGCCTAGCGTTTCGCCGTGGTAGCTGCCGGTCAATGCGATGAAGCGCGTTTTCTCACCGTGACCCTGATTGAGCCAATAGTGGAAGCTCATCTTCAGCGCCACTTCGATGGCGGCCGAGCCGTTGTCCGCATAGAACACGCGATCGAGTCCCGGCGGCGTCACGCGTACCAGTTCTTCCGCCAGCGCTACGCCGGGCTCGTGCGTGAAGCCCGCGAAGATCACGTGCTCCAGCGTGTGGGCCTGTTCGGCGAGTGCCGCCGCCAGACGAGGGTTGGCGTGGCCAAACAGATTGGTCCACCACGAACTGATGCCGTCGAGATAGCGGCGGCCGTTCGTGTCGATGAGCCAGGCGCCTTCGCCGCGGGCGATAGGCACCATCGGCACCGTGCGGTGGTCGTACATCTGCGTGCAGGGGTGCCAGAGCAGGCTCAGGTCGCGACGCACCAGCGCGTCGCCAGCAGGGAGGGTATTCATCGGGCTATGATCGGGGTTTCGAGCATGCACGCTCAAGTCCCGCGTCCTGTCTGGGAGCCGAGTTGAAGGTCTGGCGTATTGCACTTATGGGCCTGGTGGCCTTGTTGCTGGCGGTTTTCGTGCTGCTTTGGTTCCTGCCGGCCCGTTGGGCCATGCCGTGGCTGGAGAGTCGGCTGAACGGTGCGCAATTGCAGGACGTCAGTGGCCTGCTATGGGATGGCAAGGCGGGAAAATTGTTGTCTGCCAAGGGCGAGAACCTGGGCGAGTTGCAATGGCAGCTTTCGCGTGCCGCCCTATTGGGTGACAACCGGTTGCATGTGGAACTGCATGGCCCCCGCGTGGATTTCGCGGGCAACATGACGGGAAAGCAGGCCGCCGAGGCTACCTGGACGGACGTCCAAATGCGCGTTGACCTGGATGTTCTCGGCACTGGCCCCATGGTGCTGGGCGGATGGCCGCGCGGCACGCTTCGCGCGACGGCCGCTCATCTCCAGTTGCGCGGTGGTTGGCCGGGGAGCCTTGATGCCCATGTGCAATGGCAGGCAGCAGCGCTCCGCACGGTAGCGCTGGGCGAGCTCCCGCTAGGCGATCTGCGTGCGGAGCTGCAGGCGGTGAATGGCGTGATCGAAGGGCACGTGCAGGACGATGGCAACGGCCCGCTACGCGTCGACGGTCGCTTGCAGCTCAGTCCTCTCGCGCGGCGTTTCACTGCCGTCACCGCGCCAAGAGGGCAACATCCGGAGCTTCAGCGCTGGCTGGCGGCTTTTGGCACCACTGATGCCGATGGCGTCACGCACATCAACTACAGTGGTGGTCTCGCAGCCGCCCTCCGCGGGGAGAAACGATGAGCGAACTGAACCTGTCCAAGGCGCTGGACGCCGCGCGCGAAGCCGCGGAAGCCGCTGGCGTCGTGCTGCGGCACTACTGGCGCAAGGGTGTGGCGGTGGAACTCAAGAGCGACGACACGCCGGTGACGGCGGCGGACCGCGAAGCAGAGTTGACCATTCGCGAGATCCTGCAAAAAGCGCTACCCGAGGCATCGATCTTTGGCGAAGAGTTCGGCCGTGACGACCATGGCAATGACTTGCTGTGGATGGTCGATCCCTTGGACGGCACCAAGAGTTTCGTGCGCCGCACGCCATTTTTCTCTACACAGATCGCGCTGATGCATCGTGGCGAACTGGTGCTCGGCGTGTCGAGCGCACCGGTTTACGGCGAGACCATGTGGGCGAGCAAAGACGGTGGCGCGTGGTTCAACGGTGAGCGCGTCCACGTGGCCGACACCCGAGATATGGCCAAGGCCTCCCTTTCCACCGGCAACATCAAGACCCTGACCAAGGACGCGCGCTGGGCCGCGTTGGGCGCGATGATTCGCGACAGCAACCGCATCCGTGGCTACGGTGATTTCTGCCACTACCACTTGCTGGCGCGCGGCGGGCTAGACCTGGTGATCGAGTCGGATGTCAGCATCCTGGACGTGGCCGCGTTGGCCGTCATCGTGCGGGAGGCGGGCGGCGTATTCACGGATCTCGCCGGCAAGGCGCTTACGCTAGACACCACCAGCGTGCTGGCGGGAACGCCCGCCATCCACGCGCTGGCACTTGACCGATTTTCCACCTCCCACTGAGAGACCGTCATGGAAGACCTGATTCCGATCTACTCCATCCTCATTGGCACCGCGCCCGTATTCGTTGCCTGCGTCGTCGGCATCGTGATGGCCGGCGTGTACTGGTCCAGGGCGCGCAAATCGGCTTTGTTGATGCTGGTGGCCTGCGTGCTGCAGGCGTTGCTTCTCGTCGCGCATTCGGTGATGAGTGGCTGGTATATCCCTCACTTGATGCATGAGGGCACTTATTCCACCACCCAGGTGCTTATCACGTCCTGGGCCTTGGTCAGCAGCCTGCTGCATGCCATCGCTCTCGGCCTGATGATCTGGGCCGCCTTCTCCGGCCGCCATCACGCGCCGCCGCCCCCCTGACCCCCGCGCTACAATCGCCCGATGCCAAAGCCACCGATCATCCATGCCACCCGGGACGTGCACGACAGCAGCTTCCTGCGCGTCGAGCAGCTCGACCTGGAGTTCTCCAACGGAGAGCGCCGCACCTATGAGCGCCTGAAGGGCGGTGGACTCGGCGCCGTCATCATCGTGCCGATGATCGACGACGAGACCGTGCTGCTCGTGCGCGAGTACGGCGCCGGCGTGGGACGGTACGAACTAAGCTTGCCCAAGGGGCGACTTGATCGTGACGAGACCGTGGAGCAGGGGGCTGACCGCGAACTCAAGGAGGAGGTCGGCTACGGCGCGCGCAAGCTCAAAATTCTGCACAACCTGTCGTTGTCGCCTTCGTACATGACGCACATGGCCCACGTGGTGCTCGCGCAGGATCTATACCCGGAACGCTTGGAGGGCGATGAGCCCGAAGAGCTGGAAGTGGTTCCATGGAAGCTCGCCGATCTGCACGTGCTTATCGCGCGGGACGACGTCACCGAAGGCCGTTCCATCGCCGCCCTCTTTATGGCCCGCGAGTATCTTGCGGGCCGCTTTTCGCCGACATGACTCAAGCCCCTTTTTCCAAGCTGCTGCAGCAGATCGCTGCGATCGCCCGTGACGCCGCCGAGGCGATCCTCGTTGTTTATGGCGAAGACTTCGAAGTCGAACGCAAGCAGGATCATTCGCCGGTCACCGCCGCCGATCTCGCCGCGCAACGCGTGATTACCGCGGGTCTTGCTGCGCTGGATGACGTCCTTCCGGTGATTTCCGAGGAAGCCCGCGCCGCGCCGTGGTCGCAGCGACGCGAGTGGCAGCGTTATTGGCTGGTCGATCCGCTGGACGGCACACGCGAGTTCATCAAGCGCAATGGCGAGTTCACCGTGAACATCGCACTCATCGAGAACCATCAGCCTGTGCTGGGTGTGGTGTTGGCGCCGGTCACCGGCGAGCTCTATGTCGCGGCACGCGGCGAGGGTGCCTGGTTGCAGCGCGAGACGGGCGGGGCCTGGCAGCGCATCGGCACGCGACGTATGGCGGAGCCCGCCACCGTGGCCGGCAGTCGCTCGCACGGTGGCTCGGGCGCGGCTTTGCTGCAGCAGTTGATTGGCGACGACTACGCGTCGAAGCCGCTGGGCTCATCGCTGAAATTCTGCGTGGTAGCGCGTGGCGATGCGGACGTCTATTTGCGTCGAGGCGCTACCAGTGAATGGGATACCGCGGCAGCGCAGAGCGTGCTGGAGGAAGCCGGTGGGGCCGTACTCGACCTTGCGGGTGAGCCGTTGCGCTACAACCGTGGCGATTCGCTGATCAATCCGGAATTCATCGCCATAGGTGACGTCTCCATCGACTGGAAAGCACGCTTGCAGTCGGCGGATATGGACGCCTCATGAGCGACGCGCGCCGACACGACATGGACGACCTGCTCGCGATCATGACGCGCCTGCGCGATCCGCAGAACGGTTGCCCTTGGGATGTGCAGCAGGATTTCTCCACCATTGCGCCGTATACCATCGAAGAGGCGTACGAGGTGGCCGATGCCATCGATCGCAAGGATTGGCATGACCTGCGCGATGAGCTGGGTGACTTGCTTTTACAGGTGGTCTTCCACGCGCAGATGGCGAGAGAGGCGAGCTTGTTCGAGTTCTCCGACGTGGCGCATGCGATCAGCGAGAAGATGCTGCGGCGCCATCCGCATGTCTTCGGCGATGAGCGCTATGACGATCTCGATGCGCAGAAGCAGGCCTGGGACGATATCAAGGCCGCCGAACGCGCCGCCAAGGGCGAAGAGCACGACGACAGTGCGCTCGCCGGCGTTTCACGCGGACTACCCGAATGGAAGCGAGCGCTGAAATTGCAGGAACGCGCTGCCCGGGTCGGCTTTGACTGGCCCGATGAACAGCCCGTGCTGGACAAGTTGCTGGAAGAGGTCGGCGAGGTACGCGCCGAGTTCGCCAACGGCCGAGACACGCATCGTCTGCAGGACGAGATCGGTGACGTTCTGTTCGTCGTGGTGAATCTTGCCCGGCATGCCAACGTGGATTTCTCCCAGGCGCTGCGTCACGCGAATGCCAAGTTCGAACGACGCTTCCGCGCGATGGAGCAACTGGCGCATGCCGATGGCAAGCCCTTGCCCGAGCAGGATCTGGCCTCCCAGGAAATGCTGTGGCAACGCGCGAAGCAGCAGGAAAAACCGGTCGCCTGAGATAGCTTCAGCGAAGGATAAAAAGGAGGCACGGGCTCTGGGGTTCCCGTGCCTCAGGGCATGGCGCTGCCTAACGGCAGTGCCGCTTTTCTTGTTATCTGATTTCTTAGGATTGGGGCGCCGGCTTGGTCTGGCTGTGGCGCTGTTCCCAATCGCTACGCATCTTGTCGAGCTCGGCACGCTTCTTCGCCTCGTTGCTGAGGTTCTCGTCGAGGCTCTTGCGCAGCGTGGCAATGGCTTGGTCGGTGCTGGCTGGCGCCGACTGCACGCGGGCCAACTGGTGATACGCATAGGTGCGCACGCGTGGGTCCTGCGACTTGGACAGCACGTCGTTGTAAAGGGCCGGAAGCTCCTTGGTGCGACCGCTTTCCCGGTACAGGCGCTCCAGGGCGGTGAGGTCGCCGATCACCGGTGATTCGGGTGCGTCGAAGCCCATGCGGCCAAAACCGGGGCGACCAAAGCCCGGGCCCGGACCAGGGCCACCGAAGTCCGGACCACCCATGAAGTCGGCCATACCGTCATGCGCCATGGGTTCCGTTTTGCCAGCTGGGTTCTTGGCCGGCGGTGCGCTCGGCGCGCCGTCTTGGGCGATAACCAGCGAGGCCGCTCCGATAACCGCCAGGACGAGTACGGTGGCGAGCAATGTCTTGCGCTGCATGGCAGGGTGACTCCACGTCGGTTCGTGAAGTCTCAAACGTCGTTTGGCGGCGCGGGTTGACGATGGGGTCTGCAAGAGCCCGTTTGTAGTCTCTAAACCTTTTGTCGCCCTGGGCCATCAAAGCGTTATCCAGCCAATGAGGAACCATCTATGCGCCGTCTGATCCTAGCCATCCTGTTGCTCGCTCCACTGGCGTCCTACGCCGATGACTGCCAGTACCAAGCCCCGCGCAATCTCACGCTCGATCTTCAGGGTGTGCGCGAGGTAGAGGTGGACCTGCATAGCTATGACCTGCATCTCTCCGGCGCGAGTGGTAGCGGGGGCATTGTGACCGGGCGTGCCTGTGCGTCCGATCCGAAGTTGCTGGATGACTTGACCGTGACCCAGCGCCGCGAGGGCGATCGCCTGATCGTGGAGGTCGGCGGTCGTTCGCACATCAATATCTCGCTGTTCGGCCACAGTTCGACCAGCCTGAAGCTGGACATGCAGGTGCCCGTGCAGATGCCGGTCGTGCTCAATATCGGTTCGGGTGATGCCTGGGCGATGGGTTTGCAGCGATTGAGCACGCAGGTGGGTTCGGGTGACCTGCACGTCAGCAAGATCGCCGGCCCGCTCGCCTTGAGCGTGGGTTCGGGTGATATCGACGCGAATGACGTGGGTAGCCTCGATGCCGGCTCCATCGGCTCTGGCGACCTGAAGGTCAATGGCGTCCGTGGCGATGCCCGCGTGGGCAGCATTGGTTCGGGTGACGTCGGCCTCCGCAACGTGAGCGGCAACGTGCGCGTGGATACCTTGGGTTCGGGCGACCTGGTGGTGCGCGATGTGCAAGGCGACCTCACGCTGGGCGCCAAAGGCAGCGGCGACGTCAGCCATTCCGGTATCAAGGGTAAGGTGAGCGTGCCGCACGACCGCGACGACTGACGGGGTACGCGTCGCGCTAGCTGATCAGCTGATCCAGTGATACACGAAATAGACCAGCGGCGCGCACACCAGCAGAAACGGTATGGAAACCACATGCAGCCGCCGCGCACCGCGCGGCTGCTTCGCAAGGCGCAGAGCGATCAGGTTGGCGAGTGAGCCAATGGCTACGCCGAAACCGCCGACGTTCACCGCGACAGCCAGCGCCATCGGGTCAGGTGCGTGGCGTAACAGCAGCACCGTAGCCGGAACGTTGCTGATCAGCTGCGAGGCGAGGATGCCGCTGGCGTAAAGCGTGAGCGGATGTTCCAGATCGAGGCTTTCCAGCCCGCGTTGCACCCACGCGAGCTCGGCAAAATGGCCCAACCCCAGAAAGATTGCTGCAAACGTTGCCAGCAAAAACCAGTCCACACGGCGCAGTGTGCCGCGCTCCAGCAGGGCGAAGGGCACGAACAGCAACAGCGCACCGAGCACCGCGTGGTTGTGCTCCATCATCAGCACCATGCTGCCCAGCGCCAGCACCGACAGGATCGCCTGCGGGGTCGATACCGGGTGGCCATCGATGTCTTTGGCATGCAGGATCACACGGCCACGCGGCATCCACGCCACGGTCAGCAGTAGCAGCAGGATAAACATGGTGCCGAACGCCGGCAGCATCTTCTGCACGAACTCCATGAAGGGCAGATGCGTGTATTGCCATAACAGCAGGTTCTGCGGATTGCCGATGGGGCTGAGCGTGGAACCCGCGTTGACGGCGAGCGCCTCCAGCACCACCGTGCGCATCACGGGCAGATTGGAGATGGTGCCAATGGCGAGCGTCAGTGGCACCAGCAGGAACAGGCTCACGTCATTGGTGAGCACCATTGAGAGCAACGCCGTTGCACTTACCAGCAACACGCCCAGCCCACGCAATGAGTGCACGCGCTCGACCAGCGCAGCGGCGGCGTGTTGCACCAGACCGCTGTCACGGATGCCCTGGATGCAGATCATCAGCCCGAGCAGGCCGGCCAGCGTCGGCAGTTGCAGCCAGCGCTGATAGGTGACCAGCGGTTGCGGGTCGACCATGGCCAGCACGATGGCCAGTAACCCAAAGCCAATGAGCAGGTGTTCGTGCGCAACACGTTTGATCCAATGCACTCAGGCTTCCCTTAGCAGTTGCATGGGCGATGTGCGGCTGACGCGCGCCGTGCCAATCAGGCCCAGCATCATCACCACGACGGCGGCAGCGAGGGCAGCCAACAGCAGCGATCCCAATGGCGGAACGAAATGTTCGATGTGGAAGATGGCATGTCCCAGCCACAGCCCGGTACCCGCCGCACCGAATGCGGCAGTGAGGCCCGCCACGAGTCCCAGCAGCCCGAATTCGCAGGCTGCCGCCATGCGCAGCTGCGTGCGGCGTGCGCCCAGCGTGCGCAGCAAGGCGGCTTCGTGGCGACGCTCCTGCGCGCTGGACGCGAGTGCGGCAGCAAGTACCAGTGCGCCTGCGAGCAGGCTGAAAGCAAGCACCCAGCGCACGGCACCGCTTACCTGATTCACGATCTCGCGCACGCGGTCGAGCATGGCGTCGACGTCAATCAGGCTGAGGTTGCTGTAGTCACGGCTGAGTTGCGCCAGGGATTCGGCGTGTCCACGCGGAAGGTAGAAGCTGGCGATCCACGTATGCGGCAACGAGGCGGCATGCGCTGGATCGAACACCAGGAAGAAATTCACCCGGAACGACGTCCAATCCACCTTGCGGATGCTGCCTACCCGCGCGTCGATACTGCCTTCGCCCACGTTGAAACGCATCATGTCGCCGACCTTCAGGCCGTACATGTCGCGCCACATCGTGTCGATGGATACTTCGGCGTCGGCCGGATGCTCGCCGTGCCATTGCCCGGCGATCACCTCGTTGCTCGGTGGCAGATCGCTGGCCCAGGACAGGCGCAGTTGGCGGTCGGACCAGTCCTTGGCGCGCTCGTCCTTGAAGTGCATCTGATCAATGGGCTGGCCGTTGATGGCCGTGAGCTTGCCTACCGCAAGCGGGGCCATATTGAGCTTCTGGCCGCCGATGCGTGCGAGCGCCTGCTCAAAACCTTCGCGCTGATCGTCCTGCAGGTTGAGCACGAACCAGTTGGGTGTGTCGGCAGGCAGTTCGCGTCGCCAACCTTCCAGCAAGGCCGGTGCAACGATAGCCAGCAGCAACAGCGCGACCAGCCCCAGGCTCAGTGCCGTGGCCTGCAGCAAACTCATGCCGCGACGGCGAGCCAGCGCGGCAAGCCCAAGGCGCAGCGCAGGATGCGCTCCAGGCGCCACGCGTCGCGCCGTCCAAAGCAGCAAGGCGGAGAGCAGGGCCGCGACCACGGCCACACCCAGCAGGCTCACGGCAAGGATGCCTGCCAGCTTGGCCGAGCCGCTCTGGCTCCAGATCAGTAACAGCGCTACCAGGGCAGGTACGAGATACAGCGCATCGAAACGGCGCACGCGTCGCGCCGCGCTTTCGCGGAAGACAGCGACCGGTGGCACCTCCGCAAGCCGCGCTAGCGGCGGTAACGCAAAGCCGGCGAGCACCGCCAAGCCCATGACGGCAGCGGCGATGGCGGGCCCCAGGGGCAGCGTGGTCGGGATGGCAGAGAACAGTTGGCTGGCAAAACCCCAGGTGATCTGTGCCATACCGAGCGCCAGCAGGGCGCCGACGATCACGGACGGCACCGCGAGCAAGCCCAGCGTGCCGACCAGCAAACCCAACACTTGCCGGCGCGGCGTGCCGAGCGCGCGCAGCAGTGCCACTTCGTTGGTCTTGCGGCGTGCATAGCGCTGTGCGGCCAGCGCGATGGCGACGCCGGCCAGCAACGCGGAAAGCAATGCCGTGAGGCGCAGGAAGGCGCTGGCGCGGTCGAAGGCGCTGCGCATGCGTTCCTGAGTTTGCTCCGGCATGATCAGCTCCGCGCCTTGCGGCAGGGTCTGGGCTTCCACCCAGGTCCGCCAGTCCTGTACTGGGGAAGGCTGGCCTGCCACCAGCAGCCGATGGCGCGCGCGGCTGCCCACACCGAGCAGGCCTGCCTGCTCGGCATCGCCGATGTTCATGAGTGCGCGCGGCGCCATGGCCACGAGTTCACCACCATCGGGCAGGCGCACCAGTTCCGCGGCGACGCGCAGATCGCGCCCACCCAACTGCAGGCTGTCGCCCACCTTCAGGCCCAAGGCGACCAGCGCGCGATGGTCGAGATAGACCGCGCCGGCCGCCGGTCCGTGGCCTGCGGTGGTGTCACCGGCGCCTTGTGCCAGCTCCATCGTGCCGCGCAGTGGATAGGCGTTGTCGGTAGCGAGCACGTCGAGCAATTGGCTTTGCTCATGCGCGAAGGCCACGCTGGGGAAGCTCGCGCCCTGCGTGACCTGCAGGCCGCGTTGGTGCGCTTGCGCTGCATAGTCCGGCGGCAACGATTGCGGTGCGCTGATGCCAAGGTCGCCGCCGATCAGCTCGGCTGCGCTGGCGAGTACGCCACGTTCCATGCGCGCGGCCAGTGTGGCGACCACGCCCAGCGCCACCACGGCAAGCACCAGTGAGGCGCCAAGCGTGCGTAGCTCGGGTAGATGCCATTCGCGACGCAAGGTGCGCAGGGATAGCGTCAGCAGCCTCATGCGCGCGACCCAGTGAAGGTAGCCGCCATCATCACGGCGCCACCGCTGTGGATGCGCGTGGAGCCGTGACCACGCGGCCGTTGTCCAACGTCACCTGCCGCGCGCAGCGCGCGGCGAGCCGCGGGTCGTGGGTGACCAGCACCAGTGTCGTGCGGTGATCATGGTTGAGCGAAAACAACAGGTCGCTCACGTGCTGCCCGGTGCGCTGGTCCAGGTTGCCGGTAGGTTCGTCCGCGAACAGCAGGCGGGGGCTGTGCACGAAGGCACGGGCGATCGCCACCCGCTGCTGTTCGCCGCCCGACAGCTGGGCCGGGTAGTGCCGACGCCGTGGCGTCAGCTCGACGGCTTCCAGCGCTTCGCGGGCACGGACCCGCGCGTCGTCGCGGCCTTCGAGTTCCAGCGGCAGCATGACGTTTTCTTCTGCGGTCAGGGCAGGCAACAGATGGAACGACTGGAACACGAAGCCGACCAAACGTCGACGCAGGTCGGCGCGCGCTTCCTCGTCCAAGCGTTCGAGTGGGTGTCCGTCCAGGGCGATATGGCCGCTGGAAGGCGTGTCCAGACCGGCAAGCAGGCCGAGCAGGGTGGTCTTGCCGGAACCCGAGGCACCGACGATGGCGAAGCTCTCGCCCTCGCGCACCTGCAGCGACACGCCGCTCAGGATGTCGAGCCGACCCTCGGGGCCCTGGACCGACTTGCTAACATCGACCGCGTCCAAGAGGACACCCTTAGAGCCGGGCTGTGGGCTCTCGGACATTGCGGAGGCATTACCACTCATGCGTCGTTTCCTTTGCTGCCTGGTCTTGCTGTGGGGTGCCGTCATCGGCGCCGCGCAGGCGACGCCGCCGAAAACCGTACTCGTGCTGGGCGATTCGCTGTCCGCCGCACACAACATTCCAGTCGAGGCCGGCTGGGTTCATCTGCTGGGGGACCGTCTAGCCAAGATGGAGCCGGGTTGGACCGTGGTCAATGCCAGCATCAGTGGCGAAACCTCGCTGAGCGGGCGCAATCGCCTTCCTGCGTTGCTTGAGAAGACCCAGCCGGCGGTGCTGGTCATCGAGTTGGGCGCCAACGATGGCCTTAGGGGCCTGCCGCTGGCCCAGCTAAAGGAGAACCTGGCGGCCATGGTTGATGCCGGACAGAAGGCGCACGCACGCGTGCTGCTGCTGGGCATCGAGTTGCCGGTCAACTACGGCCCGCAGTACCGGGATGGCCTGCGCGCCATTTATGCCGACCTGGCCAAGACGAAGAACGTGGCCCTGGTCCCGTTCCTGCTGGACGGGGTGGCGCTGAAGCCGGCGCTGATGCAGGACGATGGCCTGCACCCCGTGGCTGCCGGCGAGCCCATGGTGCTGGACAACGTATGGAAGGGCTTGGCACCGCTTTTGCGTTGAAACGCGCGAGACGTGATGATAATCACAACCGCGCGTGAATCGGGCGTCATTGTCTTCACATGGCCCTCACGATGCCGGTCGTTAGCTGTTCACCTTTGTGAAGTCAGCTTCAGGAGGTACGGATGAGCTCGCGCGACGAACAAGCAGGACTGATCCTTCTGGTCGAGGACAACCGCCAGATCGCAGAAATGGTCGGCGAATTTCTGGAGCGAAGGGGGTATTCGGTCGATTACGCGGCCGATGGCGTCAGTGGTTTGCATCTGGCTGTTTCCAACAGCTATGACGTGGTCGTGCTCGACCTGATGCTGCCGGGCATGGATGGCTTGGACGTGTGCCGCAAGTTGCGGCGCGACGCCAAGAAATCTACGCCGGTACTCATGCTGACTGCGCGCGATACGCTTGAGGACAAGCTTATCGGCCTCGAGGCGGGTGCCGACGACTACTTGGTCAAGCCCTTCGAAGTACGCGAATTGGAAGCCCGCCTGCGCGCGCTGATCCGTCGCGATCGTCGCCAGGTGTCCACGGAAATCCTGACCGTAGGCGATATGACGCTCGACACAGCTACGTTGCGGTTGGTGCGCAGCGGGCAAGAGCTCACTGTGTCGCCGATCGGCCTGAAGCTGCTGGCGATCCTTATGCGCGAATCGCCCCGCGTGGTGAGTCGCCGTGACATCGAGCGCGAAATCTGGGGCGACACGCTGCCCGATTCCGATACATTGCGTTCCCACCTCTACAACCTGCGCCGCGTCATCGACAAACCGTTCGAGCGTCCGCTGCTGCATACCATCCACTCCGCCGGATATCGCCTTGCCGATCTTGAATCGGAGGTGGCCTCGGCCTCACAGCCGGCATGATCGTGTCCGCATGAGTTGATTATGGCCAGCAGGGGCAGTTCCAAGCCCGCGCGGATATTCCGCAGCGGGCGGTACCATAGGCGCATGGCGATCATCTTTGGCTTGCAGTTGCTGGCCATCGTGATCGCGTGCCTGATGGGCTTCTATGACGTCGCCCCGATGGGCGCGGTGCTCGCGCTCATTGTCATCATCAGTGTGCTGTCGTGGTTGGCCGCGCGGCGCGAATGGAGCCCTATCAGTCGTCTCGCGCAAGCGGTAAGCGCCTGGGATGAGCAATCCACCGGCCTAGATGGGTGGCGCCCCGATCAGATCTCGCGCCGCACCGATGCCGACGTGGCTACGCTGGCGAGCAGCCTTTATGAGTTCGCCAACCGCATTGCCGGATACAACCAGCGCGAACGCAACTTCACCCGCGACGCGAGCCACGAACTGCGCAGCCCGCTCACCGTGATCAAGATGTCCGCCGACATGTTGGCGGACGATTCCTCACTGGGTGAGTTCGGGCAGCGTTCCGTGCAACGCATCAAGCGCTCCACGCGCGAAATGGAAGCACTGGTCGAGGCCTTACTGATTCTGGCGCGTGAATCGGATAATGGGCTCACCGAGGAGGATTTCGTCGTCAACGACGTGATCCGCCACGAACTGCCCGATGTGCTGGAGATGCTGGAGGGCCGCCCGATTACGCTGGAGCTCGACGAGCCCGCGCGTTTCGCATTGCACGGTTCGCCACGCGTATTTGCCGTGTTGTGCTGGCAGTTGATCCGTAACGCCTGCCAGCAGGCGGAAGGAGGCACGGTGGCAATCACTGTGATGCCGGGCATGGTGACGGTGACGCACCGCTACGACGACTCACATGGCCGGGCCAACCGCCACGGTTTCGAATTGGCCATCGCTCAGCGCATCAGCGAGCGTTTCCAATGGCCGCTTGAGCTGCAAACGCACGATGGGCGTCGTCACATCGCGCGCATTCGCTTTCCGGAATCGACGCCGGTGCCTGCGTAGCGCGCCGGTGTTTGCGGCCTTCCAACAAAAGTTGGAAGGCCGCAGTGCGGTTTACTGCTTCAACGACGGGCTCACCGCGAACGCGCAGCCCGTCTTCGTCTTCACGTCGTCCAACGTTACGCCGTCCTGCAGCTCGATCAGCGTCAGGCCTTTGCCCTTCTCAACCGAGAACACGCACAGGTCGGTGATGATCAGGTCCACGCATTCCTTGCCGGTGATGGGCAGGTCGCACTGGTCCTTGATCTTGGGCGAACCGTCCTTCGCGGTGTGCTCCATCAGCACCACGACGCGCTGCACGCCACTCACCAGGTCCATCGCGCCGCCGGGTCCCTTCACCATCTTGCCCGGCACCATCCAGTTGGCGAGATCGCCTGTGCACGACACTTCCAGGCCGCCGAGGATCGACAGGTCGACGTGGCCGCCGCGAATCATCGCGAACGATTCCGCGCTGGAGAAGAAGCTCGATCCGGGCAGGGTGGTGATGGTCTGCTTACCGGCATTGATCAGGTCGGGATCAACGTGGGCGTCATCCGGGAACGGGCCGATGCCGAGCAGGCCGTTCTCCGACTGCAGCGTGACATCCATGCCCGGCGGAATGTAATTGGCGACCAGCGTGGGAATGCCGATACCGAGGTTCACGTAGAAGCCGTCCTGCAATTCCTTGGCGGCGCGTTGCGCCATGGCCGTGCGGATCGGGCTTTCCTTGCCGGTGTTGGCGCCGGCAACGGTGCGGAACTCGATGCGCTTCTCGTACGACGGACCCTTGATGATGCGGTCGACATAGATGCCGGGCACGTGGATGCCATCCGGCTCGAGCTCGCCCACGTCCACCAGTTCTTCCACTTCGGCTACGCAGATCTTGCCGCAGGTGGCGATCATCGGGTTGAAGTTGCGCGCGGTCTTGCGGAACACCAGGTTACCCAGGCGATCACCCTTCCACGCCTTCACGATAGATACGTCAGCGTGGATGGCTTCTTCCAGCACGTATTCCTTGCCGTTGAAGACCTTGGTTTCCTTGCCATCGGCGAGCTTGGTGCCGAATGCGGTGCGCGTGTAGAAGCCCGGGATACCCGCGCCGCCGGCGCGCAGCTTCTCAGCGAGCGTGCCCTGCGGCACCAGGTGAAGCTCCAGTTCGCCGGCCAGTACCTGACGCTCAAATTCCTTGTTCTCGCCCACGTAGGAGGCATACACGCGCTTGACCTGGCGGGTCTTGAGTAGCGGACCCATGCCGAAGTCGTCCACGCCGGCATTGTTGCCCACGATGGTCAGGCCCTTGGTGCCAGCCGCCAGCAGCGCCGCGATCAGGTTCTCGGGGATGCCACAGAGGCCGAAGCCGCCGGCGGCGATGGTCATGTCGTCGAACAGCAGGCCGTCGAGGGCTTGCGCCGCGCTTGCATAAACCTTGTCCATTGCGATGCCTTCTTGCAGGGGAGAGCCAGCTGCCAAGGATACGACGGAATGGTGACCGGACATGCTGTACGAAGGTCGCAAGGCTGCACCCTTGGCGTCGCAGCGACGTTTGTGGGGTAGCCACAGAGCCGGTGCTAGGGATGCGTGACGCCCCCTGGATGCTTGACCATTGTCGATTACGCATGTAAACATAAATTCAATTACAGGCGTAAACGGTGATGTATGGCAGTCAGCGAAGCCGAGGCGATCATCATGGAGGTGCTGTGGCGCTCGTCGCCGCGCAGCGCCGAGGACATCCTCGCGGAGGTCGGTCCGCAGCAGGGCTGGCAGGAGGGCACGGTCAAGTCCCTACTCAACCGCCTGCTCAAGAAGAAGGCCGTGAAGGCCGAGCGCGACGGGCGGCGCTATCTCTACGCGCCGCGCCTGACGCGCGAGCAATACGTGTCGCAGGAAAGCAAGGGGCTGCTCGATCGATTGTTCGGCGGCCGCGTGGCGCCACTGGTGGCGCACTTCTCCGAGCAGCGCAAGCTGTCGAAGAAAGACATCGCCGAACTGAAGAAGCTGCTGCAGGAACTTGACGATGAACAGTCTTGAGCTGGTCTCACGCGCCTGGCTGCTGTTGCTGTCGTTGAGCATGGCCTTGCTGGCCGTTGCCGCGTTGCGTCCCGTGTGTCGCCGGTGGCTGGGCGCGGAGAGCGCCTTCCAGCTTTGGTTGCTGCCTCCGCTGGCTGTGCTGGCCAGCCAGCTTCCTCATGCGGTTGGCGCCGTATCGCGGCCATTGCCGCCGCTCGTGCTCACCGTGACGACGGCAGCCGGTGCGATGGGGACGACCCCGCTCCACGACGAGAATCTTCATTGGCAGGACTTGGCGTTGGCGTTGTGGTTGCTCGGCGTTGCTGTGAATCTGACGGCAGCGATCGTGTCGCAATGGCGCTACCAGCGCTTGCTGGGTGCGGGTACCAGCATGGATGGTGGCGACCGTCGCTGGGCAGTGTTGCGCGCGGACCGTGACGACATCGGGCCGGCACTCGTCGGCGCCTGGCGTCCGCGGATTGTCGTGCCTGCCGATTTCGATCGCCGCTACAGCCCTGAGGAGCGCGCGCTGATCCTTGCGCACGAGGAGGCCCATGCCGGGCGTCACGATGGTTTTTGGTCGCTTTGCGCGCGCCTCTTGTTCGTCGTCTGCTGGTGTCATCCGGCGGTCTGGTGGGCTTACCGCGCGTTTCGCCTCGATCAGGAGCTTGCCTGCGATGCCGCCGTGATGAAGCGTCATCGGGGTCAGCGCCATTTGTATGCGCAGACGATGTTGAAGACCCAGTCGGCGGCCTTTCCGCTGCCGGTGGGATGCCCTTGGCTGTCACGACACCCCATCACAGAGCGTATTGCCATGTTGAAGCTGTCACCGCCAGGAAAGACCGGTCGAATCGTTGGAGGCGTCGCGATGTTGGCCTTGGGCGTTGCCATCACCGGTGCCCTGTATGCCGCGACCGATACGAAGGATGCATCGAATGGCAATCATCGCCTGAAGATTGAACTGGGCATCAACGGAGAACCCGCGAAACTGCATGCCGACATGTGCCTCAAGCCAGGTCAGCACTATGACGCCGTCCAGACGGGCATTGATCCGCTCCCGGCGTGGCAGGTGCGGTTGAGTGTGGTGCCTGGGCCAGAGAACCAGTTGGAAGTACAGACCCAAATCAGTGGGGGCAGCCTGGACAAGCCTGTGCAGCCCGGCATCCGCATGCTGCCAGGCCAGACTGGCGGGATCCAGGTCGGCCAGAAAATCATGGGCAAGGACGGCAACGAGCTTGACCGCACGCTCAAGATGGATCTGACCCCCAGCAACGGTTGCTGATCACCGCGCGGGTGAGCATGAAGCAACGGCTGGCTATACTCCCCACCAACGTTGTGGGGAGTACCGTCCGTGAAGTCCAGCCGTCTTGTCGCCGCCATCGCGGCGCTGGGGATAGCGTCCATGTGTCATGCCGCCTCGCCGGTGCTGGTGATCCATGGGGGGGCGGGCGTGATCAAACGCGACATGACCCCAGTCAAGGAAAAGGCCGCGCGCGCCGCGCTGACGCAGGCCCTGCAGAGCGGCTACGCGCAACTCAAAGCCGGTAAGGCCGCGGTGGATGCGGTATCCGCGGCCATCACCGTGCTCGAAGACGACCCGAACTTCAATGCAGGCAAGGGCTCTGTCTTTACGCACGACGGCAAGAACGAAATGGATGCGGCCATCATGGATGGCGCCACGCTGGAAGCGGGCTCCGTGGCTGGCGTGCATCGCGTGAAGAATCCCATCCTGCTGGCGCGTGCGGTGATGGAGAAATCCCAGCATGTGATGCTGGTAGGCGACGGTGCGGAAGAGTTCGCCAAGCAGGTGGGCATCACGCTGGTTGACTCGGCTTATTTCCGTACGGAAGAGCGCTGGCAACAGCTGCAGAAGGCGCTCAAGGAAGACGAGAACCAGGAAAAGCACTCCGACGTTGAAACCGCCAAGCACTTCGGTACCGTGGGTGCGGTAGCGCTCGATGCACAAGGGCATCTGGCGGCGGGCACGTCCACGGGCGGTATGAACGACAAGCGCTGGGGGCGCGTCGGCGACACGCCGATCATTGGTGCGGGCACGTACGCCAATTCAGGCTGCGCGGTGTCCGGCACCGGCTGGGGCGAGTACTACATTCGCACCGTGGCCGCGCATGAAATCTGCATGCGCGTGACTCAGATGCGCGTGCCGTTGCGTCGCGCAGCGGCCGAAGTGATTAATCAGGAAATTCCGTCGATGGGCGGCAATGGCGGCGCCATTGCGCTGGATGCGAACGGTACCGTGTCGATGCCGTTCAATACCGATGGGATGTATCGCGGTTGGATCGGTGCCGACGGTGTGCCGCATGTGGCGATCTACGGCGATGAGAGCGATGGCACTGCGGAGCCGTTACCGGCTGAAGCAGAGTCGACGGGCGGCTAGCAGGGAGAGAAGCACGGAGGGTGTCACGTGCTTCGTCTATTTCCCGGTGCCCGAGCTTCTTACTCTTCGTGTTCGGGGCGTTCGCGAACGGGGTGCTTGCTGAGCTTGCGTTGCAGCGTGCGGCGATGCATGCCCAGGCGGCGCGCCGTTTCCGAGATGTTGCCATCGCATTCGGTCAGTACGCGCTGGATGTGTTCCCACTCCAGACGACGTAGAGCGAGAGGCGCTTCCGGCGCGTCGATCACATCGTCTTCGCCCGCATTGGTATCGCCGTCGAGTAGCGCGCGAACCACTGCATCAGCATCCACTGGTTTGGCGAGATAGTCGTGCGCGCCGCGCTTGATGGCTTCGACGGCCGTGGCAATGGATGCGTAGCCGGTCAGCAGCAGCACGCGGATCTCGGGCACCAGCGCCTGCAGTTCCGGGATCAAGCGCAGGCCGTTTTCCTCGCCCAGCTTCAAATCAAGCACGCAGTAGCGCGGTTGGTGGCGGCGGGTGAGTGCGCGGGCCTCGTCGGCATTGCTGGCGGTGATCACGTCGAAGCCGCGCGAGCTGAGTGCACGCGCAAGCACGCGGGCGAAAGTGGCATCGTCGTCGATGATGAGTAGTTGTTGATCGCTCATGGTGTTCTCCTCGGCGTTGTGCCGATATGGGCATTTTCGCCGCTGCGACAACGCATGCCCATGTGGCCATGCGCCACTGTGGCTATCCGCCGCAGGGATTATGGCGCAGCAATCACGGCCAGCGGCAATCTCAGGCGCATTTGTGCGCCGTGCCCGGTGTTGAGTGCGATCAATTCGCCTTCCAGGCGTTCGGCCGTGGCCTCAGCCAGCGCCAGTCCGATGCCCAGTCCTGTTTGCTTATGCGAGCGGCCTAGTTCCGACAGTTCGCCGGTAGGGTCGGCAAAGCCGGGGCCGTGGTCGGCCACGATCAGTTCCAGCCAACCGCCATCACGACGCACGGTGAGTGCTACCGCCTGCGAGTGATTGAGGGCGGAGGCGTCGGCCGCGTTGTTCAGCAGGTTGAGTAGCGCGTGACGTAGGCCTGGCGGCGTGCGCAGTACAGTGCGTGCGGCTTCCTGGTCGAGCGCAAGCGCAAGATCTGCTTCTGGCCGTAGCAATTGAAACCGTTCCAGGCAGCCGTGGATGAATTTATCGACGGTGAGCTGTTCCGGTTCCTGCGATAGCTGCGCTTTGCCGAAGGCGACCATCTCGCGAAGGATGGTGCGACAGCGATCGACCTGTCCCTCCAGCAGTTCAAGGTCTTCGGCCAGTGCGGTGTCGCCCGCGTGCTCGCGGCGAAGCTCAGGCAGCAGCGTACGCATGGTGGCCAGTGGCGTGTTCAGTTCATGGGCAGCACCCGCCGCCTGCGTGGCAATGGCCAGGATGCCCTCATCGCGCAGTGCGCGCTCGCGCACGCGTTGCATCTCCAACTGTTGTAGACGCACGGCCCGCGCAAGGCGATTGATGAAGAAGCCCAGCAGCACGGCCATGATCACGAAGTTCACGCCCATGCCGAGCACATGTAGCGAAAAGCCGCTGGTGGAATGCATGGGTACCGGCAGCGGCACGTACCAGAACAGCAAGACCGCGTAAGCCGCACCGACCACTGCGGCGACAGTGAACACGGCGTTGACTGTCAACGCCGCCGCACTTAGCGCAATAGGAATCAGCAGCAGCGTAATGAACGGATTGCTCGCACCACCGGTGAAGTGCAGCAGGTAGCCCAGCACCAGCGTGTCGACACCGACATGGAGAATGGTTTCCCACTGGCGGACGGGCCACGGCTGGGTGAGGCGCCATGCAGCAAACACCGCGAACACCGCGAGCAAGCCGATGCCGACCATCAGCGGCAGCAGTGGGATATCCATGCGCATCCACAACGCACAGACAAGCACGGCGGTGCTCTGCCCGGCGATGGCGCAGATGCGCAGCCAGGCGAGGCTGCGGAAGAGGGTGCGAGGTCCGATGCGTTGCTGGGTGCTGGGGCGCTTCATGGCCGCGATACTAGCCGGTTTGCGCTGGCCTCCCCGGAATGGGGCAGGGCGGTGCGTCACTATGCGCAGGCCCTGGATGGGCAGGCCTTGGCCCCCAAAAGAACTCGCCCCGACGAGCGGGGCGAGTAGGTGTCGATCAGACTTCTTCGCTATGCACAGCCGGCAGTGGCGTGTGTGCTTCGGAGTGGCTGCGCGAGAGCTTGCTCATCAGCGGCAGCATCACCACGGCGACCACCGTGCAGGCAATGCCCACGAAGCCGAGCTTGTTGAATAGACCGACGTAGATGTTCAGCGACTCGACCGGGCTGCTGATGTTCTCAGGCATGGCGGCGAGGTTGGCAACCACGCTGCCCAGGTACTGAGAGATGCCGACGGCCACGTAGTACGCACCCATCATGAAGCCGCCCATGCGGGCCGGCACGTAGCGAGCGATCATCGCCAGACCCAGACCGCTCACCAGCAGCTCGCCCAACGAGTACAGGCCGTAGCCCCAGATCATGGTCCACGAGGACACCTGGCCGTCGACTGCGCTCATCGCGCCGAAGCCATACATGAAGAAACCCAGTGCGACTGCGGCGAAACCGAAGGCGAACTTGGTGGCCACCGACGGATCTTTGCCCGCGCGGCCTAGCGTGTTGTAGATCGCTACCAGCACAGGGCTGAGGAGCACGATCCAGATGGCGTTGAGGTTCTGGTACTGCTCCGGGATCCAGGTGATGTGGAACTGGGTGAAGCCCAGGTTGAAGTCCTGCATCAGGTTGACGTTCTTCTGCGCGAACAGGTTCAGCGAGGTCGCCATCTGCGCATAGAAAATGAAGAAGAAGATTGTTTGCACGGTGAGAACCAGCGCGGCGATCAGGCCGGCGCGCTCACTCTGCTCTGCGTTGCGGATCAGGTGCACGAAGATGCCCAAGATCACGATGCCGGCCAGGTATACACAGATCTTCGCGGCCAGCAGGCTCTGCAGGATGAAGGCGGCAACGGCGACGATCACCAACGAGGCAACGATAAGCGCCAGCACGCGCTTGCCCTGCAGCGGCTGTTCGTCCGCAGGCGAGCCAATGTGCGCCAGCGTGCGATGCATCAGCGAGTAGTTGATCAGGCCGAGCACAAGGCCCACGGCGCACGCACCAAACGCGGTGTGCCAACCCATGGCGTCGCCATAATGCGTGCCGACGTAGTCGCGAATCCACGGCGTGGCCGTCATTGAGACCATCGAGCCGACGTTCACCGCCATGTAGTAGATGGTGAAGGCGCTATCGATGCGTACGTCGTCGCCCTCGTAGATTTTGCGTACGAGGTTGCCGGCGTTGGGCTTGAAGAAGCCGTTGCCAACAATGATCACACCGAGCGAAAGGTAGGTGAGCGTCGGGTTGTTGGAGGGAATCCACAGCATCGCGTAGCCCAGCGTCAGCACGACGGCGCCGGTGACCATGGTGCGGCGCGTGCCGATCAGTTTGTCGCCGACCCAGCCGCCGATGGCGGGGGTGGCATAGATCAGCGCGGCGGCCGCGCCCCACACGAGGTTTGCCTTGCTGTCGGCGAAGCCGAGCTTCTTCATCATGTAGGTGACCATGAGCACCTGCATGCCGTAGAAGCCGAAGCGCTCCCACATCTCGATCAGGAACACGGTGCTGAACGAGCGGGTCTGTGAGACCGGTGGATTCTGGATTGCCATTCAATTGTCCGTACTGCGGTTCATACAACGGCCACGCGGGGTGACCGGCTCGCGTGACCGGGAATTTGGTCACAAAGTGGCCAAGCGTAACCGATTCGTCATTCAGGTAACGTTGCGCTGCCGCATGCAGAAAGCTGCGATCTGCCCGCCATGAGGCGGATATGGCAAAATTCCGGTCTTATGCACGCCATGGGCGGACGCGGCCGTGCCGCAATCTCACAGAGGACGACACCATGGCCGCCAGTGGTTTTCGCGGACCCCGGCAAATCTGGAACGCTTTCAAGTGGTCCATGAAAGGGCTGCAGGCCGGTTGGCGCCATGAGGCGTCGTTTCGGTTGGAAGTCTGCATTGCCGTGATTCTGGTACCGCTGGGCCTATGGCTCGGTAACGGCCCGTTGGAGAAGATTGCCTTGGTGCTGCCTCCTGTGCTGGTTCTATCCGCTGAATTGCTCAATTCGGCGGTGGAGGCCGTGGTCGACAAAGTCAGCCCGGAATTCCACGAGCTGGCGGGTCGCGCCAAGGACATGGGCTCGGCCGCCGTGTTCCTGCTGCTGGCCATGACCGCCCTGACCTGGGGGCTCATCCTCTGGCCCCACTGGTTCTGATTGGTTCGTCGAGACGTCGTTTGCCTTTGCCGGCCGGACCTTTGAGAGCGCGCAAGATTGCGTCGTTCACGACGGAATGCTGCAATGGTGCTCCACTGGATTGGAGCACCACCATGAAACTTCTTCGTGTCCTTGTATTGCTGCTGGTCGCCGTCGGCCTGTCGGGTTGCGGATATAACGCCATCCAGCGCCAGGACGAGGCGGTGAAGGCAGCCTGGTCCGAGGTGCTCAACCAATACCAGCGCCGCGCCGACCTGGTGCCCAATCTGGTCAATACGGTGAAGGGCTATGCCCAGCACGAGGAACGTGTGCTCACCGAGGTGACCAATGCACGCGCCAGGGTGGGCAGCACGCAGCTGTCGACTGCCGATCTGAACGACCCGGAGAAGCTCAAGCAATTCCAGGCCGCGCAGGGTGAGCTGTCTAGCGCGTTGTCGCGCCTGATGGTGGTCAGCGAGAACTACCCGCAGCTGAAGGCCGACGGCCTGTTCCAGAACCTGCAGGCGCAGTTGGAAGGCACCGAGAACCGCATCACCGTCGCGCGCAACCGCTACGTGAAAGAGGTGCAGGAATACAACTCGATGATCCGCACTTTCCCGAACAACCTCACCGCGAAGATGTTCGGCTACCAGGTGAAGCCGAATTTCTCGGTGGAGAACGAGAAGGCCATTTCCACGGCGCCGACGGTCGACTTCGGCAGCCCGGCGCCTGCAGCCTCGGCGCACTGAGATGATCCGGCGCGTAACGCGCCTGCTGCTCGTGCTGGCGGTGGCTCTGCTGCCGCTGGCACAGTTGCATGCCGATGAAGCCGTTCCCACCCTCACGCGTCATGTCACGGACCTCACGGGCACGCTGACGCCGCAGCAGGTCGACCAGCTCGACGCACAGCTGGTGTCGCTGGAGAAGACCAAGGGCGCACAGTTGGTCGTGTTGATGGTGCCGACCACGCAGCCGCAGGAGATCGAGGAGTATTCGCTGGCCGTTGCGGAGGCGAACAAGATCGGTCGTAAGGGTACGGACGATGGCCTGCTACTGCTCGTGGCGAAGAATGATCGCCGCGTGCGCATCGAGGTAGGTTACGGCCTGGAAGGCGCCGTGCCGGATGCGGCGACAGCACGCATCATCCGCGAGTACATCGCGCCGAAATTCCGTACCAACGATTACTTCGGCGGCATCAGCGACGCGGTAGGTGCGCTCACCCAGCTCGTCAACGGTGAAGCGTTGCCGCCGCCGGTGGAGAGTAGCAACCGCGAACATCGACGAGGCATCGACTTCGGGCATGTGCTGCTGTTCGGCGTCTTCATCGCCATCTTCCTGCGCAGCATCTTCGGGCGTACCACGGTGTGGCTGCGTACACCGGTAGGGGCAGTGCTCACCGGTGCGCTGGTGTGGCTGCTCGCGGCGTCTGCAGGCGCTGGCATCTTCGGTGCGCTCATTGGTGGCGTGCTGATGCTGTTGCCGGGTGGAGGAGGGCGTTCGATCGGTGGCGGTGGTTGGGGTGGCTTTGGGGGCGGCGGCTTCGGTGGCTTCGGCGGCGGTGGCGGCGGCCTCGGTGGTGGTGGCTTCAGCGGCGGCGGTGGCAGTTTTGGCGGTGGCGGATCATCGGGGAGCTGGTGACATGTCGAATAGGCAACGCCTCTTCATGAATCTGTTCGACGGCTGGTTCCAGCTACGCCGACGTTTCCCCAAAAGCCTGCTGGACGATATGACCACGGCGATCGCCCGGGGCGAGCGCGACCACCGCGGCGAAGTTTGCTTCGCGATCGAATCGCGACTGGCACCGAGCGCGGTACTGGCGGGTTTGAGTGCGGAACATCGTGCGCGACAGGTGTTCGCGCAATTGCATGTGTGGGATACGGAGCACAACAGCGGCGTGCTGTTCTACGTGCTGATGGCGGAACATCGCGTGGTGATCATCGCCGACCGTGGCGTCGCTGTGGCAGTCACGCAGGCCGAGTGGGATGTGGTTCGCGATCACATGCTGCTTAGTTTTGCGCGCGGTAATTGGCGCAAGGGCAGCCTGGAAGGTATTGCCGAAGCCCATGCTCTGTTGGTGAAGCATTTTCCTGGTAACGACAAGGACGCACCGGACGAGCTGCCAGACAGGCCCATCTTGCTCTGAGCGCGAGCTAGTGAGCTCTCTGTGTGCTCGAGACGGAGTGGACGATGGGCGCGGAAGTTGGCAGAGGCCGCCGCGAATGCATGCTAAAGCCGGCGGGAAGGCCCCCGGTATTTGGGCAGCATGCGCGTCGCATTTGTCCAGAAACTAAGGTGATATCAAGGCACTTCTGGTTCAGCGCCGCCGATGCCGCCGGTGCTCCATCATGGTCCCGATGACGCGGCCTGGGTTGTCCGTTGAGACTCGAATGATTTCAAAATCCTCATTGAGAGGCACGAGCTCAAAAACAGGGTGATTGGCCTGATCAACGCCGCGAGGTCGATACTTCAGGAAGATGGCGCGCGTGTCGTTATCGAGCTTTGCGACGACAAAATCCCCTGGAAGCGGAGCGATGCCGGGGTCGACGATGACAATATCGCCCTGTCGAAATTCGTCCAGCATCGCCTCACCCTCAATTTCGAGAGCAAACGCGGTTTCGCTGAGACGCTCTGCCAGTCCTCCCCCAATGACCAGAGGCCGCAGGCCGTCAAGGTTTGCAGGGTCGGATATCTTGAGCCATTCGCCCGCCTGCACGTAGGAAATAACGGAGATTAGCCTGGCGTCATCCTTGACGATGTGTCGACTTGAGGCAGGGCCGACACGCCTTGGCGCGTCCCTTCCCGTCTTCAAATAGGCCACGGTGACGCCCAACGCGTCCGCAGCCGCCTGAAGTGCGGCGTTCCGGATGTTTTCCGGGTCCGTCGTTCCGTCTTCCCAATATTTGATCGAAGTTCCGGAGACTCCGGCCTTCACGCCCAGGGCGCGTTGCGATAGCCCCTTGGCGGCACGGGCAGCCTTGAGTCGATCACCGAATCTTTGCATGGCAATAAGATTACTTGCCAAAGCGAAAAGTACACTTTCATATCGATGTTAAGTGTATTTATCATCGAGATGCTCACTTCCTTTCGACATTCTGTCGCAGGATTTTTCGGTCCGGATCGGGCTGGCCACCGCGCTCGTCGGAGCGGTGGCGAAGTGGGCAAGTGCTCGGGCGCCTTCACTTGCAAAGCCATGCAACGCAAGGCCACGGGTGTGACAGTTCAACCTTGGGAGCGAAACAACCATGTTCGGGGAGTGGAATATGAGAATGACGAGTCATCCAGGCGGTCCGTCCCTTGATTCATCGGAGCCCACCACTCGCTGGGTTCCCCCACGTCGAGGCAGTGTGTTGTGGCTCCAGGGATTCCTTTTTCTTCTTGCATTGTTTGTCAGCAATGCCCTCTGGGCGACCGGGTGTAGCACCCTCAATGGCAATCCCAAGACGTTCACCCTCGTGTTGCCGGGATCCACAATCATGGTCCCGCGTGACATGGCGGTCCGACGTCCCCCCGCTTTCAGTAGCGGGACGAATTAGAGCCCAGTGTCACTTTAGCTGCTTCGCATAGTCGGCGGGCGTGAGCCCGCCCAAAGCCTTCTTGGGTCGTTCTTCGTTGTATTCCCGGCGCCAGGTTTCGATCTCGGTGCGTGCGTGAAGCAGGCTGGGAAACCAGTGCTCGTTGAGGCATTCATCGCGCAAGCGCCCGTTGAACGATTCGATGTAAGCGTTCTGGTTGGGCTTGCCAGGCTCGATCAACCGCAGTTGCACGCCGCGCTCATGGGCCCACACCACCATGGCCTTCCCGCAAAACTCCTTGCCGTTATCAATGCGAATGATCTTCGGTAGGCCGCGTGTGAGCGCCAAGCGATCCATCACGCGAGCGACGCCGGCACCAGAAATGGCACGCTCTACTTCGATCACGACCGACTCGTGTGTGGCGTCGTCAACCACGGTGAGGCACTTGATCACACGGCCTTCGGCCGTGCGATCAAATACAAAATCCATCGACCAGACCTCGTTGGCCTTGGCAGGGCGAAGGAGAGGCTGACGCTCGGCCACAGGCACCTTCTTGCGCTTCGCGCGCACCTGCAGCTTTGCTTCCTGATACAGCCGCTCGACGCGCTTGTAGTTCACCACGAGTCCTTCCTGCCGAAGCTTCAGATAGATCATGCCGACGCCATAGCGTCGGTGGCGTTGGGCCAAACCGACGATGCGCTCGCGCAGCGCCATGTTGCGATCGGGGCGACCTTGATAGCGATAGGCGCTCGCGCTCATGCCGACGAT
>NZ_NRDP01000008.1:0-34289 GCF_002878475.1 Dyella sp. AD56
CCAGAACGCTTACATCGAATCGTTCAACGGGCGCTTGCGCGATGAATGCCTCAACGAGCACTGGTTTCCCAGCCTGCTTCACGCACGCACCGAGATCGAAACCTGGCGCCGGGAATACAACGAAGAACGACCCAAGAAGGCTTTGGGCGGGCTCACGCCCGCCGACTATGCGAAGCAGCTAAAGTGACACTGGGCTCTAATTCGTCCCGCTACTGAAAGCGGGGGGACGTCGCCTCCTCACTAAGCCGCGAGATGGAGCACATCCCTAATGCGCGACCATACTGACCATCGGAAATGAGGCTCACGATTTCACATGTAGTCGCTCTTGCTGTCTCGAAAGGCATTTATTACTCCTCAGCGACCACCCTCAACAGCAGCGCCAACCAGGACAGATTTGATCGGGAACACCTGCAATCCTATCGGATCCGCAAAGTTCAACGATTTAGCTTCTCCCGAAGGGTCACTCTTGATGCAATGGCCCATCTGGACCAACTGAACACCCCACCACAATCGGGTTCGCGAGTAACGGCAGCAGGAACCAGCTCCCCTCTTCAAAGGGTAATCGCTTGACCATCAGTGCCACTACTCTTCACCCGATGCCCCCAGGTAACGCGTACGACTCCTCAAGCGTATAGCTCTGCATCTGGGGCGCGTGGGGGCCAGATTTGTTAAGCAACCAATGGCCCTCAGAGGATTCGTAGAAATCTTCATCGAAGGCGCGAATCCCCATCTCTTTTAGGTAGCTCTCCAGCAACTCTGGCGTGAAACGGTCTTGGATACGTTTCTTCTGGTAGAACTCCACCTGCTCAAAGGGTAGCTTGGCACCTTGATCAACGAAGACCCAGCGACCTCCATCATTTGAAGCCGCCAATGTGCGCTCAACATTTAGCCATTCGGTCCGTGATGGACCATAGATTTCCCATTGTGTCGACCTATAACTACCCCTCCCCGCCTTTGCATCAAAGCTATTTGGCACGCTTGTCGCACAAACACCCTTCCAGCCTTGCTGAAGGCAGAGATGGGCAACGACTGGCATGGGATCGCTGCCCATTACGCCGTTGTCAAAGTAGGCGGTCCAATCAGACATGGTCTGGATGAAGACCGAACGCCGCCGCTCCACGCTAGTCAACGGCAGAAGACCATCGAAGGCACTTTGCAGTCCTCCATGTCTGTGCTCTTCGCGTATATCTACACCGCGCTTGTTTTGAATTGCCGTTTGCCAAGCAAGATAGGCGCCCGCCACCTCGCTGGCGGGTGCCTGAATGAATCCCATGGTCCAAGCCATTTGGCCATACCGATTGTCCGATAGGGATCGCATTTCAATTCACCGTATTCAACTGAACTTGCCTACTCCGTTGGCCGATAGGGCTCCCCATCGGCCAGGATGTCATTGCAATCATCCAGTCTCGGCATAGAGATTTACCCTTGCCTCAACAAGCTGAAGCGATTTAAAGACGTCCAGAACCCGCTCTGACACTATCAATCTGAGGTTAGGTGCGATGCCGAAGTCGTCCACGCCAGGTACACCCTTCACCTGAAGCCAGGAAAATGGTGGCAATGCCTTCCCCGCGAAAAGCTCAACAAATGTCTCAGACGTTCCGACCTCAACTGAGCCAAAGGATGCGCCAGTTGCTCCCGTTCTTTGCAGCTCACACTTCGCATCATCGGTGACGAGATAACACGGAAAGCTGGTCAACAGCACGTCGCCAGACCACCCATCAAACACGTAGTGAAGCACATCCACTTCTGGTGGATGTGTGCTTCTATCCATCGATGTGTGAGGCCCTAGCCCTCCGGGGACCTCAGGGCGAACTTCAAAGAACTCCATGTGCGTCGCCTCGCATTCAGGGCAAATGACCAGCTGTTCGTCCTATCGTCTCGGCCACATTGCTCGCAATATTGACCCGCACATGGTGGCCAGCCAAGGGCTTCCCCCATTGCCGAGCTGAAACAGGCTAACCGCCAGCGGGTTCCTGACCATCTTCCTCGGCCCAAGCAATCTCAAGACGCTGAGTCCTAGAGAGAGCCAGTTTCTCGCCCTGCGCCCTGGTCAAGATGGCGCCTTTCAACGTGGCGTCCTCAAAATTGCAGCCCACAAACGAGGACAACCGCATGTCCGCACCGGTCATGTCCGCCGCTTCAAAGTTCACTTCAAGGTACTGCGATGCTCTCATGTCGCATCCGGCAAGAACTGCATTGGAAAAATCCACGTCCGCAAAGTCGTTCCAACACATGTAGGACTCTCGGAGGTCAGTATTCCGAAACGCAGTCTTGCTTATCTCAGATCGGCCGAAGAACGTGCGTGGGAGGGTGAGGTTACTCAAGTCATCACCCTCACGGACCATCGTGCGAAAAAAGCAGACTCCGAGCGCCCCTTCATCGTCCGGATGCGGCATGCGCTGGGGCAATGGCGGCACATCCGGGTCGATGTACTTTCCTTCCAGACGGCGGCATGAGTCTTCGTAACTGAGGCGCGCCACTTTCTTTCCCTTCTGTTGAGCAACTTATTAGTAACGATAGATACTACGAAATCGTGTTGGTTCTAAGACGGAGTGTTGTAGCACCCAGTCTTGGCACGATGTGGCTCATCATGAGAGAGATCATTTCGTGAGTTCAATACTGTCTGGAACGATGCCTATGTCCTTGCATGTTCCCAAAGACTTCAATCCAGGCGGTGTCGGATCTACGATGGTTCCAGAAATTCTCACAACTTCGCCACTGAGTTGCTCCGCTTTCGTGAGGACATCCTGCCTGTCCCTCTCGATAAGCACAGGAAGACAGTAGCCCTGCCGTCCCGAGCCTCCCTTGTCACTAGTGGGAAACAGGTTTCTATTCTCGAACTCATATCGCAGGTATCCCTCGACCGTGACCTTTTGCCCGAGAAAAGGATGTGCATCAACGAAAAGCTGTGCGAATTTCGCGTCGTCCTTTCGTTCAGCTTGATTTGCACATCCGGCAAGTGAAAGCGCGAGGAAAGCCATCACCATTTGGCGAGCAATGCGCGTGTGTTTCTTCATGGCTTTTGATAATCGTTGAGTTGACGTTGCGTAATGCGCTTCATTGACGGGTCAAGGTGACCAAGGATCAAACGATACTGGTACTGACCATCGACTTTCTCCACTACTCCAACGACACCTTTTCGCACGATGTAGTTCGGCAGGCCAAACTTCTCGATGACTTTATTGTCACCATACCCTGGCGTTGGTGAGAATCCGTCAGCCCCTGGGTGAGAATGGCAAATAGCTTGACTAGATGATGGATCAAAAGAGAACTTACCTTCGTATCCCTTACTGGTGTATCGACCAGTGCCGGTCGCAGGTAAGAACTCATCGAGATTTGAAATAGACGCATAGTTCTCGTCGGTAATCGATGTATCCAGCGTTCGCGCGCTTAACGCAGCGACCTCATCGGTTTGAGCGTTGCCGCTGACAGTGATGTCGTCACTCTTACTCGCATCAAAGTTGCTTGCGTCGAAGCATGTGCCAGCCGCCTTCAGGTTGGCGGGGCATGCCAGTCCTAGTGGATCTACATTGCCCAACGGCTGGCTTCCTACGTATGCGTAGGTGCTTAGTCCGCCCCCTAGTCCCGAAGGGTCGCTCTGAACATAGCGGCCAATCGCAGCCTCATAGTCACGATTGACGTTCTGTGCGAGGCCGCTTTCCTGGTCGTAGTACTGCCCGGGGAAACGGAGATTGTAGGTAAAGCCATTGGTGCTGGTCGGCTGCTGCTCACCAAAGGGATTCCCCTTCATCGACCACTGCCAAATGGTCACGCCCGTAGCGTCAGTTACGGCACGCGGGGAGCCGAGGCCGTCCGCTACAACATAGCTCGTGGTGCTCGTGGTCGCCGACGTGTCCACCACGGCAATGGGAAGACCACCGAGCCAGATGTAGTCGCGGGTCGTATCTCCATACTCGCCAACCAACTGCTGACTACCATCGTAGACAAAGCGCTGGTTGAGGGTCGCCGGGAAGGTTGCAGACTTGGCAACACGCTCGTTGAGGGCGTTGTAGGTGTAGGTGCCGACCACGCGGCCATTGCGAAGCACGCTCGCCAGGCGATTTCGGCCGTTGTACGTGAAACCAAACGCTTCGCCGCCGACCGCACTGCCGGTCGTGTTGCCATTGGCGTCGTACAACCTCGCCTGATTGCCAATGGAGGTGAGGTGATGAGTGCCACTGTCGTAGGTGTAAAGACCACTCGCTGTACCAGAGGCCGTCTTGCTTAGCCGGTCCCCCGTCTTGTTGTAGGTGTACGCCTCAATGGCTTGACCTGTCGCATCGTTGACCCCGGCCAGTCGATACAGTGGGTCGTAGCCATAGGTTTCGGTTGCAGGACTCGCGCCCGGCACATCTCCAAGGGCTGTGATATTGCCCATGGCGTTTCGAGTCACGTGCCAATTGAACGCGGTGCTCGTGATATCCGTCAGGCTGTAATTCGCGTCGTAGGTGCGGGTCACGACGACGCCATTGCCCAAGGTATAGGCCGTGGCGGGGCCAAAGGGCAGATAGCTGATGTTGCTAACAACCGTCGAACCCGCTCCCTTGATGGGCGAGGTGGATACCGACGTCACCTGCCCCGCTTTGTCTCGCGTGTACTGAATCAGTGTCTGACCGGGTGTCATGACACTGCTTAGGCGGCCTGCCAGCGTGTAGGTATACCGGGTGGTATCGGTTGCCAGTCCTTGGGTCTGGCGCTTTTCAAGCACGTTGCCACGGGCGTCGTAGCAATAGACGGTCGTGACCGCGTTCTCGATGATGCGAGTCAGGTGACCAATCGGGGTCGAGCTTGTGCACCCCGTCGTGCTGTTGGGCTCATCGTAGCCATAGGCGATGTTGAGCGTCGCATCGGCAAAGGTCACGCTCGAAACACGATTCAATGCGTCGTAAGTAAAGGTCCGGGTGACCCCATTGGCATCAAGCCGGGTCAGCACGTTCCCCGCCGCATCATAGGTGTAGGCCGTCGTGCCTGTATCCCCACTGTGGACGGCTTTGAGGTCCCCCAGGCCATTGCGGTCGTAGACCGTCGCAATGTTGTCTGGGTCACTGACGCCTTCCACCTGGTCGCTGTTGTCGTAGGCCACCACGCTTTGGCTGTTTTGCGTACTGGTATCAGTACCGTTGTAGTTCTGGATGGTGCTGACCAGGCGCCCCAGCGAGTCGTAGCCAAGCTTGCGCTGAATACCAGCGGCATCAGAGCTGTGCTGGGGGTGACCGGCCGCGTCGTAGCCATCGGTACTGGCGTAGGTCAGGATGGTCTGCTTGAGGCCATCGGTGACCGTCAGTACTTGGCTTAGGCTATTGAACGTACGGGCCACACTGCGCTTGAGCGCACCCGACGCATCAAAGGTCTCTTCCTTGAGCCGGTTGCCTTCCGCATCCAGGGTGTAATGGATGTGGTTGCCAAAGGCGTCTGTGATATCAGTCAGGCGCCGCGCATCATCGTAGGTGTAACTGACTACAACGCCGTCGGCATCCTTGGTCTGGATGACGTCGCCGACCGCGTTGTAGGTCATGGTCGTGGTGGCTGGCGTTCCCGTGCTATCTCGAGTCGTGGACTGAAGCCACCCTTCCGGCGTGTAGGCCATCGTTGTCACTACACCGTTGGCGTCGGTCGAGCGCCCGGGGTTGCCGTACATGTCGTAGGTGTCGAGGGTCGTTACATGCCCCAAGGCATCCGTGATCGTCGACAGACGACCCGAGGCATCGTACGTGTAGCGCGTGATGTCATTGACGTCCGTGCGAGGACCATCGACGCTCGCGAGTAGGCCCTGGGTGTTGTACGTCAAGGTTGAGGACCGGTCTGGCGTTGTGGCATGTGCCACCACCGCCGACAAGCTCAACGCGACGAGACCGCAAAGAATCCGTTTCTTCATGTCTGTCATTCCTTGATGGCGTGAACGCTGGACGAACGCAGGCGTCCTTGGTCGTCGTAGGTGTAGGTCGTCACCCTATCGGGCGTGGTGACGGTCAAAGGGAGAAAGCGAGTCGCATCCCAAGTCGTGGTGGTCGTTCTCTCTTGGGAAGATCCTTTGGCTTCCACACGGGAGGTCTCGCGACCCAAGGTGTCGTAGGCGTAGGTGGTAACGGTGCCTAAGGCATCGGTTCGTGTCGCCACTTGGCCACGGTCGGTGTACGTATACGTGGTGTTGCTCGCAGGGCAGCCAGCAGTAGGCTCGCCTTCGATTGCGGTGACGCGTTTGACGCCTTGAATTATTTGGTACCGATACGTGACATTGTGACCAATCGAGTTGGTCACAACCGTCGTACTTTCGTCCGGGTAGGCGAGCGTGACCTTCTCCGCACCGTTGGCGTGCTCACTCGAAATCGCCCTGCCTTGTGCATCGTATTGCCACGTCGCGTAGCGAATACCACGCTCGTCAGCGATGCCGGTTAGCAGAAATGGCTTGGCCGTGACTTCGTAAAAATAACTTCGCTTCGCGGTGTGACCTTGCCATGTTCGGACGAGGCTCGTCAGACGCTGGAAGTTGTCGTAGGTATAGTTCACTGCGAGGCTGCCAACCGACAGACTCTCGACCGGTCCACCCAAATAGCTCATCGTGAACTGAAGTTGGTGACCGACCGAGTCCGTCACACTTGCGACGAGCTTCGTTCCACCACCGCTCGTGTAGGTCAAGGTCTGTGCCCGCCCATCTGCGAGTTGATAGCGGACCAATCGCCCCTGCGTATCAAAGGTCATTTGCTCATTGGACGGTGAGAAATATGTCCACTGTCCATTGACCAACTGTAGGGTTCCCTGTTCTGTTGCCTCCGGGATAGCGACGCCATTTTGCATGGTGAATATGGAGCGACGACCATCTTCCGAGAACAGAAGGATGGCCTTGGGGTCAAGATACAGGGCCGCGCCATAACTGGTTGACCAACCGCCACTCAGACCGTTGTAGTAGCGAACGAAGCGCAACTCTCCATTGCCGTCGACAAAGTCCTCTTCCTTCTGGAACTTGTTCCCGGATGCAATGCTCACAGGATTTCCTGCACAGGTGATCACACCACCCAGAGGTGGAGTAATCGGGTCTCCTTCTTCCTTGCGCTCCTGGTCCTGATCAGGGGATTCGCAGGACTGCTGAATGGGGTTGTAGATCTGCCCCTGCGGACACCCATCGCGCTTTTGCCACACCGCGTGGTAGTACGAGGCCTGCGAAACATCCCCAGTCTTGGTATTCGTAAACTGATAGTAGGTCTGACAGTCGTAGAACACGTTATTCGGCGGTGTAGAGTTCGGATCCTGCACTGGGGACTGGTAGGGAAGAACCTTGACCGTCAAGGTTGGCGTGCTGGGATTGTTTGCCAGAATAACTGGACCGTCGGCCGCGTAGGCAACTTGACAAGCCTCATCCGGTGACGCGTATTTGTCTGGATTCGAATCCAAGACGTAGTAAAAATCGCCATCCGCCGCACGAGCACTGAACGACCCAAGTGCGACAAGAATGCAAAGCCCTATACGACCGAGCATTGCCGGTGGGCGCCCAGCTTTTTGATGGCCGAACTTCGCGTCCATCAAACATGGACGAAGCCCCCATTGCCGATGAGTCACGCGGTTACTTGCAGCATTCCTTGCCATTGCAATCATCCATAGAGAAAGAGAAGTCCGCTTCATTCCCGACCAAGGCTCTGGGCGGCGTTAGCTATTCCGATATCCGTTGATGTGCTTCACTCCTTAACCGCATGAGCGCTGGACGACAGCAGGCGCCCTTGGTCGTCGTAGGTGTAGGTCGTCACACGGTCGGGCGTGGTCACCGTCAAAGGCAAGAAGCGAGTGGGGTCCCACGTCGTGGTGATGGTGCGTTCCTGTGGCGTGCCCTTGGCCTCGACACGAGAGGTTTCACGTCCCAATGTGTCGTAAGCGTAGGTCGTCACTGTGCCGAGGGCATCCGTTCGACTCGCCACCTGCCCTCGGTCCGTGTACGTGTATGCGGTATTGCTCGCGGGACAGCCCACAGCGGGCGCACCCTGGATAGCAGTGATGCGTTTGATGCCCTGAATGACCTGGTATTGATAGGTCACCGCGTTACCAAGGGCATTGGTGACCGTCGTCGAGGTGTCGTTGTTGTAAGCAAGTGTTCCGCTCGCGACCCCATCCGCCCCGGAATTCGCTACGGCTCGACCTTGACTGTCGTATTGCCAGGTCGCGACGCGGACACCTCGCTCATCAACGAGACCCGTCATCGAAAGCATGTTCACCGGGTCTTCGTACAAGTAGGTTCGAGATGTCGTATGGCTACCCCAGGTCTTCGTGACCTTGGAGAGGCGATACATATTGTCGTTGGTATAGGTCACCGTCAGTCCGTTGACGGTCATGCTCGCGATGCCAAAGGCAGACCGGACGATTTGCAGCGTGTGTCCCTGCGAGTCGGTAACGGTCGCCGTCGAATTTCCCATGCTGTCGTCGGTATAGCTAAGGGTCTGCGCCAGACCATTGGCCCGCCGCCAACGAACCAAGCGACCTAGAGCATCGAACGTAAACTGCTCGTTGCTCGAAGAACTGTAGACCCACTGCCCTCCGACCTGGGTAAGACTTCCCTGCTCCGTTGTTTCAGGCACGACAACGCCATTCACAACGGTGAATGCAGATTGTCGGCCGCCTGCTTGCGTGACCATAAAACCCCGTCCATAGGGGTCGATGAGAAGTGCCACACCGTAGGTGTTGGACCAACCGCCTCCTCCGAGGCCGTTGTAGTAACGGACAAACTCGAGCTCACCGTCGGCATCCCGATAGTCCACTTCTTCCTCGTAGACATTGCCTGTGGGCGCACTGACTGGATCCAGTACGCAACCAAGGGTGCCCCCCATCAACGGGTCAAGCGGGTTGCCCGTCTCTTTGCGGTCTTGGTCGTCGGTGGGCACTTCACATACTTCGGTCTGGATATTGAGGGTCTGTCCGGCGGGACATGATTTAGCCAACTGCTGTATTGCTGCATCCCAATCGTTGTTGGCGGAGACTAGACCGGCGCTATTGTAGAGATCGAAGTAGGTTGGGCAGCTGTAGATGTCCTGTCCGCCTGGAGTCGGAAACGGTCCCGCGTACGGCTTTATGACCACGTATGAACCAGTGCTGGCGTCGGTGTACTCCGCGATGATTTGTGGCTTCACATTGGCGTACTGTGCTTGGCACGCATCGTCGGCCGAGCTGTACTGAACCGATGAGTCACCATTTAAGATATAGAAGTATTGGGAGTCATCAGCTCGGGCGGTGGACGCAATCGCGCCAAGGCCTAGCGCTATCAATGCGGAGAGATAAAGAGACTTCGCGCTTCTAGAGGAAGCCTCTGCGGCAACCTTAGTGCTGCAATTTGTAGCGACAACCAACGTACGCTCTGCGCATTTCATGTAGGCCTTCCTGGCGATATGCCTTCCGTTGTCTTCAATGAAACGATTGATCTAACAGATCGATGAACGATGCTTGCTGTCTTCACGGCTGTCATTCCTTCACAGCGTGAACGCTAGACGTGAGCAGTCGCCCTTGGTCGTCGTAGGTATAGGTCGTTGCGCGATCAGGTGTGGTGACGGTCAGTGGGAGAAAGCGCGTGGCATCCCACGTCGTCGTAATGGTGCGCTCCTGAGGCGTACCCTTGGCCTCCACACGGGAGGTCTCGCGCCCCAATGTGTCGTATGCATAGGCGGTGACGGTGCCCACGGCATCGGTCCGAGTGGCAACCTGCCCTCGGTCGGTATAGGTGTAGGTGGTATTGCTGGCAGGGCAACTCGCTGTCGGCTCCCCTTCAATAGCGGTGACGCGCTTGATGCCTTGGATGACTTGGTATCGATAGGTGACGTTATGGCCGAGTGAGTTGGTTACCACCACGGTAGTGTCGTCGGGGTAAGCCAACGTGACCTTTTCAGCCCCATTGGCGTGTTCGCTGGAGATGGCGCGCCCTTGGCTATCAAAGCTCCAAGTGGCGTAGCGAACACCGCGCTCATCGATAATGCCCGTCAGAAGTGCTGGATGAGTGGTGTCCTCGTAGAGATAACTACGGGTAGTCGAATGGTTGTTCCAAGCTTGAACGACGGTGGTGATGACCCGCTGCGCATTGGTCGTATAGGTCACGGTCAGTCCATTCACGGAAAGACTTTCAATCGGCCCTCGAAAGTAGCTGGTGACGTATTGAAGTTTCCGGCCGCCCGAATCGGTGACGGTGAATGCAAACTTGGTCGAATTCTGAATCGTGTAGGCGATGGTTTGCGCGCGCCCATCTGCGAGCTGCTTGCCTACAAGCAACCCCATCGTGTCAAACGTGTAGCGAGTATTGTCAGGCGCGGTGTAGACCCATGCCCCATTGACCCTTTGGAGACGTCCCCGCTCCGTCGGCTCACCTACCGGCACTCCGTTGGTCAAGGTGAAAATGGATGAACGACCATCATCCGAGGTCAGCAGTAACGTATTGCCGTTGGTATCCAGTGTCATGCCGTAGCTGTGGCTCCAACGGCCACTCAAGCCATTGTAATAACGCTTGAACTCCAGCTCGCCATTGCCATCCCGGAAGTCTTCCTCTTCCTGAAATTTATTGCCCGACGCAATGCTGACAGGATTACCAGCACAGGTCGTAACGCCGCCGAGTGGCAAGTCATTGGGGTCACCCACCTCCTTGCGCTGCTGGTCCTCGCTGGGGCTCTCGCACTTGCCAGTGAAGTTGTTTTTCACTTGGCCATCAGGACAGGGGGTCTCCTTCTTCTTGGCATAGATAAGGTGTGTGAACTGAAGGTCAGTCGCTGATCCGGAAACCTTCCGGATGATTTGAAATGACGTCTTGCAGTCGTAGACAATCAATAACGGCGGATTCGAGTACGTCGCATTGACCGTTGGAGATTGGTACGGAAGAATTTTGGTTGTCGTCGTTGCTGTGTCCGGAGCCGCCGCGTGGATCTTCGGAATGTCTGCTTGATAGGCGGCCTGGCATGCGTCATCGGCATGCGGGTAGATGGTTCCATCGCCGCCGGCGATGGTGTAGTCATAGGGATCTTTGTCATCTTGCGCTTGGGCCAACGAGGTCCCTAGCACTAGCGCAATGCCAGCTATCCATACTGTCATTCGTCCCTTCAACGTGGTCCGGGCTGATAGTCGACCGTCGTCCAGAAGCGAACTTGATTTGGCGTTCCTTGCCATGACTTCTCCATCGAACACGCGTACATCGATGCCGCGAGACAGTCGCGTCATAGAGGGCATCGGAAGAATGGATTTACTGCCCTGAGGAAGGGCAAATGCCGATGGTCCGCAACTAGGCTAAGCGCCTAGTACGAGCCTCGCTTGAAACGACATCATGGACGCTTCATACCGAATCCTTGGTGTTGGACGGTGAACCAGTCACCGCTGCCCTCGATGGGCGAAGCACATTCCGTTTGCTTCCTCAGCCTCGCGATATTCTTGCGATGGCCATTACCAACAGAGCATAAACTTTCGAAGCGAAGATTCGTGTCAGGTTTTTCCGACAGCGCTTGTAGGTTGATGGGCGTCACATTTAGACGTCTTAATGTGATATCGGGAAAGCACCGTTACGCCAGCATCGGTCATCGCGACGCAACTCGCTTCTGCTCGCTTGCATCTTTCTTCAACGTTGAAGAATGCCGTGCGCGAAGGTCGGCCAAACAGGCTTAGGTCAACTTTCGCATCAGGTCTCCAGCAGTCCAGGCGGGAAATGCTGTACCGCCTGACACCCGACTCTTAGGGCCTCTTCACGGTCTTTTCTCAGTATCGTCTCTACCTTGAAACAGTTAGGGGAGAATCGTTCTTTAGGGGTAACCATGGGGCAAAGGATTGAGGGCTTCGGCCGGCAGCTTGCCGTAGCCGTAACTTATGGGCTTTTGTATGTTTTGCTGAGAAAGCTTGGCTTTTCGCACTTCGCGCCCGTTGCGGGTTTCAAGCTCGGCGTTCTTCTGCTAGCCCCAAAACGGTATTGGCCGACGCTTTTCGTCTGCGAGCTTCTGCTCCTTGCCTACGGACTCGTGGGCTGTATCACTGCATTCGGGTGGCCGTTTTACCTCGCAGCCATCGTCCCACCCATCCTGCTGCTGATGCCTATTGTCCTGCTCACCAGGACGTATCTGGGCGGGCTCACTTATCCCCGCTTTCGCTTGAGCTCTGTCTTAACCTGTGTCATCGCATGTAGTGCGGTCTTGGTGATAGACGGCCTCTTGGTAGAGTCCCTCATTCCAAATCCTGATGTCGTGGGCCGAAAACCCTTGGCACAGCTGGCCGCCGATTACTTTCTTGGCGCTTACACCGGCATCGTCGCGACCGTACCTTTGATGTTGATGGCCGCCATGGAATGGCATCACGCGAGCTCTATTCGCGTGCTCTGGGAGAAGAATCGAGACTTTCTCTTAAATGGTGCCATCGTACTTCTTGCAGTCATTGCGGAGGTGCTTGGGCTCCGGTACGTCAACAATGCCATGTTGACCTATGCCGGCCAGGCCTTGTTGTTCATTCCCACAGCGTTTTTCAGCTTGAAATGGGGCTGGAAGGGTGCGGCGCTCATGGGAACTGTCTCGAGCTTTGCCATTGCATCCCTCATGCCCGCGAAGTTCGATGTGAGCACCCTCTCCTCACAGTCCATGATGGCGCTGTTCGTCACCACGTTCGTTGTTCTGGGCGTACAGACGACAAAGCTCAAGCGCGCGCTTTCTTTGTCCGAGGACCATCTAAAGAAGGCAAGGCTGGAGCAGCACCTCTATGAGGTGAAGTTGCAACGGAGCTCGTTTGATCTATCCGTTGCCCATGTGGAACTCGCACGCGCCCATCGCCATCTTCTGCTGCATCTTGGCAACACGCACAACCGTGGCGAAGTCGATGTTCACAAGGACATGCTGACGAGAACAACGCTTCGCATTGTGGAACTCGCCAATGCTCTCGCTCCCCCCATGGGAGCAAGCCACCCGAAAGCTTTCATTGAAGGGCCGATTGCACGCTTCCTGGGCAAACTCAGCATTCGGTATCAACCCAACATCAGTGGGCAGCTGAGTGTGCTTCCAAAGAATAGCCTTGCACTGCTCTATCGCCTCGCCTGTGAAGCTGTGGCGTACTTGCTCAAGGAATATCCGTCGGACCACATCATCCTGGCGACCCATACCGAAAGCATCCAGGGCACCCTAACGATACGCCTCACCGCCATCAGTACAGGAAAGGCCATCGCTCCGCCCCCATCGGACCTGGTCACGAAGTCCCTTGGGACCCATGGCCTTGGACTGGAAGAGCTGCGCACCAGGGCGCAGCTCTTCGAAGGGGACGTAACTGTTGAAGGCCCCTGTGTACAGGTGACTCTCAACCAACGCTCTATTGCACCCGGTTGATCCCACAATCGTTCGGGTCACAGGTGTTGTTGGCGCTGACGGCTCTGGACGCCGCATGGGTCGCACCCGTCGCCGGCGTCAAAGTCCAAACCGTCTGCCCGGTATTGCTCACACCCGCCGTGACGGTTGCCTGGGCGTCTTGGTAGACCACTTCCCGACCTGTCACAGGCGCATTTAGGGGAACCGCAGGTGTAGAGACCTGGGCTGCGTCCACCCCCATCGGCAGGACGATAAAAAGGCCGTTTACCGTGCCAAAGGCCATGTGGACCTGCCCTGCGATGTCATTGACTTGCAGGTACTCAATCCCATCCTTCCAGAAGCGGTAAACGCGCCATCCAGGGCTTTTGGAGACGTTCTGAACGCTCGGCTGGGTGCTTCCCAACCCTCGTACTGAAAGGTTGGGCGTCTGTGCCCACAGTGCCGTGCTACTGACCAGGACCAAACCCATCCCGATGCTCATCAATCGCATAAACCGCTCTCTCCCTTTTTCCTTGGATCCACCAGGCTCTGGCGTCATAAAACTGTGACGCTCGACCCGTGATGGACTGGTGAGGGATGGCGCGAGACACCTTACCAATATGGGGAACATCGGCCTTTCTATGCCGTCGCTATGATGGGGTCTGGCCAGATAACCTGAGCGTACGGAAACTGGCGAACTAGGAACATGGAGGGGCAATGGCAACGATTTTCTTTGTCAAAAGGGGTAAGGCCCAAGGTCAGGAAAGGAGAATCCTCAGCTTCCTTGTAGACCTTAGGAAAATCATCGCGACCTTCCCCTTGCACAAGCCTACCTGGTCCGGGGACGAACTGCCCACCATCGACCCCAAACACGTCACCTCAGACGTCGAGGCGTATCGCTCTGTCGTGGTCAAGGTCGAGCTCAACGAGGCATGTCATCCCTACGCCAAGGCGGGCCACTATCTCCTCGATGCGCGACCACTTGAAGTCGCCAGCAAGCTCGGGCTAGAGGTCTGACACTGGGTATAAGTTTGCGAGAACACGATTCACCGTAGCCCAGAGACAGGCTACTTGTTCACTCACTTCCAGCCTCGCTCATACCACCTTGGACTGGGAGGTCCTGGAATCCATCTACCCCAAACTCGGATCACCTGTGTTCACCCATGGGCCGGGGAGCTTGGCTAAGATGCGGGGTACCACCTGAGGCGCCAAATTTGTGCCTAGTTGACACCTATTTATGCCTAAAATCCCTACAGATATCAATGGGTTGTCGATGTTCCTATGGGGCGCCCCGCCACCTCGACCAATGAAGAAAAAGCCCGGCGAGAAATCGCCGGGCTTTTTTTTGTTCACGGGACTTTCTTTCTGGAAGTGAACCACCATGGCTTTGGCCGTCATTTCAGGCAAACCTCGCAGCGCGTCGACCTGCCTTGGGAAATGCATATAGGCCATTGCGCCGAAGTAACACCATGGCACGCCTCAGCGTCGATACCCCACACAGTGCCCTCCCTCAATGAGATTCTTTTGCGAGCTATTCGGATTTTTCCGATATTCCTTTTGGATATGGATGTGTAAATCTCGAGTCCATTAACTCGCGCTAGAGAAGCGCTCTCTAGACCATGCCCCATCACCAATACTGGCCCAAGGACGCTCTGTGAACCGGCAGATCATCGAACAGATTCGGGATCATCACCTTAAACATATCGCGTGGGTTACCGCGAAGGGCTTCGGGCATATCGATCTGGAAAGACATCAACGGTGGGTCGATGAGTTGGATGCCATTCTTGCAAACGAATGGTTCACTGACTCCGACGTGGTCAACGCTTTGTCCGCCGCGGCTGACGCGCGAAAAGTAATTGAAGGAACCAAGAAGGCGGCATGAGCGTTGAAGTTGTGCCGCCCGCGAAAGCCGATGGCGGACAGCTGAAACCTACTGGGGTAAACGAATCCAAACGAGCCGCCTTCTGGGCGGCTTTTTTTGGGTGAAGGTCATGAGTCGCCTCTTCTACCCAACATCTGACGTAGAAGGCGGTCGACATACTGTTGGCCAACGGGACACCGCGTGTCCTTTCACTTTCACTTCGCAAGTGTCCGTACACTGTGGCCGCCGCGCGACGCCTGTCGCCATCCGCCAAAGGGGCGCCCGCATGAGTTTCACCCTTAATCACCCGCTTGTGGTGTTTGTCCTGTCGCTGATCGGCATGTGGATTGCCGAGCGCGTCGGCGCGTGGTGGGCACGCAGGGGTTCTGCGAACAAGGGTGAGGCGGCCGATACGTTCAACGTAGTGCAAGGTGCCACGCTGACCCTGCTTGGCCTGATCATCGGCTTCAGCTTTTCCATGGCCATCAGCCGCTACGACCAGCGCAAGAACTACGAGGAAGCGGAAGCCAACGCCATCGGCACAGAGTACGTCCGTCTGGATCTGCTGCCGCCCGAGGATGCGACCAAGCTACGCCCCCTGCTGGTCAGCTATCTGGAGCAGCGCATCACCTTTTACGAAACCACCGACCGCAGTCAGCTACCGGCCATCGCCACTCGCAAGAACGCGCTGCAGGCCAGTTTGTGGGCGGGGATGGCCGCGCCTGCCGGTCAGCAACCCACCCCGATCACGGCACTGGTCGTGGCGGGCATGAACGACGTGCTGAATTCGGAAGGCTATACGCAGGCCGCCTGGTGGAACCGCATTCCGGTCGCTGCATGGTTGCTGATGATGGTGGTGGCACTCGGCAGCAACCTGCTGGTAGGCATGGGATCGTTCAAGGCGGGCTCGCAACGAGGGCTGCTGTTGGTGCTGCCGCTGGTGGTTGCGGTGTCCTTCATGCTTATCGCGGACATCGATAGTCCGCGCGGCGGGCTCATTCGTATCGTTCCGCAGAATCTGCACGCGCTGCTGGCATCTCTGCAGCATGCATGAAGGGCCTCCGTTACCCGGCTCGGTAACCGCGGCGGAGGCGTCCACCATGCAGTGATGCAGGGTGCGCCGTTCGTTGAAGTTGGCGGTAAAGGTGAACTCCCTACCCCGGCCGCCGACCTGCTCGTCCACCAAGCGCCACGCATCCACCCGCTGGCCCAGCAGCTTCGGCAGGAGCTGCTGTCGTCCACGGACGCTTGCCCACGGAGCCATCACGGGCCGCCGCCGAGACTGTGCACCGTAACAGGGGGAAGACACGCCAGGACGGGTGCATGGGTCCAACGCGCCCGTCCAGACGCGCAAGGAGCCAGCGCTGCGATCGTCCTCTCCTAGGGACTACCTGCTGCTCGGGACCACGCGCGCGCATGCCATCCACCGTGCCATCTGGCGAATCGATCAATCGGCGGTTTCGCTACATCGTCACCACCCTGTATCTGGTCGTGGTGGGGCTCGTACTGTGGCTGTTCGGCACGCAATGGCGTGGTTATTGGGACGCCTATGAAGCCGATAAGGAGTTCATCGCTGTGCAGGCGGCGCTACGCGCCATGGCCGACGTTTCCAGCGAGCGCCGCCCTACCTTTGCGGTGCTAGTCGCCGACGCCGCCCCGAGCGCGGAACAACTCAACGCCATGACGGCCGCTCGACAGGAAACGGATACGCGCCTGAACAAACTGGGTACCGCCTTGCACGATCCCGATTGCAGGCATTGCGCGTCATTGGTGCCCCAGTGGGAACGCACGCGCAGTCAGTTGGCGGACGCACGCCAGCATCTCGACGCCTTGCGCAGCATGGCACGGAACGAGCACACCAACACGGCCGCGCTGGATGGATTCGCGCACCTGGCCGATACGATTCCGCAACTGTCCTCCATTGCCGAAACTGGCGCGATGGGTGTGATCCGCGAGAACGCCGATGTGCAGAGCTATCTGCTCGTCGCGCGACTCTCCGCACTGCTGCGCGAACATGCGGGCATGCTCGTGTCACAGTTCGCCCCGGCACTGATAGCACGCCGCACACTCACCGAGCAGGAAACGTTCGATATTGCGCGCACACTGGGCAAGATCGACCAGCTACGGCTATTGATGGAACCCAGCATCCGCGTCCTTCCCGCGCTGTTGCGATCCGACTACGCGGACATCGACAAGCGCTACTTTGGTGATGCCCTCACCTTGATCGATCATCTACGGCAGTCGGCGCAGCGTCCATCTGGCGCGGACGAGCTTCCTCTGAGGGTTTACGAGCGATACGGCCCCCTGATCATCCCCATCAACCGCTTCCGCGACGATGCCTTGGCGCTCACGCAAAGCACCATCCGCGACAGCCTGCGATGGCACCTCATCTATCTGGTCGCCTCAGGCATTTTCGCGGCGCTGCTGACCGGCCTCTTGCTGCTCATGATCTGGCGATTCCGTGAGCGGATCATTCGGCCTTTCGTGGAAGCACGGCGTGTCATTCTCGCCATTGCCTCGGGCAATCCGTCGGTATCGCTGCCACGCAAGCAATACGGCAGCGAAGTTCGAGAGTTGTTCAGCGCCTTGCGCGTGCTCAAGGAGAACGACGCCAGGCGCCTGAAGTTGGAAAAGGAACGCAAACGCCTGATCGGCGAACTGAAGACCATGGCCGAAACCGACACGTTGACCGGCTTGCTCAACCGACGCGCGTTCGAAAGTCGGTCGCACGTATTGCTGGCTGACGAGCGCAGCAACGACCCCGTGGTGGCGCTTCTGCTGATGGATATCGACCACTTCAAGCGCATCAACGACACGTACGGCCATGACAGCGGCGACAAGGCGCTCGTGCTGCTGGCCAGCGTCTGCCGTGAAACCGTGCGCGCCGACGACATCGTTGCTCGCTTCGGTGGCGAGGAGTTCGTTGTGCTGTCGCGTGTGCAGGAATCACAGCAGGCACACGCGCTGGCCGAACGACTGCGCCTTCGCCTGCACGATGAAACAACGGTCACTGCCGACGGACAGAGCTTTGGTTTCACCGTCAGTATCGGCGTGGCGTTTGCCCGGCGCGATGACGGCAACTCGATTGATGTCGAATCTCTACTGCGCGAAGCCGATGCCCTGCTCTACCGCGCCAAGGAAGGCGGCCGCAACCGAGTGGAAACCGCACCGCTGGCGTGAACCACTACCGAGGTACGGATCCCGCATCATCTGGGTACAGCACGTCAGCGAGCAACGGCCAACGCTTGCGCGCCGCCTCGCGCACCTCGTTCAATTGGCTATCGAAGTAACGCAAAGGGTCCACACCTTCGACGTAGCGCGCATAGGTTTCAATATCGTTGGGAAGCATCCGCTCATGCGGATCGCGTGGCGCAGCCATCACTTGCCCTCCATCCAGACGCCATCTGGTGTGTGGATCACGTAGCCGTTAGCGGTACTCAGGGTCACGGTGTTCTCGTTTTCGCCAACCAGACGGGTCTGCGGCAGATCGTGCGCGTACTGGTCCAACGCCGGTGCATCGGCCTTGAATGGGCTATTGGCCACAAGGTTCGACATCAATTGGGCAAGCGCCAGGTAGCTGGTGGGCGTGTCGATGGAAATGGTGCGCCCTGCAGGCGCTTTGCCCGGTGGCAGGCCGACCAGTTTCACACCTACCGGAACGTTGATGATGCGTGGCGTGGGGATCTCGCGCAGGCCAGAAATTTGCCCTGCGTCGCCCCGCAGCGCGGCACCATGTTCGGGTACGAAGATGATCATGGCCTTGCGGCCCGAGTGCGCGATCACCTCAGTGAGCCGGTCGATGTCGCCCAGTAACCGGGTCAACCGGATGGGATAGGACTGCAGGCTGGTCATATTGTTGTTGGGCAGACGATTGCCGTCATGCATCGATACCGTGTTGTAGTACAGCGCCACCGGCCCACCCTTCTTGGCGGCAACGCCCTGATACCAGCGCGCCAACGCGTCGTAATCGTTGACCAGTTGGGAACCGTCGAACTCCCGCATGAAGGGCGGCAGGCCATCAGTCGGCTGCGGCTGAATGCCGGACAGACCGATTTCGCGCTGGACGGTGCCGATGAAATCATCGAAGCGTCCGTTGTGGTTCATCATGAACTGCACGTCGTAGCCAGCGGCCGCCAAGCCTGCAAACACGTGGCACTCCTGCGGCGCCACGCCGTACAGCTCTTGGTGGCTCTCCTGTCCGCACGACGCGCGCAGCAAGCGGATCGCTGCGGGTCCGCTGTAACTGGCTGCGCTGCTGAAGTTCTTAAACACATAGTCGAATTTGCCGAACAGCGGATTGTCACGCATGTTGACAACGTCCAGGTCATCCCACGACAACGAACAGATGTGGATGACGATGATGTCAAACTGCGAATCCGGGTCCTTGTCCGGCGGAAAGAACGCCACGCGGCGGCTCTTCTCCGTGTGATGGAAAGCGGCCAGCTGCTCGTCGTAACTTCCGGTGGCTCCCGTGGCACCTGCATTGGCGGCATTCGCATCGGCTCGTGGGTTCGCTGCAGCGTAGCTTTCCCCCTGACGCGACTTGGCGATCAACGTGTCCATACCTTGCCACAGTGGAAAGACGATCAGGGCCAACACTACGAAGGTGGTAACACGCACCCAGCGGTTGATCACCGCGTAGACCACGATGACGACAATCGGGATGTAGACCATCGCAGGCGTGAACACGCGACGGGCCAGCTCCATCAGATAGGTGGGCGAGAACGACGCCAGCGCAGGAATCTGCCTGAGCACGTAACCAAACGGCGGCAGATCTGATTCGTGGTAAAGCAACGCCGCCCCCAGCAGCACCGCAGCAATCTGCTTCACCACGCGCTGCCAACGCTTATGCAGCGGCACCAGCAGCGCCAACGCAAACAGCAGGTTGAGCCACCAAATCGGCTGGATGCTGCCCTTCGCGGCCAGATAGAGCTTGGCAATGAAATAGAGATTCCAGAATCCCATGCGTTACCCCATCAGTCCGACCGGCGCGGGCGCCGCACGAAGACGGCTTCTGCCGCGTCCAGGCAGGCATCGAAAAGTCGCAGCACACCCTGGTAGCCCATCTCGATCACCTCGACAAAACTTTGCAAGGACGCGTCGGGAACCAGCTCCTCTTCCCAGCGAACCCAGGCGTCGGCACGACCGAAGGTGCACTGGATCAGCTGGGTTTCCTTCTCGTACGACCATTCCTCGAACTTAAGGCCGAGATGGACGCCGCTGTTGCGCGCCACCACCGCAGGGAAGTAGTAGTCGATATCGCCGCGCGACAAGGCCACCCCGAGCGGCGCCCCTCGCTCCAGCTTCAGTTCTTCGGGAAGCACCATGCCCAAGCCGCCCGTGGAGTAGTTCTCGGTGTTGCAGGCCATGGTCTTTCCGTCGGCAAGCACCAGTGTCGCCGGTACACACAACGGCACATGGTGCGACACGCGCACTTGTCGAGCCTCCTTGGCCACGCCCACCGCTGCACCGAGCATGGCGACGTTGAACAAAGCCCACACCATGTTCATCAGCACGGTGATCGGTTCATCGCGCTGGACGGTGAAGATGCGCACGATACCCGCCACCAATCCGGCGAGATTGATCGCCAGCAACCACACATAGGGTTTCGAGGTCGCCCAGTCCAAATACTCACTCTCGATCAGGCCGCCCTTGGCTGTCACGTTGAACTTGCCCTTCTTGGGGTTGATGAAGGCAATGGTGGTAGGCAGCACCGTGTACCAAGCCAGCACCGATTCGTAGACCTCTGCCCAGAACGAATGGCGGTATTGGCCCTGGATGCGCGAATTGGCCATCCCGGAAATAAACAGATACGGGAACACGTAGGCCATCACGGAAATAGCGTCCGCGCCAAACACATGCAGTCCGAAGAATAGAAAGGCACATGGCATGGACAGGAAAATCAGGCGAGGAATGCCGTAGAAGAAGTGCAGCATCGCATTGCTGTAGCAGATGCGCTGGAAAAACGTGAGGCCCTTTTTTAACCACGGGTTATCAATGCGGAAGATCTGCGCCATGCCCCGCGCCCAGCGGATGCGTTGCCCGATGTGGCCGGATAGGCTTTCCGTGGCGAGTCCCGCCGCCTGTACGATGCGTAAGTACGCCGTGCGATAGCCGCGGCGATGGAGCTTGAGCGAGGTGTGCGCATCCTCGGTGACCGTTTCCACGGCGATGCCACCCACTTCCATCAGCGGCGCGCGACGGATCACCGCGCACGACCCGCAGAAGAACGTAGCGTTCCAAAAGTCGTTGCCGTCCTGGATCAGCCCGTAGAACAGGCTGCCTTCGTTGGGAATGCGCAGAAAGGTGTCGTAGTTGCGCTCGAACGGGTCCGGTGAAAAGAAATGGTGCGGCGTCTGCACCATGGCGCACTTGGGATCCGCAATAAACTCGCCCATGGTCGTTTGGAGAAACGAACGCGTGGGAATGTGGTCGCAGTCGAAGATGGCAACGAATTCGCCGCTGGTCATCGCCAGTGCGTGGTTAATGTTGCCGGCCTTGGCGAAGCGGTGCTCCTCGCGCGTGAGGTAGCCCACGCCCACCGCATCGGCGAAACGTGCGAACTCCTCGCGGCTGCCATCGTCAAGCAGGTAGACGCGTAGCTTGTCGGTCGGCCAGTCCATGCTCTTGGCGGCCAGTACCGCCGGGCTCACCACCGTCAGCGGTTCGTTGTAGGTGGGGATATAGACGTCCACCGTAGGCCAGCTGTCCGTATCCTCTGGCAAAGGCTTGGGTTGGCGGTTCAACGGCCATGCCGTCTGGATATAACCGAAGAACAGCACGATCCAGGTGTAAATCTCCGCAGCGAACAGCAAGTAGCCGAAAACCGCCTCGATCGGCGTGGCGAAGTTGAGCGTCTGCGTGATGCGCCACCACATGTAGCGGCCCGTCATCAGGATCGACAGCGACACCATCAGCATGGTCGGCCAGCGCCCCGGAATGCGCCGCGCAATGATCATCACTGCGCATACCAGGATAAACAGGCGGAACTGAGCGTCAATGGCCAACGGAGTCGTCCAGAACGCAACCGCCACCAGGAACGCGAGCAGCAGGATCACCTGCTTGAGGTAGGGAATGCGATCCAACCCGGAAGACCATCGGTCCACACGGTCGCCAACGCTTGCCCACGGCACCACCGGCAGACGCGCCGACACGGCGCGCCTTGCCCGCCCCACGGCGCCCTGCACGGGTGCCAGCCATTGGCCGATGCGCCCGAGCAGCATTGAGCCGCGACGCGCACCACGATAATGCCGCGCGCTGCGCAGATTGGCCGCCAGTCGCACGCGGCGGCGGCGCGGACGAAAGAACAGCCGCTTGAACCATGCGCCCGCACCTTCGCCCGGTTCCATCGCCAGCTCGAAACGCAGATGTCGGCCCAGACGTTCTGCCCACACCGCCGGCCAGTCACGTTGTCCTGCGCGCGGTGCACGGAACACCAACCGCAACAGCCAGGTGCCGCGCCCCGCCTCGGCGTTGACGCCCAGTTGCTGCGCCAGCGTGCGCCGCAAGCGCGACATCATGGATGCGGGCGCGGGCTGGTTCATGCCCTCTTCCCTGCTATCGGCTGATAGGCGCTATGGATCCAACTCGACAGCCACGAAGCAAGGCCCTGCATATCGTGCGCGGCCTGCGAATGCGGTGCTGCGTGCACAAAGCTCTCGTTGCGCGCTAACGACTCGGGAATCCCCGCGTCGGCGTGCACGCGATAAACGGAAAGCTCGGCCCCCAGCGTGTCACGTAGCAGCGTCAGGATATCGGTATGCAGCTGCGACGCCGGCGAGGCCGCGTTTGCCACGTAGACAGTTTCCTTGCCGAGCGCCTTCAGTTCGCTACGCAGGCGCGGCAGCGTGGCGCAGGCCAACGGCTGCGGCGGCAACACCACCAGCACCAAGTCGGCGGCAGCGACTGCCTGCGCGGCGTATACCGATGGCCAGGTCGGTGTGTCGATCAGGGCTACGCCGTGCCCGGGCAGATCAACGCGCGCGAGCAGATGGCGTAGCCAATTCGGCTGCTCATGCAAAGCGGCGGCGATAGCCGCGGCGGACTCGGCATCCGGCCCACGGCCGTCGCCTCTGGCGCCACCCCATGGCAGCCACAGCACACCGTCCTCGGTTTGCAGCGCAGCGTCGCTCCAGTCATCCGTCTGCGAAACGATGTGCGTCACCAGTCCCTTTCGTGCCGGTGTACGCAAGCCGCAATAGAAGGTGAGCACATTGCGCGGATCGCATTCCACCACCAGCGCTGCATGTTTGCGCGCCATCAGCAGGCCCGCCAGCGTGGCCGTGAGCGTCGTGCGTCCCGCACCGCCTACCGGAGACAGGATGGCAATCGTTTTCATGCCTTCCTCCCCGCGGCGCCCTGGCGCTTTCCACGGATCACGAGCGGCTCCAATGGTGCTGGCAACTGGATCTTGTGACGGCGAAACAGCGTGCGCGAACGCGACAGCCAGTAGCCCAACCGGAACCGCCACCACAACCACCCTAAGGGCGCAGCAAGAATGAGCCCCCAGATGAAGTAGCCGAAGAAGATGCTCATCGTCGCCTCACCCCCGCGCCTTCAAAGGCAACGATGCGGGGCGCGCCGGTGGACGCGTGCTGGCCGGCGCGTTGGCGGCGGTGTCCACGGCACCCAGCATGGGCAACACAGGCTTGCTCTCGTCGCTTGCCGCATCCGCTGCCGTCTGTTCCGGTTGAGACTCCGCGAGGCCTCTTTGAACCGGCCTGGCCGGCTCGACCAAACCGGTGTAGTCCGGTGGCGGAAGCTCGGCAATCTCGTCTTCCAATTCGTTGAGCGCGGATTGGATCGTTTCGCGGTCACCGCAACGAAGCTCGCCACGGAACAAGTCGGAAAGCGGGCGTACGAACACCTTCTCCATCGCCTTGCCCGCCTCATCCACATGGCAGGCGAAGAAGAACACAAACAAACTGTCTCCACTCGCCGTGCACAGGTCGCCCGTGCGGCGGATGCGGCAGGCATTGAGCGCATCGATAGCCGCCACATCGTGCTCCAGTGGCAAGCGCAACAAGACATTAGGCAGGCGGATCGGACGACTGCGCTCCACCGCCTCGCGTACCAGTTCGATAAATCGATGCGCGGGTACATATCCCGTCGTGGAATCGCGCATCGCCGCGGACAGCGCCGCGCGGTAGTCGTCCGGCACCGGACGCGAGAACAGTTGTCCCTGCACGCTGTCCACCACGATTTCCACCTGCGCCAGCGGCATGCTGCGCGGAATGATCGCGTTGGCACCAAGGGTCAGCATCAGCAACTCGTAGCGAATACTGACGTTGTCCTCGCGGATGAGGATCTTCAACGCCTTGCCGCACTGCCTGCGCAGGAAGTTCACTTGCTTGGCCAGCGTGGCCAGACTCACGTCGATGCCGTAATGCAGGATCACCGTGGCGGCGACGGCACGACTGGCAGCCGAGACCAGCGCTTCGTTGTCCGCCAGCACCTGCCATGCCTTGGGCACCACGCGCTCGCGGGCCACGGCGGCATGCGACACCATCACCACGGATTCATCGGGCGCGAGCATACCGATGCCTTCGCCGTTCTCACGATTCGCATCCATCACGGCCACCAGCCGATGATCGGTGCCGGAGAAGCGCAGCGGGATGGATTCCGTCGCGGACAGCGCGCCGCGGTCATCGCGCCAGAAAGCCACTTCCCAGCGGAACTCACCCTGCACATGTACCAGTTGTGCCGCGCCTGCGAACTGGATCTGGAAATCCGTCAACGGACGGAAGTCGCCGCTCTGCTCCACTAGCGGGGGCAACATGACCAGCAGCACGGTGTGGCGCGTCTGCGCGCACCAGCCCGCTAACGCCGCACCTTGGCGAATCAGTGCGGCGCGATCATGCCAGGCGAAACAGGCCGCCACGCCCTCGATCAGGAACGGGCTGGCGGGGGCGGCGCACTGGGCGGATAGCGACTGCAAGGACTCCATCAGCACGTCGCAACCGTCACGATTTTGCGGGAGGTGCAGCGTGCAAACGTTGGACTTGGGATGTACCGCACCAGGCTGGTTGATATCCGTGCCGTGTTGGCGCAAAGCCTGTGCCACGTCGTCGGCGGAACGCGTGGAGATCACCGTCACCGGCGTGAGCAGCGCGTTCGCCGACGTCCTCCAGAACAACGCGTCACGGGCGGGCGAACGACTGGCATAAACCGCGTACACGCAGCCCGTCGCCAATGCCGACAGCGCTGGCGGCAACCCTTCGATGGCCAACGACTGGTTCAGCCGCAGGCGCGCCCGCGGTGTCCTGCGGTCGGTCGGTTCGGAAGGTTGTGGAGGAAGATTCGTCACGGCTTTCGTCCCAGGGTTCGGTTCGCCGGTTCAGTACGCGGAGTACGGTTTGACCGGGTTGGGTGGGAACGGCACCGGCAGCCGCTGCTGGTCGAAGAAGTAGCGCAAGTAGATCGTGCCAAGGTTGGGCGCGTAATCGCGTGAACGGTCGAGCTTGAAGCGCGTGCCAATCACCCAGTGCGAGGTCAACCGGTACTCCAGCGCTGCCGCAACGGTGTAGCTGAAGCCGCCACCGGTACCGGTGCCGAAGTACGGCGAACCAACGTCCGCCGCGGCCATGCGGGCCACCGCCTGCGCTTGTAGATCGGGGCGCGTGGGGAAGTACGGCGCTTCGTCTTCGCGTGTCCACGAGTTGCCCACGGAGGCCTCCAGTTCCCACGCCCAGCGCTTGTAGCGCCCGGTCCAATCCAGCGGAATGGACACTGACACGTACTTGCCGGGGCCGTAGTACCCGCCGTTACCGAACGTGTAGAAGTGCTGGTTGTTCGCGTAGTGCCAGTAGTTCAGCACCAGGCCGCTGGAGAATCGTTGATCGGTGCCGACGTACACCGGCCAGTCAATGCCGGTGCGTACTTTGAAGTCCCGGTTGGTCTCGGTGTTTTCGCCGGTGAGCACGCCGTAACCCAGCGAGGCGAACAGAGTGGTCGGCCCTATATCCTGCGCGCCACGCACGGTAACGCCACTACGCACCACCCCGCCCCAGCTTTGGCCAGTCACCGGATCGTGCGCACCCGCATAGGACACCAGACTGCTGGTAATGGGGCGACGCGACACGTCCACGGAGAGCGACGAGTTGTAGAAGTCGTGCCGATAGGTGAAGCCACCAAGGACGTTGGTCACCGTGAAACCTACCGGCGAGGAGCCGATGTCCGCGCGCCACGTATTGTTCGCACCGTTGAACTCGTAACCCGCCGCCAACGCCACGCCTTTGTCCGTCTGATCCACCGGGCGCAGGCCGACGTTACCGAGCGCGGCGATCTTGCCGAACTCGTAGGCCGGATCGAACTGATTCGCGGGCAAGGTACCGGCGTTGAGCAACACGGTATCGGCGTGGAAAAAATAATGGCCGGCATAGCCGTCCGGTATGCGCACATAGAGCGGAATTTCCGTCGCATCCAACCGCGACATGCCGCTGCTGCCGGATTCGTTGGACTGGATGACCGCTGTGGCCACCTGCCCTTGCCGACGATCGTCCAGCCCTTGCAGCGCGCGTTGCGCCGAGGTGAGGCCGTCGACCGGACTCGGGGTGTCGCCCTCGCTCTGCTCTTGTGTCAACGCGCTGCGGTAGAGCTGCGCTGCGTCGTTGTAGTGCCCCTGCGATTGCGCAACGCGGCCTGCCTGCATGGTGACATCCGAGCGATCCGGATACTGCTGCCGCAACGGGTCGACCACATCGCCCGCCTGCGCGTTGCGCCCGATGGCCGTGTAGCGGCGGGCAACGGCGAGACGCGTGTCCACGTCGTCCGGCGGTGTATCAGCCAGCACTTGGTCCATGATGTCCTGCGCGGCCTTGCGATGCCCCATGCGTTCCTCCATGCGCGCGATGGTCAGCCGCGCATCGGCATCACCCGGATGGTCGACCAGCACTTCGCGTGCGGATGCTTCAGCGCCGCGGTAGTCGCGATGCGCCTCGCGAAGGTCGGCCTGAGCCAGCAACCAGCGCTTGTCCTTCTTGCCCGTGGCGGGTACAGCATCCAGCGTATGCGCGGCACCGGCGAGATCCCGGGCATCGATCTGCCGACCCGCCGTGCGCAGCGACAGCCGCAATAATTGGTCGTCAAACTGCGCCTGCTGTTCTGCGGTGACACCAGGACGCGCACGCGCATCGGCGATCCAGCCAGACAGTTGATCATCGCGATTGGCTGCGGCCAGCAGTTCACCGTAGCGCAGGCGCACGCCGATGGCCGAGTCATTCGGATGTACATCAAGCCAGTCGCGCACCAGCTTCAGGCCCTTGTCCGGATCACCCAGCGAGATCCATTCGCGCCCCACGCTGGCAAGCATCTGCGGATCGTCATGCACATCGCGCGCGATGCGATCCAGCAACGCCCGCGCCTCCGGCTGTCGTCCCTGTGCCTCCAATTGCCGCACCTCGCGCAGATCTCGCTGTGCTTTGAGGTTGACCGCAAGTTCGCGCATGCCGTCGGTACGTTGGTTGTTCGGCACCTGGGCCAGCACGCTGCTGGCCGTGTCGATGTCGTCCAGCGAATTCAGGTAGAGCGCGGTGGCGTAGCGCATGTCCGGCGACGTCGAATCGCGCAGACCGTCCTGCATCACGGAGCGCCCCAGCGCGGGAAGGCCCAGATCGCGATATTGGCGTGCCAGCGTGTAACGCAGCCATGCATCCTGCGGCGTCAGGGTCACGGCATCTTCCAGCCGCAACACAGCCGCACCGCTCTTGCCTTCCGCAATCAGTTGGTCAGCCTCGATGGAAAGCAGCTGCGCGCGAAGTTTCACCATCGCATCGCCAGACCCTTTGTATTGCCGCTTGGCCTGCGCAATGAGCGGCGTCAGCTCGTCGGTACGGTGCGTGGCGATCATCAGCTTGGCGAGCAGCTCCAGCGCATCGACGTCCGGTTCTTTCGCTTCCACCATGGGTCGCAGGATCGCTTCGGCTTCCGACCATTTCTTCTGCGCCATCAGCGAGGTTGCCAGCACCTTCTTCGCTTCAGGCTGATTCGGCTGTTGCCGCAGTGCATCGCGGGCCAGCGCTTCGCCCTGCTCGGGACGGCCCTGGTCATTAGCCGCACGCGCCTTCGCCGAGGTGCCCCAGAACTTGGCGGTAGCCATCAAACCTCGCCATTTGCCGGCGTTGTCAGGGTCGAGCTTCAGTGCGCGTGCAAACAACGCATAGGCTTCGTCGTGACGGCCATCGCGCAACTTCGCCAGGCCTTGCTCGCCCAGCGCCGCGCCTTGTCGCGCCGTGGGCGATGGCCCGGACGACGAACGACTGGAGGATGCCGCGCTGGCAGTTGCTGTCCCCGGTGGTGGCGGCACATAAGTCGCGCCGCCTTTCTTCGCCAACGCGGCGAGCGCCGACTTGGCACTCGTGTCGTCGGGCACTTCCTTGAGGTAACGCTGATACCACACGTAATACGCAGGATCGTCGGCACCCGCGCTGTTGAGCGCGCGTCGCCACAGTTCTAGCGCCTGCGGTCGGTTGGCATCGGGGCGTTGGTAGACACGGTAGATGATGTCCAGACCTTCCAGGCGCGAGCTCCCGCGATCGGTGAGCATGTCGGCCAGCACCAGGGCTAGGCCAAGATCGTCCGGGTTCTGGCGCACCCGCTCACGCAGTTCGTTGAGGGCGCGATCGCGCTGCCCCGCGGACGACATCGCGCGATAGTAGTCGCCGGCATAGGCACCATTGGGCGCGCCACGGGGAAACAGTGCCTGCATCTTGCGCCATGCCTCATCCGGTTTACCGGTACGCGCATCCAGGCGGGCCTCGGCAAGCGCGGTCTTGTCGCGCGTAGCGAGGCGGTACTCGTCGGCCAGTTGCAGCGTCGCCGGATGACTGGGATAGAGCTTCTGCAACTGCTGAAGCACCTTGCCGGCATCGGCCTGTCGATTCGATGTCAGCTCGATCTGCCCCATCAGGCTCAGCGCATCGGGCTGCGTGGGATCGATAAGCAGTGCTTTTTCCACGATGCCGCGCGCCATGTCCGGGCGGTTCTTGGACTGCCACACGCGCGCCGAGTCCAGCAGTTGCTTCATCTGCGGACTGAGCGCGGTGTTGCTCGCCTGTGCAACCACCACCACGGGTACCACGCTGCTGGCCACCAGCAGCACGATGGCAGGCGCGAAGATGTCGCTCAGTGCGCCGCGGGACACGTCGACATCCAGGCAGGAACGACGGCGCCATCTGCATCGAAGCGATACAGGCCGTCCTGATAGCCAAGGCCAAACAGCGCCAGCACCTGGCTGTAGTAACCCAAGGGTGATTGCGCCGCGAGGGACCGCGTGCGTTGCACCTGCGCCAAGGCCAAGTCGTTACGCCCCAACGCGGCGAGATACGGCGCTATGGCCGCCGAGAAACCGGCATTGCCGTCGTTGTTTCCCGGCGTACCGGTTTGCGTATCGACGCGCTCGGGCGGCGCACCGTGCGCGGCGACGTAATCCGCCAGCGGCTTGAATGCATCGAGCACGGCCTGACGTCCCGGCGCATCCGTGGCGAGCATGCCTGCCCACAAGTAGACGCGAATCGCGTTGTATGCGCTCTCGGCTTTGGTGGCCGTGTCGGGACCAAAGCCCTTGTCGCGCTGGTACAGCACCCAGTCCGGTGAGAACCCGTGCGGCGCGGTGTCGGTGACCAGCTTCGCCGAACTGTCGAGCATGGCCTTCCATTCCGGCTGCTCCGGCAACGCGCCCGCCATGTGCTGCATGACTTGCAGCGGTACATAGCTGGGGTTGAGCCGCCACACATCGTCCTTCGGATGAAAGCCCACGGGCCCGGGCAGCACAGTGCGTCCGAGCCCCGGTAGTACGGCGGTTTCCTGCGCCACGATGGTTCGGGCCAACACCGTACCCAACGCGGTGTAGCTCCGCTCATGCCATATGCGCCCTGCTTCGAGCAGCGTGTAGGCGATCCAGATATCCGCATCCGATGCAGGGTTGCTATCGAGCACGCCCCATGTGGGCGCGGATGACTGGTCACCTTCCTTCGCGCTGTGGCGCCCCCACTGCCATGCGGGCAAGTGCTTGGTGAGGTCGCCCTGCGCCAGGTTGTTCTGCGTCCAGTTGAGCAAGCGGTCGAACGTCGGTCGATCATTGGCGACCAAGGCGAAGAACAGTGCATACGCCTGCCCTTCGGACACGGTGACCTGCTCGGGCGTGCTCGCATCGATCACGCGGCCATCCGCACTCATGGTGTTCTGCTTGAAGTGGTCCCAGTCTGGCCACGCGCACGCCGTGGCCAGCGCGCTACCGGATGCGAACATCGCGGCAGCGACCAGCAGCGCGTGCAACAGTGACGTCCCGATGCGTCGCATGGCTCACCTTTCGAGGCGATGCGCGGCAAGCCGGCTCAAGGCCCAGAACACCGTCAAGGCCACGAACAGACCCGCCAGGATGCCAGCAAGCGCCATCAGTGCCGGGTACCTGGAAATATGCACCCACAACCACGCGTACCATGGCAGGTGGCCAACGTAGTAGGTGTCGCCCACGGTAAGCCCCACGACGATCTTCTGCCGCACCACGGTGAGGTCGCCGCGTACCTCGCCCACCTTGGCGTCGTCGCCAAGCACGTCCAGCAAATCGCCCAGGCGATCCGACGAGTTGGCCGCCAGCGCCACCACGCTCTTGCCCTTGGTATACGGTGACTGGAACGCCACGAACGCCGCGGTAGGCCCGTTGACGCTCATGGCCGCACGCCCCACTGCGCCGCTGACCTGCCCGCGATCACTCGGCTCACGCAAGGCCAGGTCGTTCTCGCTACGCTCGATCAGCATGGGCAGCCCCTTGCCCCACTTCGCCATCAACTCGCCGGCCGTACCGGTGCCAATGACGAGAAGATCGCGATTGCGCATCGAATCCACCGCGCTGGCAGGCACCAGCGAAACACGCAGGGCCGGCAGGCCACTCCAACGCCCCATCTGGCCGAGCATGGCAAGCATGGTTTCCACTTCGCGCGCGTCGGGCGTATCCGGTATGACGATGGCGGTGTCGGCGAGATCCGCCATGCGCGTGAACGGGAAGCCGCTGGTGGCGAAGAACGTCAGGTTCGGCATAGCCGTGTAGTGCACGAACTGGCTGAAGTCGACGCTCGAATCCGGATCGACCGCGGCGCGTGCACTGTCGGTGGCGGCGGAGACGCACAAGCCGGTCTTCTGCGAATCCATGTGGAACTGAAACTGGAACTGGTTGGAGGCACCAATGCGCAACGACGGCACGCGGATTTCTTCCGAGCCGCGCGCCTCCGATCCCGACAGCAGCGGCACGTTGAACTGACGCTCGACGCCCGACGGGTCTGCCGGCCGCAAGCGCACCGAGCGCAACAGTTGATCGTTCACACCGATATTGAGCACCGAGTCGTTGTAGCTGGAGGGCGCGGTATAGCGGTAACGCACGTTCAGCGGCACGCTGTGACGCGCCCACGCGAACAAGTCCGGCGGCAGACGCATGTCCACGCGAATCGGTGGCGGGTTGAACCCGGTGGCTTCCAATTGCGAGGGATCGGTCACCAGTTCCTTGAAGGTGACCTGCCGATCCACCGGCGCCCAGTTAGGGGCATCGTACGGGCGGCGCTCCGGGCCAAGGTCTACTGACTTCACAATGGCCTGATCGCCGGACATGCCGACCTGGCCAAGCACCAGCGCGTTGGCCGCTTCCTGCAGTTCCTTGGTGTCCCGGCCTGCCAGCACCAGCAGTTTGCGGCCCGACTCCGGTGGGCTGGCCGGGTTGGCCATCACGATCACCGTGGGGCCCTTGATCTCGTCGAGCTTCACGCCCTCGGGCATGGCTTTGGGCAGCGCGAACGCAATGGCATGCGCATCGGCAGGCGGTGTCTGCGCCACCGGGAAACGCGCGCCGCGCCAGCCAGCCAGTGCGCCAAACCAGGACGACACCACCCCGGCCGCGCGCAACGTCTGCACGTCGGCATGCGCGGGTAGCACGAACGGCACCACCAGCGTCCGGTTGTCGCGGCGATCGAAGAACGGAGCCGGCAGCAACGCAAGACTGTTGGGCAAACTGATCTGCGATGTGGTCAGGGTCAGCGATGTGTCGGGGCTGATGTCAGTCCACAAGGAAGAGTGATACGGGTCTTCGCAATGATCGAGCGTGTAGTGCGCGATCATCTGCACGCCGATGCGATTGAAATCGGTGAACAGGCGCGGATCGAGATCGACATCGCGCGTGACGGTTTGCCCTGCCGTCTCCTTATCCATCGGCAACGTGGCAACCACCTCGCCGTTGAGAAACACCTTCAGGTGGGACAGCGAATAGATCAGCGATGGCGAGTAGGTGTAGACCAGGTGCAGCTTCGCGCCCGTCACCACTTCGTCATTGCGCACGGCAACGTTCAAGGTGCCGTTGGGATCCTGGCCGCGCAGCTTGATGGCGCCGTAGCCGCCCATCTGCTTCAGCGTCAGGTCGCGCGGCACACCGGCCGGTGCTGTATGCGTCGCCGTGGCATCCAACGCCTGCGGCGCAGCCGTGGATGCCGCGGATGCGGGCTGGACCGGACTATCGGGCGCCAGTGCATAGGCGCCGAGCGCCATGCAACAGCCCAGTAGCAATAAACCCAACCGAACATGGCGTAATGGCCGCATGGAATGTCCCTTGGGTCAGTGACGAAACGCCACGACACGGGCCAACCAACAAAACCAACCCGGTCCTGCGTTCCTGCCTTTGCCAACGAAGCCACACGATCCGCAGAAACTCCTGGCGCAACGCTATTGCATCAAGCACGCCGCCGCAGCGTTTCCACGTTCATGCTCCTTCCAACGATGACGTTCCCGCACATCCTGGTCGACACATACCGAGTCAACGGAGACATGGCGAGATGGATGCTCGATGTGTGAAGTGCAGCCATGAGCCGACTTCACACATCAGCGCAACAAACATCGTCGCTCGCAGGAAACGATTAAAGAAAACGGCATAAAAGGAACGTGAACAACATCGGCATGTACGTTTTCGGCAAACACGATGCCGTCAGCGTGACGCAGGGAAATACGATGCCGTACCGGGCTCAGATGACGCTGGTCTTGCCGCCATCCATCGGGATGACCGCACCCGTGACGTAACTGGCCAACGACGAAGCCAGGAACACGGCGACGTTTGCGATCTCGCGTGGCTCGGCCATGCGCCCCATGGGGATCTCCGTCAGTTGCTCGGCAAGTAGATCGTCGGTGGCGCGCCCACTCGCCCGCGAGGCGGCATCCAGCCCTTCCTGCACGCGCCCGGTACGGGTAATGCCGGGATTGATCACGTTCACCCGCACGCCCTTGGCCGCATAGGCGTTGGCATAACCCACCGAGGCGAGCATCAGCGCCGCGTTCGCGGCACCGCCGCCGATATGCAACGGATTGGCCTGCCGGCCGCCCTGCCCGACCACGTTCACGATGCTGCCCTTGCCACGCGCTGCCATGTGCCGGATCACCGGATCGATCATGTGCATGTAGGTGAAGTATTTCGCTTGCATGGTGTCACGCAGCGCATCAGCGTGCAGATCGGCGACCGGCGTGCGCCGCGCCGCGCCGGCGCAGTTCACCAGCACGTCGATGGGCCCGAACTCGTTCTCGATGTACTCCGCCACCATCTGCGCGGCGACGCTTTCGCTCAGATCCGCCGCAGCGACGTCCATATGCAGGCCTTCGCGCTGCAAGTCGTGTTGCGCGGCATGCAGGTGCGCCAGATTGCGCGATACGCCGATCACTTTCGCACCCTCGCGCGCGAAGGCCATGGCACAAGCCAAGCCGATGCCCTTGCTCGCTCCGGTGACAACGACAACGTGGCCGGCCAGTCCTGCATCCATGAAAGGTTCCCTCTGCGCGGTGGTGCGCCATTGAATCACGCGCATCGCGGAGTCGGCGTGAGGTGATGCCTGTCACCTGCGATGGCTGATGGCTGGCCCTGCCGTCGCCTCGCCCTTCTCGGGACCATAAGCGCCAGCTTCCGGGCCCAGGCCGCGCCCGGACCTCGTTCAGGCAAGGGGCGGGTTCTCATCTTCCAGGCGGCCCGCGCCGGGTCTGGTTGCTCGTAGGCCAAGGAAGAACGAGGGCGTGTATGTCGATACACAACCGAGTGATGACGCAGGCATACGGGCAACCAGGCCCGGCCCTTCGGGTTGTCTCTCCCATGCGCCCGGGGGGTGGTGCACCGCGCGGGGCAGGCTGGTTGCCTGTTCAAGCGGCGCGCCGAC
>NZ_NRDP01000009.1:0-82700 GCF_002878475.1 Dyella sp. AD56
AGAACGCTTACATCGAATCGTTCAACGGGCGCTTGCGCGATGAATGCCTCAACGAGCACTGGTTTCCCAGCCTGCTTCACGCACGCACCGAGATCGAAACCTGGCGCCGGGAATACAACGAAGAACGACCCAAGAAGGCTTTGGGCGGGCTCACGCCCGCCGACTATGCGAAGCAGCTAAAGTGACACTGGGCTCTAATTCGTCCCGCTACTGAAAGCGGGGGGACGTCGCGACGGCAAATGGCTACCGTTGCGTCCGGGATTCAAGAGCAGCGCGACCACCAGGGGAGCCCAGAAGAAAGTGAGGGCGAACCACGTCTTGTATTGCCGCATACCCCCTCCACGTCGCCCCTGGGTTTCTGCCTACGACTTCTGGCTACTGCAAGGTCCGCTCCGGGTCGAAAGCAGACAGGTTAATTACAGTCTTCCAGCCACCTCTTCGAGGAAAGTGGCGGCCCCTATGGGACGAACCACGAGCCCTCGCCCAGTGATGCGAACAACTTCCCCGGAAAAGAGCTCGATCTCCAGTTGGATCGCTCCCTTTGTCGACAATGGAAGCATAAGCAGATTGTCATGGGGACCTTCGTCTGTAACGAGACGGCCGTCCGCGACCTTTGCAGGTAACGAAACCGAGTCTCCGCCGAGACGCGCCTCGTCGATCTGAATCTCGACCGCTTGGCTCCAACCTTTCCCGTCCAGATGCACGTAAGCGTGACTAAAGGTGATCAAAAGCGAGTCGCCACGTGTCTCCATACCACTGATCATCGAATCGTGCAGCTCGATGGAATGAGGCAAGTTGGGCACTATCAGACTCCCTGAATTCCCATACGAATGAGGTCCGCTATGGGTCGAAAGCGGATGCCAGCGCCTTATGGACTCACCCTAAAATCACGCCCTTGATGAACAGCCGCTGCCATCCCTTTTCTTCCATGCACAGAGTCAGGTTCGCGCCAGCCGTCTCTTCGTCCGGATACCACCAATGTCCTGTCGGCCGAAGCCTCTCCAAACACTCGTTGAAGGCTGGCGCCGCCGCATCGTTCTGGCAAGCATCGGCTGACTTCTCGGCACCAGCCGGCGCCCAGCAGAAAGTCGCCTGATAGTGCCGAAGCATGTGTTTGCTGGCCTCTGTATACGGATTCATCGATGCGCAGGACGACAAACCAAGCACTACGGCCACCCCGAGAGTTCGTTTAATCCACACCGTACAAGCCCCCTCCACGGTTTGGTGACGGCGAGTGAAAACCGGCCTTACGCATGTCCCCTTTTTGTGCCTAGGCGGAAATCTTCACCAGGCGCGTGTTGGTTCGACACTGAGCAACCCATGTCTGTCGCGGATGATATAGACATGGTGCTTTTCGGGCAGCTCTGGCAAGAAGAACGGCTCGTCGTTCCAGTAGTCCTCCTTCGAGAACGTCAGCGACGCGTAGTCGAAGCCGTAGTTCCGGGAGATATCAAACCTGGCCACTCCAAGGCCGGGAGTAATGGTGATGCCCCAGACGTCCAGTCGATTCCCTTCCCGTCTGGATATATCGTGCCTGGCCCAGAACTCGGGAATCATTATTCGTGAACAGTTCTCTGCAAGCTCAATTGCATCGGGAATAGCCTTACAAATGTCGGGCATGAGCTTGTCGGCTCTATCGACGCACTCCAGGCAATCTTGTCGATGCTGACACCTCACCCAGATCAATCGCCTTCCGACCTGATACTCGGATCGAAAGAAGCCATCCTGATCGGAATAGATACCCAACGGCCGGTCATCAATGAGCTTTTCCATAAGTACTCTCTCCAGTGCCCGGCGGCTCCATCGTCTTCACAAACGATCGCAAGGTCCGCTTCGGGTCGGAAGCGGACCTAACCAATAGCCCTTTTTACCTAGGATTTGCCCTAGTTTCCATTTGGGGATAGCAATAGTTTCTCTACAAGTGGCCGTCTGACCGACGTCCGCATCAGATTGGCCCACTCTTGCGCGTTATCGTTGAAGACTTTGCAGGCATCGTGAAGCGATATACCTCGGTCGAGACCTAGCTCCCTCGTATCCTTTTCGACTGCCTCTAAGGCACCCTGTCGGACTCGCCGATATAGATCCTCTTCGTCATATGGATGCGGCCTCGATTTCGAGTAATCGGCAAACAATGCATGCGCTACTCGATACTCCTTGGCGTTATCCTTCACATACTCGCTGACAAACATTGAGATGTCGGCACCTTGCTCGGAGCAGAACTCCGCTCGGGCCCTCGTGTTCATGAAGTACACGCCGAAGAATTGCGACGCCGCCAAGAGCCGTTTCGTTTCGAGGTTCGGGGCTTGACTCAATAACGCATCCTGCCGAGTCGAATCTGGGATAACTGGCACAACGGCCACGGATCCGCGAGGCCATGCAACCGCGGCTCCAGAATCAATTTGGCCGACCGGTGAGACAGGCGCCGCCAACACGTCATGTGCCAAGGAGCCGGCGATCGCCAGTAGCACTGCGCACATACAGACCTTCATGTCGCCCCCCCGGGCCCCTAAGTGGAAAAGAATGCTAATTCGTTAGGTCCGCTTTGGGTCGAAAGCGGACACTTTACCCATTCGAAGGCGTCAAACCTCGATCCGAGCTGCCCCTTGGAGAACGGCTACGTATCGCGCGGGCTGCTTTTCGAAGAAGTTCAAATAGATCAGGTGGATGGTGGAGCAATCCCCGCAGAGGACAGGCCCAAAGTACGGCTGCCCGCCACCATGAGCGCGCACTATCGGATGCCCGTCGTATTCGCTCACTTCGCAGCCGAACGTACGCACGATCTCTTCCCGGTCGTTCGTCGGCAGCTCACGAAACCACTGGCCAGCCACAGATACGAACGACAGAACGTTTTGCTGAAGGTGCCTACCGCAACCGTGACACTGGATCGTCAGCGTGGCTAGTTCTTCATGCATGCCGTCAAAGAGCGGAGGCCGATTTGATGATGGCTGCAAGAACGGCTCGTCAATGCGCATGCATGCTCTCTCTCTCCGGGTAACGCAGTATCAACGGTCAAATCATGGAATGTCCGCTTTGGGTCGGAAGCAGACTCTCCCCTCCGGCCAAGTGAAAACCTACCGGAACGCCTTTTTCGATTGGGGAAGCGAACCTTTCAAGGCGCTCTGGCAAGAGTTGTCGAGCCCCCAAAGCCCACACGCCCCTCATTCCCTGTCGCTTGTTTCCTTTCAGGGCGAGGTGCGTCGGAAGCGGGCCAATGCTCCCACCGCCGCACTGGCGATGACAAACGCCACGACGGTCATGAGTAGTCCAGAGAGGTAGATGCCATACCCCAGTCCCTGCGGAAGCGGATTGGTAAAAATGGATCGATACGTCCAGGCTTCAGCCACCAGCAAAGCAGTGGCTAGGTACGCCCACGGGTGGAATGGGCGCAGCAAGCGAAGCACAAGCACGATGGGCAGGCACAGGATGACGTTGATGATCACGTCCTGCGTGAACAGAAGTCCATGCAGGGAATTCCCCGTGACGCCATGCGTGATGAGCCAGTGCGGAATCGGATTGACCTGCACGAGATGGCTCCATACGTATCCAAGCGTGACCACATGGATAAAGCCCAGCATGGCAGACACCACGGCAGCCATCAGCCATTTCCCTGTCATACCCTCTCCCTTTCACGAGCGCATGTTTCTCGGATTGAAAAGCAAGTGACTTGAGCAGCCTTACGCGAGCACCGGCCCACCTTGGGCAGATGTCTGCAATGGGGCGGAAGCAAACGTTGGCGCCGCCGCCCGATTGAGCGATTACCCCCGAAGGGTCTGCTTACTTCGCATTCCGCTTCTTTTCTTCCTTGGCCGCCTTCTTTTCCTTCATCGTTTTGGCCGGCTTTTTCTTGTCGGCCTTCTTCGAATCCATACCCTTGCTCATATCATCTCCTCGGTCATCGTTTGTCGAGTCGCACGTTGGACATTTCGTCCCTTAGATACCGGAGCTTTCGCTCGCGAAGCACCTCACGAACGGAAGATTACGCCAAGCTGAAAATCTGCAACGCTTTGCAGGTAAGGATCTTCGCACCCTCGCGAGGGTCCCTATCTACGTCTGTCGAATGGTCAGGTTTTCACTAACACTACGGCAGTTTGAACTTGCGCGTGGAGCGTAGCGGCCAGACGGACGTGAACTGGGTGCCACCTGCCACGCGGAAAGCGGCAGACATGCCGTTCAGAACGCCCAGTTCTTCCAGAACGTCTTTTGCGCGCCGAAAGGTATGCCGTGGATCAGACGCAAGCATAAAAAGATTGATCTCTTTTGGACTGACATCGTAGCCCTCCAGCTCCACCGTATCGCCCAATGTCTCCTTCAACTTGCCCTCCATCGTCGCGAGAAAGGCTTCGTCGGCCAGGGACTTGCGCCAGAACTTGATGACGAGTTGATAATCCATGTGGCGATTGTAGGCCCAACTACCACCATTAGTCGGCCCCAACGTGTGCCGGCCGTATCGGTACTTGCAGGCTCACCGTAAGGGCAGGCCGTTTGGCCTCGAACCATCGTCGTATTCACCCCGCCGCAACGCAGGGCGCAGCATCGTCTGGTCGTGACCCGGGCAGGGACGGGCGCGATCCACTCCCACGGAGACGCCACATGCTCAACTGGCCTGACTACCGCAAAGAACTGCTTGGCCGCATCGGCGAGATGGCCAAGCTGAGTCCCGACACTGTTGCCGGTTACCAGACGCTATCCAACGCCAACAGCAAGAACGGCCATCTGGACGCCAAAACGCGCGAGCTGATTTCGCTGGCCGTCGCGGTGACCACGCGTTGCGACGGCTGTATCACCGTGCACACCGCCGAAGCGCTCAAACAGGGCGCCACGCACGACGAAATCGCGGAAGCGCTGGGTGTCGCCGTAGCCATGAATGCGGGTGCCGCGCTGGTCTACTCCGCGCGCGTGCTCGATGCTGTACATGGCTACGAAGAACGGCCCAAGTAAGAGTCGCGAATAAGACGACTGCGCGTCCATCAGGCGCGCGCAGTCGGTGCTCGGTAGGAGTCAGCCACCACCCACGCGCCGCATGCAATGGCGGCGGAAATCACCAGCGCCGTCCACGCGGTACGGTCAGTGGGTGCCGCCACGATAGCCGGGACCCACACCAGCACCGTGATGATCCACAGCATGGCCGCCTCCAGCAGAGCGGCCAACCGTGGCAGCACGCCGAGTAGCACCGCAAGGCAGGCCGCGATGCTGGCGGCGCCGGTGAGATAGGCCCAGCCAAGGTGATACGGCAGCCATGCAGGCACCAGCGCCACCGTCTGCTCGCTGTAGAAAAAATGCGCTAGGCCGATCATCGGTAGCGACAGCGCAAACAGCACGCGGGCCGCACGTATGCCGCGCTGCCCGGTGATAGGATGCCACCCGCCACGGCGATCGCCCATGGCCTGAGCAAACAACACCCACGCGCCCGCGAGGATCACCGCGATCTCGCCAAAGCCCAGCCACGTCGCTTCCATCGACGGCACGGCAATCACCGCCGGCACCTTCAGCAGCACCACCCACATCAGCATGAATGCCGTCAGCAACGCCGCTGCCGGCTTTGCCCAGCGCCTCAGCAGCAAGCCAACGCCAGCGATCCATTCGATCGCCGCAAAGGCATAAGCAATCGCCCTGGCACCCGGCATATGCTCTATGGGCAGGTGTTGCCATACCAGGGCCACGTCGCCGTAGACAAAACCCAGCAGGCCCAGCCCGATCATGGTGAGTGCCAAACATTGTTGCGACACGTGCATTTGCGCCACGGGAGTGATGGCCATGTCGTCGGCCAGCAGCGTGGTTGATGCCTGATACGAACGCTCCATACCTTGCTCCTTCACGAAGAACGGACAGGGGGAACAGTGATTCGATACACACGCGGCCAGCCTTGGCCCGAACCACACGACATGCCCTGGCGGGCTGCCGTATCGCGCCATTTAAACGGCTAGCCGGCTGTGGTGCAATCATGGGTGCTAACCGCTTTGGTCCATCGCTCCAACGGAGGGATTGTCATGTACCGACCTCGCCTCATTACAAGCCTGTCGCCGGATACGGATGCCGACGGCATCAAGGTTTACACCATCGCCGCCGATGGCAAAGCGGTGGATATCTCGCACTACCAGCCACGCCTGCATGCCATGAAACAAGCCCGGCCCGTGGCATGGCGCGACACCCCCGCCTTCGCCATCTGCCACGAAGCGGCCAATGCACGCTATCTGGTGTTGGGATGGTGGGGCAACGACAACGAGATGTTCATCGCTGTCGCAGCGCAGGACGCCACCGGCTGGGTGGAAGACATGTCTCGCTATTCGTTCTGCCTGTGGGACATGGAAGTCATGTGGCACGAGCGCAATGCCTTCATCGAATGCCTGTATGGCGCCGTGCCAAGCCTCGATGCATATCGCGCCGACCGGCTGTGCAAGACATGACTACCCACAAGGCCTGGTGGGTCGCCAAGGGCATGGCTCGGCTTATGTTCGTGGTGTTGCTCAGTCTGCTGATGGCAGGTCTGGGCTATCTGGCGATCGTCGCGGTGATCGTGCATTTTCCGCCACACGCGATTTTCTAGCGGCGATCGTGCTGTGCCGCCGAGGCTATTCGTCTTCGAAGACAAATCGATACCCGTCGTTGATCAGCTGCTGCAGATAAACATCGAAGCTCTCGGCAATCACCGCATAGCTGTCCGGATCGTGCAGGAAGCGCATGACCTGGCCGATCTTGCCTCCCGCTGCAGGGTCAAAATCAACATACAGCACCGATGTACCGCCATTATTCATGCAGTGCGAAAAGCACAGCCTTTTGCTCATCGGAACGTTCGGATCGATCCGTGCATCAACCATGTCCGGATCCTCCTGCACGCAATCGCCATAACGCTCGGTGATGCTGTCGCTGGAATAACCCGCAGAGTGCATGTTGAGCGCTTGCCCGGTGGACAGAAGGTAATAGGGATATTCACCGCCATCCACATCAGCCCCCAGCATGAGCACCGCGATCTTGGTGTCGCCATAAGTGCGCCAATAAGTGCCATCCACGCGGCTCCACAATTCGAGCAAGCTGTCGGGGCAGGCAGGATAAGCGTCGCGTATCGCGGCTAGTTGTCCGGCATCGGCACCCGTAGCGATGGTCAGCTGTTCGCGTGCGTCCGGAGGTAGTACTTCGTTCAGGCCAGAAAGATAGGTTTCAACCAGAGACATGCCGCAGCTCGGACGCATTTAAAGGAAGGAGAAGGGTGGAAGGAAGCACGGTGAAAAGGTCGTGTGCCGAACTACGTGAAAGGCTTCGAAATGAGAGCTTTCAGTGCGTGTCATCAGCTCGGTACGTTGGCGGCACGCTGTAGCAGCAGTTCGCGCTCTCGCAGGTTGCGGGCGAGTGAGGCCGCGCGTTTGAGCTCTTCGCGCGCCTCGCCATGGCGGCCCAGTCGTCCCAGCAGCTCGCCGCGCACGCTGGGCAGAAGGTGGTACTGGCGAAGCAAGGGCTCGTCGCGCAGGGCATCCACCAACGATAGGCCAACTTCCGGGCCAAATGCCTGGGCATGCGCCACCGCGCGATTGAGAGCGACCACGGGCGAAGGCATGGCGCGAGCCAGCGCGTCGTACAGCGCGGCGATGCGCGGCCAGTCGGTGTCCTCTGGCGTGAGGGCTCGCGCATGGCAGGCAGCAATGGCCGCCTGCAAGGTGTACGGGCGTGCAGTACCACCCAGCGCTTCCGCGCGTTGCAGCGAGGCAAGGCCGCGCCGTATCAGCAGTTGATCCCAGCGTGTGCGGTTCTGGTCGTTCAACAGGATGGGTTCGCCATTCGGTCCCTGCCGCGCAGCCGTGCGTGACGCTTGTATTTCCATCAGCGCGACTAGGCCATGCACTTCTGCTTCGGTAGGCGCCAAGCCGGCGAGCACGCGGCCAAGGCGCATGGCTTCGTCGCACAATTGCGGGCGCATCCAATCACCGCCGGAGGTGGCGGCGTAGCCTTCGTTGAAGATCAGGTAGACCACTTCCAGCACGGAAGCGAGTCGCACCCCCAGCTCGTCGCCGCGCGGCACTTCAAACGGCACCTGCGCGTCGCTGAGCGTGCGCTTGGCGCGCACAATGCGTTGCGCGACGGTGGGCTCGGGCACCAGAAAGGCGCGCGCAATTTCCACGGTGGTCAAGCCACCGAGCATGCGCAGCGTAAGTGCTACGCGCGCCTCGGTGGATAGCACCGGATGGCACGCGGTGAAGATCAGGCTGAGCAGGTCATCACCCACCGGGTTGTCGAGCATGGCATCCGGGTCTCCCACGGATTGTTCGAGCTGGTCTTCGATCTCACGCGTCAGTTCGTCTTCCTTGCGCCGGTGCAAGGCACGGCGACGCATCTGGTCGATGGCGCGGTGTTTGGCCGTGGTCATCAACCACGCACCGGGGTTGCGCGGCACACCGGTGGTCGGCCACTGCTCCAGCGCCGTCACCAGCGCGTCCTGCGCGAGCTCCTCGGCTACGCCTACATCGCGAACGATGCGGGCAAGGCCGGCGATAAGGCGCGAGGCTTCCATGCGCCAGACGGCGTCGATGGTGCGATGGATGTCGGTGGCGGTCATGGCCGCTGATCACAGCACCACCCATCCTGCGGCGCAAGTTCGCACGCACCATGCCGCCGTAGCCTATAGCCTGTTCAACAGCTCCATTCTTGCCATTCGTCATTCCGGCGCAGGCCGGAATCCAGTAGCGAGTACGTTAGATGTTCGCGGTAACCGGACATGTTTTGGGGGTGCTTCGCGAAACCCTGATACAGAGGTCACTGGATTCCGGCCTGCGCCGGAATGACGGTGAGGGGAATGAGCAGTGCGGAGATGTTGAGCCGTGGATCAGGGCGGCGACATCACCATCCAGTGCACGCCAAAGCGGTCGTGCAACATGCCAAAGGCGGAGGCGAAGAAGGTTTTCGACAGCGGCATGGTGACGCCGCCACCGTCAGCCAGTGCGTGGAAATAGCGCTTTGCCTCTGCTTCGTCCTTCGCATTGATCACTAGGGAAAAGCCCTGGAACGTGGGCTTGCCGAGGCAATCACCGTCGGATGCATTGACCAGTGATTCCCCGATCTTCATCGATGCATGCATGATCTTTTCCCCGTCCGGCGGACGCGGCCCCGCGGGCTGGTCGTCCGGTTGCTCGGGGTTGTCCTTGAAGCGGACGAGATTCTGCACTTGCGCACCGATGGCCTGGCCATAGAAGGCAAGCGCTTCCTCGCAGCGGCCATCGAAGAACAAGTAAGGCTGGATCAGCATGACGATGTCTCCCTTGGAGCGATGATTGGGTCTGTTAACGCCATTGGCGTAGCCCGCGTTGCTTGTCCGTAGCCACCCGGTGGTAGTGCGCGGCGCCGGCCTGGCTGGCTGCCAGGTCAAGCCGTGCGCTGCTGCCGGGTGGCTACGGACAAGCAACCCTCCGGGCTGGGTCTTTTTGTCCGCCATACCGCGTCATCACTCAGTCGTGTACGGACGTACATTCCTTCGTTCTTCCTTGTCTGGCGGACAAAAAGCTCCCAGCGCGGGCCACGCCAATGGCGCTAACAGACCCTAGTGACTGTCGGCCATCTTGGCGCGTAGCTGCGCTTCCTGCTCGCGCAGTTCGGGGGTGAGCTCCTCGCCGAAATCTTCGGCCTCGAACACGCGGCGGATTTCGATCTCCGAAGCACCTTCCTCAAACGGATTAGGGCAGCGCTTCATCCATTCGATGGCTTCTTCCAGCGAAGCGACCTGCAGCAGCCAGAAGCCGGCGATCAGTTCCTTGGTTTCGGCGAATGGGCCGTCGATGACGGTGCGCTTGTCACCTTCGTAGCGCACGCGCGCGCCGTTCTTGCTGGGGTGCAGCCCTTCGCCGGCCAGCAGCACACCGGCCTTGACCAGTTCCTCGTTGAACCGGGTCATCTCGGTGAGCAGTTTTTCGCTGGGCATGTCGCCGGCTTCGGAGGCCCGGCTGGCGCGGACCATGGCTACAAATCGCATCGTGGTAACTCCTTCGTATGGCATGAATGGACCTGCCTTGGGCGGTCCTCATCCTGACGACGAACGACCCTGGCAAGAATCGACAGGGTAATCGACGACATTTTCAGAAGGTGTTTCGAGTGCGTGTAGGCGAGTGCGTAATCGCAGGCTTCACACCGCGGTCACGCACGCAGCGGGGTGCTCAGCGGAATGCCAGCGCCAGCACGATGCCTATCCACACCGCCATGCCCAGCCAGTTGTTGTTGCGGAAGGCCCACAGGCAGGCGGCGCGGTCATGGCTGCGGATGCGCCAGAGTTGCCAGCCAAACAGGCCGGCGGCCGCCAGCAGGCCCAGCCAGTATGGCCAGCCCAGCATGGCGCGCTGGCCCACAAACAGCATGGCCAACAGAAAAGTGGCAATCAGGATGCCCAGGATGGGCAGATCCGCATCGCCGAACAAAATGGCGGTGGACTTGGCGCCGGCCTGGATGTCGTCGTCGCGATCCACCAGGGCGTATTCGGTGTCGTAGACCACCGACCAGATGATGTTGGCAATAAACAACAGCCAGCCCACGGGCGGCACGGTGTTCATCACGGCGGCAAAGGCCATCGGGATGGCCCAGCCGAAGGCCGCGCCCAGTACCACCTGCGGCAGGTGCGTGTAGCGCTTGGTGAACGGGTAGATCGCGGCCAGCGCCGCGCCCGCAAACGACAGTTCGATGGTGAGCCGGTTGGTGAACAGCACCAGGATGAACGAGCACACCAGCAGGCTGGCAAATACGATCAAGGCTTCGCGCGGCGTCACCCGACCCGCCGCGATGGGGCGGCCGGCGGTGCGTTCCACCTGTGGGTCCAGCTTGCGGTCGGCGAAATCGTTGATGGCGCAACCGGCCGCGCGCATGAAAAACACGCCCAGCGTAAAGATCACCAGCAGTTTCACCGGCGGGAAATCCGACGCGGCCAGCCACAGCGCCCACCAGGTGGGCCACAGCAGCAGCAGGGCGCCGATGGGGCGATCCATACGGGTCAGCACCAGGTAATCACGCGCCTTGGTGCGGTACGCCTCGGGCAGCTTCTGCAGTAACCAGTCGAGCACGCGCGTGGCGCGGGTGGAGCTGTCCGCCGGCTGCGCGGTACGCGATGGCGCAGCGCCGGGCCGCGGGCGCGGGCGCGGCGTGTTGGTGGACGGCAGATTGCGCCGCTGGCGCTTGCGTGAGGTAGGAGCCATCTTCCAAGTTTACCGTGCTCCACCCTTGCACGTGGCGTGACGTATGGCCGATTTGCATGGCGCAGGCTGTCGCAACCTCGTCACAAAGCGGCCTACACTCCGGGCTTCTGCGCGGACGATACCCATGCCCAAAGCCCTTAGCCACATCGCCCTGATCGTCAACCATCCCACCCGCACCGCCCACCTGCTGACCGATGTGTTTCCGGATGCGCGCGTCCTGCGCGGGGAAGATCCGGAGGATTCACACCCGGAGGTGATTCTTGCGCTGGCCGGGCTGGAGTTTGCGCTGATCCGCGGGCAAGGGCCGGCCTCCCGCAACGGCGACCACATCGCCTTTGCCGTCACCAAGCAGGAGCAGCTCGACTGCGCGCGCCGCATGGACGCGCTGGCGCTGGATTACCAGATGGCGCGCGACGACACGGCGCTGTACTTCAGCGACTACGACAACCACGTGTTCGAGCTGGAAGTGGTGGACGACGTTGCGCCCTGAGCGTGCCGTCGCGTGGGTGAAGGCGTCGGCGCTCTATTCAGTCGCGCGTGCATCGAGACAGCGCGCCGAAGCGGTGAACGTTCTACACTACGCGGGCGTCTGATAGGGGCAGGCGTAGTCATCATCGACCTTGGAAGACAAGGGCGTCATGCACGCAGGATCCTTCGCGTGATCGTTCCATGATGCCCCTCACGCATGGATTGCCGCTATGAAGTCATCGATCACCCTCCGCCGCCCGGCGCTTGCTTTACTCCTTGTCTGCACCGGCATCGCCTACGCCGATACCTCGCCGTCCGAACCGAAAAATGCGCCGTCGCCCCGGTTGATACCCGTCTGCGCCGAAACGCTGTACCGCGCCTGCGGCCTGGTGGATCGGCAAGGCAATTGGGCGGTGCAGCCGGCCTATAGCGAGCTGTACGCCAATGGCGATATCTGGGTGGCCGAGCGGGAATCCCATCGGATCGACCTGCTGGACGCCGCCGGCAAGACCATCAGCGAGACCTCGCTGCAAGACATCGGGCGTTTCAATGAGGGACTTGCCGCAGCGCAGGATGCGAAGGGCCAGCAATACGGTTACATCGACACCAAGGGCCAGTTCGTCATACCGCCGAGCTATGAAACGGCCGGTGGTTTCTCCGGTGGGCTGGCGGTGGTCGGCAACACCGTCGACGGCGACTTGAAGATAGGTGTGATCGATCGGCAGAACCATCTTGTGGTGCCGCTCGGGGAATACGAGCACGTGGACGCCTATGCCTTTGGGCTGGCGGTGGTGCAGCGGGGCGAATCGCCGGTGAATGGCGGCGCCACGCAGCTGGGCGTTATCGATGCGCACGGCAAGCTCGTGATGCCATTCGCGGAGCGCATGGGCTTGACCGTTGTTGGCCCGGGGCGCGTGCTGGAGGCGACATCGAAGAACCACGACACGATCGATCACTATCGACTGCTGGATACGCAAGGCCACGAATTGTTCGCCGTGTCCGGCGATAGCGCGGTAATCCAGGATCCTACGGAAGGTCTGTCTTTCTTTGCGGATGCCGAGGGGCGAACTGGCGTGCTCGACATCCAGAGCGGCCACGTTGCCGTGACACCGCGCAAGGAGTGGAGCGGTGGCCTGCCCTTTTCGGAAGGTCGCGCGTGGGTTCTGCTATCCATTGGCGACAATGGCAATCAGGTACACGTACTGATCGACCGCAATGGCAAGGAGCTGTTGCGCCGGACCGGAAACAGCATCGGCGATTTCCATGGCGGCATCGCAGCAGTCACCGATGACCTGGGCCGATGGGGCTTGATCGACCACGCCGGCAAGCCGATGAGCGCATTCGAGTTCTACTCCGCTTTGGCGCCGTGGTCGTGGTCCGAGCAGACGCCCAGGGATGGTGACGTCATGCAGTTCACCGAAATCACGTCACTGCACGACAGCCCGCAACGAACGGTATGGATGAACGCCAAGGGTGCGTCCATTGTCAGCCTCGAGCCACAGACCTGCGGCATTCAGGCTGTGCACAACGCCAAAGGCGAAACCATTTGGCCCGCCAACGTGGCCGATACCTGCGCTGCCAAGGCATCATCCGATGGATCGAGCCAGGCCGCTCTCAGCGATGGCGCGAAGGCCGTGTTGCTGGAAGCTGCGCAGCGAAAACTGCAGTTGGCGAAGGAAGAAGATAAGCGCAACGGTTACGAGTTCGGTCCGTCGTCCGGCGACATCCTCATTCCGCTCGGCGTTGAGTGGCAGCACGGTCCGGCGACCATCAAACTCGATGGGCCTGCGACATTCGATTTGCCCAAGGGCTACCGTTACCTGTCGCCGGAGGCGGTGCGTAAGCTGCCGAACGACCCTTCACCGGATGCCAGCCTTTCCGTAGCGCTGGTTGCACCGGAAGACGGTAGCTGGATCGCGCGCATGGTCGTGGCACAGCAAGGTTACGTGCCCACGGAAGGCGTCCAGCTCGATACGCAGCGGCTGGAACAGACCATCAACTACTACGGTGCGCGCTTTGATATACACGCGCCCGTTGGTAGCGCGCACATGACGTCCATGAAGTGGCTTGCCAAGCCCGCGTGGGATGCAGCACACCACCGCCTGGACTGGGGCTACCGCTACACCGACATGGGCTCCCCCAACGGCGGCTACCACTACGACAGCCATGCGGAATTGAACAACGTCACGCTGGGTCGCCTCTATGCGGTTGCGCTGCAGATCACGTTGTCCGGGTTCGATCAGGATCAGAAACAGGCGGTCATCGGCAATCCACTGAACACGCTCGCCCAAGGCATCCATTTCGATCAGGGCGCGCGTTATGAGGATCATCAGACGGCTGACGCCACCGCTGCGCTAGGCCTTGAAGGCTTCATCACCGGACCCAAACCGGAGGAGACGAAGGCCTCCGAAGATCTCATCATCCAAGGCATGGCACGCGCGGAAGAAAAACGCGACCTGCACATCCTGGGGTTGCTGGGTCGTCTGGCCATCCTGATCGTGCCGGTGCTGACGGCATGGGGCGTGCGGCGGGCCCGGAAAGCGAGCGGATCAAGCGAGCCGACCAACAACGGCTGATGTTTCATTATGCGTTTCGCTGATACCAGCGCTGCTCAGCGCAGCAATAACCGGTACGCCGGATTCTCGCTCTCGTCGCGGAACGGATAACCCAGCGTATCGAGGAAGGCCTGGAACAGTGTGCGCTCGTCCTGCGGCACCTGGATGCCGACGAGGATGCGTCCGTAATCGGCACCCTGGTTGCGGTAATGGAACAGGCTGATATTCCAATCCGGGTGCATGTGGCTGAGGAAACGCGTGAGTGCACCCGGCCGTTCGGGAAACTCGAAGCGATACAGCAGTTCGTCGCGTGCCAGCGGTGAGCTGCCACCGATCATGTGGCGTAGATGCAACTTGGCGAGTTCGTCGTCGGTGAGATCGAGCACACCGAAGCCGTGCGAGCGGAACGCGTCGATAAGCGTCTCGCGCTCATCGCGGTGCGTGGTCTGCACGCCGACGAAGATATGCGCCTCGCTGGCATTGCCGATCCGGTAATTGAATTCGGTGATGCTGCGCTGATCCAGCGCGGCACAGAAACGCCGAAAGCTGCCGCGTTCCTCGGGAATGGTAACGGCGAACACCGCCTCACGCTGCTCGCCCACTTCCGCGCGCTCAGCGACAAAGCGCAGCCGGTCGAAGTTGAGGTTTGCGCCGGACACAATGGCGACCATCGGGTGCTCCGACGCGCCGTGTGTCGCCACGTACTGCTTGAGCCCCGCCAGGGCGAGTGCGCCGGCCGGTTCGGGTACGCTGCGCGTGTCATGGAATACGTCACGGATGGCGGCACAGATGGCGTCGGTATCCACGCGCACCATGTCGTCCACATAGCGCTGGCACAGCTCGAAGGTCAGGTCGCCCACGCGCTTCACCGCCGTGCCGTCGGCAAACAGCCCGACTTCCGGAAGCGTCACCGGCACGCCCGCCTGCAGCGATTGCACCATGGCATCGGAATCGCAGGTCTGCACGCCGATGACCTTGATCTCCGGACGCAGCGCCTTGACGTAGCCGGCCACGCCGGCGAGCAGGCCACCGCCACCCACCGGTACGAAGATCGCGTGCAGCGCACCGGGATGTTGGCGCAGGATCTCCATGCCCACCGTGGCCTGCCCGGCGATCACGGCAGCATCGTCGAAGGGATGTACAAAGGTGTAGCCGCGTTCGGCCTGCAGGCGCGAGGCCGCCGCCTGCGCGTCGCTATAGGAATCGCCGGCCAGTACCACCTCTACTCGCGGACCGCCAAAGCGTCGCACGGCGTCAACCTTCACTTGCGGTGCGGTCACGGGCATCACGATAACGGCGTGTATGCCCAGTCGCGCTGCCGCCAACGCCACGCCTTGCGCATGATTGCCGGCGGAGGCGGCGATGACGCCGCGCGCCCGCTGCTCTGGGCCAAGCTGCGCCATGCGGTTATACGCGCCGCGCAACTTGAACGAGAACACCGGTTGCTGATCTTCGCGCTTGAGCAGTACGTGTTGACCCAGGCGCGTGGACAGCAGCGGTGCAGCGTCCAGCGAAGTTTCCCGCGCCACGTCGTAGACCCGCGCGCCTACGGTCTGCCGTAGCAGTTCGTGCTCGCTCAGGCTGTCCGTCGCATCGGCAGCGGCGACCAGTGCATTCATGGCGTGGTAGCGGGATGGCTAACGTCGATCACATCGACCAGCTTGCGAGTCTGCTTGATGATCTGCTCCACCGTATCGTCCGCACCATGCATGACTAATGTGAGTTGCGACACCTCCGGGTCATCAGTGGTGGCGACGGTGAGCGAGTCGATATTGCAGTGGCGCGCGGCGAACATGCCGGCCACGCGCATCAAAGCGCCGGATTCGTTTTGCAGCAGGATGGAAAGTGTGTGTTTCATACGGGTTCCCTAGCGGCGATCCTCAGAACATGTCCGATGTGGCATCACCGGATGCTGCCGGTGGTACGCGTGACGGAATGAAATCGCCCGTAATCATCTGAGCGTATGTCGCGCCCGGTCCCACCATGGGATACACGCCAGCATCGGGATCGATCATCACCTCAAGGAAGGCAGGACCATCAAAGGCGAGAAAGTCGGCAATGGTGTCTGCCAGCTCGTCCTTGTTCTCCAGCCGCTTCGCCCACTCGAAACCATCGGCCTGCGCGGCTTTGATGAAGTCCTTCTTGTGCAGGCTCTTGTCGGACGAGGCGAAACGGCCGCGGAAAAACAGCTTCTGCCACTGGCGCACCATGCCGTCGCCAATGTTGTTGAGCACCACCACCTTCACCGGCAGGTTGTAGGTGGTGACGGTTTCCAGCTCGCCGAGATTCATGCGGATGCTGGCGTCCCCGTCGATATCGATCACTATCGCATCGCGTCGCGCGAACTGCGCGCCGATGGCGGCTGGCAGGCCGAAGCCCATGGTGCCCATGGAGCCGGAGGTGAGCCAATGGCGCGGCTCGCGGAAGTCGAAGTACTGAGCGGCCCACATCTGGTGTTGGCCCACGCCCGTGCTGATCACGGCACGGCCTTGCGTGTGGTGGTTAATCGCCTGGATCACCGCCTGTGGTTGGATCAATGCGCTGTCGCGATCGTAGTTGAGCGCATGCGTCTGCTTGAGCGCGGCGACATGCGCATGCCAGTCCGCATAGCGACCGTCGCTGCCAAAGTTCAGCGCGTGGCGCACGCCGTACTGGTGTAGGCGTGACAGGGTGGCGTCGAGGTCGCCGTGGTGATGCCAGTGCACCGACTTCACCTTGCCGATCTCGGCCGGGTCGATATCGATCTGGGCGATAAAGCGCGCGTTGGGCGCGAAGCGATCGGGCACGCTGGCGACGCGATCATCGAAACGCGCACCCAGGGCCAGCAGGAAGTCGCAATCCTCCACGGCATAGTTGGCATGGGCCGTGCCGTGCATGCCAAGCATATGCAGTGCGAGCGGATCAGTGGTGTCCACCGCGCCGATGCCCATCAGCGTGGTCGTTACCGGCAGGCCAAACTGTTTGACGAAAGCACGCAGCGTGGCGGATGCCTCGCCGGCAATGATGCCGCCGCCGGCGTAGATCAACGGGCGCTTCGCCTTCGCCAGTGCATCGAAGAAGGCCACACAGTGTGCGTCGTCCACGCGTGCGCTTTGAATGGCGTGCTGGCGTGCGCGATAGCCCGGAATCGGCAGCGTGCCTTCGCCGGCAAAGGCGAGCGCGGTGTTCTGTACGTCCTTGGGAATATCCACCACCACCGGGCCGGGGCGTCCACTGCGCGCAATCTCGAAGGCGGTACGCAACGTGACTTCCAGTCGCGACGGATCGGTGAGCAGGAACACGTGCTTGGCGCACGGACTCATGATGTTGCTGACCGGTGCTTCCTGGAAGGCGTCGCTACCCAGCGCGCCCGTGGGCACCTGGCCGCAGATCACCACCATCGGTATCGAATCGGACATCGCATCACGTACCGGCGTCACCATATTAGTGGCGCCCGGGCCCGAGGTGACGATGGCGACACCCACCTTGCCCGAAGCGCGCGCATAACCGGCAGCCATGAAGCCTGCGCCCTGCTCGTTGGCGGGCACGATCAGCGGCATCGGCTCGCCACCCATGGGCGAGAGATGCGTGGCGTTGTAGCGGAACACGGCGTCGTACACCGGCAGGATCGCGCCGCCCGAATAACCGAACAGCACGTTGACGCCTTCGTCGGCCAGTACCTGTACCACCACTTCCGCGCCGCTCATGCTCTGGCCGGCCAGCGGGTGGGTGGTCAATGGTGCAGGCACGTCACGATCTTCGACGGCTCGGTGCAATGGCATGTTCACGGTGATCGGTTTTCCCAGTGCATCGCCGACGCATCGGCGAGCGGAATAGGGTTTGAAAATTCCCTCCCCTGAAAACCAGGGGAGGGCCAGGGAGGGGCAATGCGTGCGGGATTGGCGCCCCTCGAGTCGAGCAAAAACCTTGAAACTTGGGTTCTGCTTGTCATCCCTGCGAAGGCTGGGATGACGAGCAAAGCATCAACCGACTTTCTTCAACGGCTCCGCTGCCTTCGGTGCATTCGCCTGCAGCCACGGCATGCGTGCGCGCAGCTTCGCGCCCACCTGTTCCACCGGGTGCTCCAGGTCTGCCTGCTTGAACTTCTTGTAGTTCGGCAGGCCGGCCTTGTACTCGGCGATCCAGTTGTTGGCGAAGGTGCCATCCTGGATGTCCTTGAGCACTTCCTTCATGCGCGCCTTGGTGCCGGCGTCGATCACGCGCGGACCGCTGACGTAATCGCCGTACTGCGCGGTCTCGGACACAAACTCCAGCATGCGTGCGATGCCGCCTTCGTAGAACAAGTCCACGATCAGCTTCAGTTCGTGCAGCACTTCGTAATAGGCGATCTCCGGCTGATAACCCGCTTCCACCAGCGTCTCGAAACCGGCCTGCACCAGCGAGCTGGCGCCACCGCACAGCACGGCCTGTTCGCCGAACAGATCGGTTTCAGTCTCTTCCTTGAAGTCGGTCTTGATCAGCAGTGCACGACCGCCGCCGATGCCGTCGGCATAGGCCTTGGCCTTGGCTTCCGCGTGGCCGCTGACGTCCTGATGCACGGCCCAGATGCTGGGCACGCCGCGACCGATTTCATACTCGCGACGCACCAGCGCGCCCGGGCCCTTCGGGGCGACCAGGACCACGTCGATGTCCTTACGCGGATCGATCTGCTTGAAGTGCACATTGAAGCCATGCGCAAACAACAGCGCCGCGCCGGGCTTGATGTTCGGCTCGATGCTTTCCTTGTACAGCGTGGGCTGCACCATGTCGGGCGTGAGCACGGCGACGAGATCGGCGTCCTTCACCGCATCACCCGGCTCGGCCACGGTGAAGCCTTCGGCGCGGGCCTTCTCCCACGAGGGGCCGTTCTTGCGCAGGCCAACCACCACATCGAGACCGGAGTCGCGCAGGTTGAGGGCGTGGGCGCGGCCCTGGCTGCCGAAGCCAAGGACGGCGATGCGGGCTTTGGCCAGCGAATCGTTGGTGGTGCTGCTGCTCATGCGGTGACTCCTGCGGTCGTGTCTTCGTAGACGTGTGTGGAAGCGGATGCGGATGGACTGCGTGGTGCAATGGGTTGCGTGGTGGCGCCGTCGGAGGCGGAGCCGACCAGGGAGACGTACTTGGCCAGCGCGCCGCGCGTGACCTTGGGTGCTGGCGGCTGCCAGCCAGCGCGCCGCGAGGCGAGGTCGGCGGTGGTGCTGATCGCTCGCGTGTCGGCGTCGATACGGATGCGATCACCTTCGTGCAACAACGCGATGGGGCCGCCACGTGCGGCTTCCGGTGCGATATGGCCAACCATGTAGCCATGCGTGGCGCCGGAGAAACGGCCATCGGTGATCAATGCGACGTCGTCGCCCATGCCACGGCCAATCAGTGCGGCGGTGACGCCGAGCATCTCGCGCATGCCCGGGCCACCGGCAGGACCTTCGTTGCGGATGACGATGACGTCGCCCTTCTCGATGGTGCCGCCTTGCACAGCGGCGAACGCCTGTTCCTCGCTTTCGAACACACGAGCGCGGCCTTCGAAGTGATTGGCGCCCTTGCCGGCGAGCTTGAGGATGCAGCCTTCCGGTGCGAGGTTGCCGTAGAGGATGGAGTAGCCGCCGCGTGGCTTCAGTGGCTGCGTCACCGGATGCACCACGTCCTGCGTCTCGGCGCGTGGAGCGGCGGCGGTTTCTTCGAACAGGCTGCGGCCGGTGACGGTGGGTGCGTCGTCCAGCATGCCAGCGGCGATCAGTTCCTGCGCCACGCGAGCTGCGCCGCCGGCGCCGAACATTTCGACGGCGGTGTAGCGGCCGCCCGGCAACAGGTCGGCGATCACCGGCGTGTGCTTGGACGCGGGTTCGAAATCCTCCAGCGTCCAGCGCGTGTCTGCTTCGCGCGCGATGGCGAGCAGGTGCAGCACGGCGTTGGTGGAGCCGGCGGTGGCGGCGACCATGCGCGCCGCATTGCGGAAAGCGGTTTCGGTGAGGAACGCGCGCGGCGTGCGGTTCTCCCGCAGGCATTCCATCACCAGTTCGCCGCAGCGGTGCGCGGCCGCAGTCTTTGCTGGATGCGTGGCGGGAATGTCGTTGAAGCCCATCGGTGACAGGCCCAGCGTGGTGAGCACCATCGCCATGGTGTTGGCGGTGAACTGGCCGCCGCAGGCACCAGCGCCCGGGCAGGCGTCGCGCTCCACCGCGGTCAGTTCCGCATCGTCGATCTTGCCTGCGCCGTGCGCGCCGACGGCCTCAAACACCTGCTGGATGGTGATCGGGTGTTGGTCGTGCGTGCCGTGCGCAATGGTGCCGCCGTACAGCGCAACGCTGGGGATGTCGAGGCGAGCCATCGCCATCGCAGCAGCGGGGATGGTCTTGTCGCAGCCGCACAGCACCACCATCGCGTCCAGGCAATGGCCATCGACGGCCAGCTCGATGGAGTCGGTGATGACCTCGCGGCTGATCAGTGAGGCGCGCATACCCGGTGTGCCCATGGCGATGCCGTCGGTCACCGCGATGGTGTTGAACTCGACGGGTGTGCCACCGGCGGCGCGGATGCCATCGGCGACGTGTACGGCCAGCTCGCGCAAGTTGAGGTTGCACGGGCTCACGTTGGACCACGTATGCACCACGGCCACCAGCGGTTTGGCGATGGCTTCATCGTCCAGGCCGGTGGCGCGCAGCATGGCGCGGGCGGGTGCGCGGTCGGGGCCGGTCTTAATCAGATCACTACGCATTTTGATACTCATCCGCAGGCCCGGCCCCAGCGCAGAAAAGCCGCTGCGTTGCAGGCGTGTTCGTCAAGGGCGGCCAGCACCGCGTTCAATACGTCCTGCGTACCGGCGCTGCCGCCGATATCACGCGTGTGTGGGCCGTGTTCCAGTACGTCGGCGACGGCGGCTTCCACCGTGCTCGCTTCTTCTTCCAGGCCCAGCGAATGACGCAACAACATGGCGGCGGAAAGGATCGCGCCGGTGGGGTTGGCCACGCCCTGGCCGGCGATATCCGGCGCGGAACCGTGGATGGGTTCGTACAGACCAGCCTTGCCTTCGCCCAGCGAGGCAGACGGCAGCAAGCCCAGCGAACCGGCGAGTGCAGCAGCTTCATCGGTGAGGATGTCGCCGAACAGGTTTTCGGTGACCACCACGTCGTACTTGCCCGGCTGCGTGAGAAGCAGCATCGCCATCGAGTCGACCAGTTGGTGCTCCAGCTTCACATCCGGATACTCCGCGGCAATACGCTGCACCGTAGTGCGCCACAGGCGCGAGGTTTCCAGCACGTTGGCTTTGTCCACCGAGGTGACGTGCTTGCGGCGTTCGCGTGCCAGTTCGAAGGCACGGCGCGTCACGCGCTCGACTTCAGCCACGGTGTACTTGCACTCGTCGATGGCGGTGTCGATGGTGCGCGTCTTGGCGCCGAAGTACGCGCCACCGGTCAGTTCGCGCACGAACAGCACGTCGACGTCCTTCAACTTCTCGTTCTTCAGCGGCGACAACTCAGCCAGCGCGGGATGCACCTGCAGCGGGCGCAGGTTGGCGTACACGCCCAGCGCAGCGCGCAGCGCGAGCAAACCCTGTTCTGGGCGCACCGGTGCATTCGGGTCGGACCACTTGGGGCCGCCGACGGCGCCGAGCAGCACGGCATCGGCGGCCTTGCATGCTTCCAGCGACGCGGCGGGCAGCGGCTCGCCGGTGGCGTCGATGGCGCAACCGCCGATCTGATGTTCCTCGAAATGAAAATGATGGTCGTAGTGCGCGGCAACCGCGTCGAGCACGGCCACGGCCGCTGCAGTGACTTCGGGGCCGACGCCGTCGCCGGGCAGGGTGACGATGTGCGCTCTCATGCAGCTTTCTCCACGCGTTGTTCGTAGGCAGTGATGGCGTCTTGGTGGTGCTGGAGGTAACCCAGCTGGTCCACGCCGTTGAGCAGGCAGTGACGTGCAAAGGGTTCGAGCTGGAAGCGGATGTGGCCGCCATCCGGCAGGGCGATGACCTGCTCGCGTATGTCGATGGTCAGCTCGATACCGGGATTGGCGAGCAGCCAGCGGTGCTCGGCTTCGTCCAGCACAATGGCGAGCAGGCCGTTCTTGAGCGCGTTGTTGCGGAAGATGTCCGCGATCTCACTGCACAACACAGCGTGGATGCCGTAGTCCAGCAGCGCCCACGGCGCGTGCTCGCGCGAGGAGCCACAGCCGAAGTTGCGGCCCGCGACGAGGATGGAGCAACCCTGAGCTTTCGGCTGGTTGAGCGGAAAAGCGGGGTTGTCGCTGCCATCGGCCTGATAGCGCCAGTCGTTGAAGCACAGCTTGCCCAGGCCTGCGCGCTCGGTGGTGGTGAGAAAGCGCGCCGGGATGATGCGATCGGTGTCGATGTTCTCGTCCGGCAGTACGGCCGTGCGGGAGTGGAGGCGGGTGATGGGGCGCATTAACAAACCTCCGAAGGACAACATGATGCGGTGGTGTTTGCTCCCTCTCCCCTTGTGGGAGAGGGTTGGGGTGAGGGGCGGGTGCTCGCGGCAAAGGCAATCGATGCGGGGCTTTCGCAAGATTGGCCCCTCACCTCGGTCCTCTCCCCGGAGGGGAGAGGAAGACAAGCGCGCATGCTCATGCCGCCACCTCCGTCATGTACTCACGTGGATCGGCAATGCGCCCCGCGACGGCCGATGCCGCTGCCGTCGCTGGACTCGCCAACACCGTGCGTGCGCCCTTGCCCTGTCGCCCCTCAAAATTACGATTCGACGTGCTCACCACCAGCTGGCCCGGCTGCGCGAAATCGCCATTCATCGCGATGCACATCGAACAACCCGGTTCGCGCCACTCGGCGCCTGCGGCCGTGAACACGTGATGCAGGCCTTCGTTCTCGGCATCGCGGCGCACCGCTTCGGAACCCGGCACCACCAGCATGCGCACGCCATCGGCCACGCGACGACCACGCAGCACGCGTGCGGCCTCACGTAGATCGGACAGGCGCGAGTTGGTGCAGCTACCGACAAACACCACGTCCACCGGCGTGCCCTGCATCGGCTTGCCGGCTTCGCTCTTCATGTAGTCGAGGGCGCGCTTCTCCTGTGCATTGCGCGCGGCCGGTACAGGCTTGTCCATGGCGATGGCCATGCCCGGATGCGTGCCGTAGGTCACCGTGGGGCGGATCTTGCTGGCGTCGATGCGCACTTCGCGGTCGTACTCTGCGCCCGTGTCGGTGCGCAGTGCCTTCCAGCGCGCTACGGCTTCGTTCCATGCGGCACCCTGCGGAGCGCGCGGGCGACCCTTCAACCAGGCGAACGTCGTTTCGTCCGGCGCGATCAAACCGGCGCGCGCGCCGGCCTCGATGGACATGTTGCACACGGTCATGCGCTCTTCCATCGACAGTTGTTCGATGGCTGCGCCGCGGTACTCGATGACATGGCCGGTGCCGCCGTCCACGCCGATCTCGCCGATGATGTGCAGGATCAGATCCTTGGCGCCGATGCCGGCGGGCAGGTGACCATCGACATGAATGGCCAACGTCTTCGCCTTGCGCTGAAGCAGGCACTGCGTGGCCATCACATGGCCGACTTCGGTGGTGCCGATGCCGAACGCCAGCGCGCCGAACGCGCCATGGGTGGAGGTGTGGCTGTCGCCGCACACGATGGTCATGCCCGGCTGCGTGGCACCCAGTTCCGGACCGAACACATGCACGATGCCGCGATCGCTGCTGTCCCAGCCGTGCAGTTCGACGCCGAATTCGCGGCAGTTTTTCTCCAGTTGCTCTACCTGCGCCTTCGCCTCCGGATTGGCGTAGGGGCGCACGCCGTCCGTGCCCGTGGGCAGGGTCGGCGTGGAGTGATCCAGCGTGGCCAGCATGCGATCCGGGCGACGCAACTTCAGGCCGCGCTCGCGCAGTTCGCTGAAAGCCTGCGGCGAGGTCACTTCGTGCACCAGATGCAGGTCGACGTAGAGGATGGCCGGCGTGTCGGTGGATTCAGCGGCGACGACGTGCGCGTCCCAGATCTTTTCGAACAAGGTCTTCGCGGTCATGCCGTTGCTCCCAACGAAGCAGGCTGTTGGTGAGCAGTACGGCCATGGGTGGCCGCTTTTTGATCTTCGTGGTCAGGGATGACCACATTGGATACCGCCGTTAACCATCCCCACTTGTCCTCGGTGGTGCCGTCGAACAAGCCGAAGAACGCTTTCTGCAGTGCGCGCGTGATATCGCCGGGACGACCTGCGCCCACCTGCTTGCGATCCACCGAACGCACCGGCGTGATCTCAGCGGCGGTGCCGGTCATGAAGATCTCGTCGGCGGTGTACAGCGCTTCGCGGGGCAGGTCGCGTTCTTCCACTGCGATGCCCATCTCGCCGGCCAGCGTGATCACCGATTCGCGCGTGATGCCGGCCAGGATGCCCGCGCTGGTCGGCGGGGTGAGTAGCTTGCCATTCTTCACCAGGAACAGGTTCTCGCCCGCGCCTTCGCTCAGCAGGCCGTTGTGGCCCAGTGCGATGCCTTCGGCGTAGCCGCCGCGACGCGCTTCGAGCGCGATCAACTGGCTGCTGAGGTAGTTGCCGCCGGCCTTGGCCCAGCTCGGCAAGGTGTTCGGCGCGGGGCGGTGCCAGGAGGATACGCACACGTCGGCACCGTGCTCGATAGCGTCGCCCAGATACGCACCCCATTCCAGCGCCATGATCGCCACGTCCACCGGCGAATCGGCCTTGGGTAACACGCCGAGGCCACCAGCGCCGCGGAACACGATGGGACGCACGTAAGCAGATTTCATGCGGTTCGCGCGAATCACTTCGTGACAGGCGGCGTTGATCTCGTCTTCGCTGTAGCCGATCTCGATTTCGTAGACGCGCGCGGATTCGAACAGGCGACGCGTGTGATCGGCGAGACGGAAATAGGCGGGGCCCTGTGGCGTGGCATACACACGTTCGCCTTCGAATACCGAGGAGCCGTAATGCAGGGCGTGGGTGCTGACGTGGACCGTCGCCTCGGTCCAGGGTTTGATCTGGCCGTTGTGCCAGAGAAATGGCGTAGTCATCGGTTGGCTCCTTGAATCACAGGCTGGCGACGGCCGCCCGTTGCGAGACGGGTTGCTGTCGTTCGATGCGGTTGACGATGGCGAGCGCGGCATGCGCGGTCGCTTCGATGATGTCGGTGGATACGCCTAGCCCACGCCAGTCACGCTCGGCGTGGCGGGCCGTAAGGTTGGCCTGGCCCTGCGCGTCACCGCCCTCACTGACGGCGCGCACTACGAACTGAGTGACGTCGAGCGTGGTGCCAGTGGCGCGCTCGATCGCGCGCAGCACGGCATCCACGGGGCCGTCGCCGATAGCGGCTTCGCCCACTTCTTCGCCGTTGTCGTGCGACAGCTTCACCGAGGCCGACGCGCTGCCGCTCATATGCGAATTGGTGTTGAGCTGCACGATGCGCCACGGGCCGGTCGCTTCCGGGTCCATGCCCAGCGCGATGGCTTCCAGGTCTTCGTCATGCACTTCGCGTTTTTTGTCGGCCAGCGACTTGAAGCGCGCGAAGATGCTTTCCATCGCGGTCTCGTCTACTTCGTGGCCCAGCGTCTGCAAGCGCTGGCGCAGGGCGTGGCGACCGGAATGCTTGCCCAGCACCAGCTTGGTCTCGCCCATGCCAACGTCCTGCGGGCGCATGATTTCGTAGGTGCCGCGATGCTTGAGCATGCCGTGCTGATGGATGCCCGACTCGTGCGCAAAGGCGTTGTCGCCCACGACCGCCTTGTTGCGCGGCACGGCCTGGCCAGTCAGCTGTGTCAGCAGGCGTGAAGTGGGATACAGCTTGCGTGTGTCGATGCCGGTTTCCACGCCGTAGTAGGCGGGGCGCACGCGCAGCGCCATCACGATCTCTTCCAGCGAGGCATTGCCTGCGCGCTCGCCGATGCCGTTGATGGTGCATTCCACCTGGCGTGCGCCAGCAGACACGGCGGCGAGGCTGTTGGCCACCGCCATGCCCAGGTCGTCGTGGCAGTGGCTGGAGAACACCACGTTCTCCGCCCCGCGCACGTGTTTGCGCAGGTAGGCGAAGCGTTCGGCGATTTCAGCGGGGGTGGTGTAGCCCACGGTGTCGGGTGCGTTCACCGTGGTGGCGCCCGCGGCGATGGCCGCGCTGAACACCTCGACCAGGTATTCCGGCTCGGTGCGCATAGCGTCCTCGGCGGAGAACTCCACCTCGTGGCATAGCTGCTTTGCGCGCTCGATGGCGGCGCAAGCGGTGTCGATCACCTGCTGCTTGCTCATGTTGAGCTTGTGTTCGCGGTGCAGCGGACTGGTGGAGAGGAACAAGTGGATGCGCGAACGGCGCGCACCCTGCAGCGCGCGGCCGCAAGCATCGATATCGCCGTCCACGCAGCGGGCCAGCGCACAGATCGTGGGGCCGCGCAGCACGCGGGCGATCTCAGCGACGGAGGCAAAGTCGTCGGGCGAAGCGCTGGGGAAGCCCGCCTCCAGAACGTCCACGCCAAGCGCTTCCAGCGCATGCGCCATGCGGAGTTTCGCCCGGCGGTCCATCGAAAAGCCGGGCGCTTGCTCGCCGTCGCGCAGGGTGGTGTCGAAGATGCGCACGCGTTCGGTGGCTACGTCGCCCACGTCGCTGCTCTCGTTGCTGGTTGTTTCTGGGGTCATTGCTTGGCTCCGCTGGCACGCGCCGTTGGGCAACAAAAAACCCCGCATCCGTTTCCGGGTGCGGGGTTCTTTGGTCGTATTCAGGTGGTCTTTCTAGTTACCTGTACACACGCCCTCAGCCCGCACCTCCGTTGGTAATAAGGAGTACGAGTACAAGGGCAAGAAGGAGGTTGTTGCGAAGGCGCAGCGCGCCGTCGATGGTCGGGGGACCAATCGGTTCGGCTATGCGATCGTGGCTGTTGCGCTGCGACATGCATTCGACCCTAATGGGCCGTCTAACGGTCTGTCAACAGTTTCTTTTGAAAACTTTAAAATCGCGTGCCGCGCTGCACATTCGGACGTCCAGACGGCTGGACGCCTCGCGCGTACGTAGCGCACGCGCGAGGTACAGCGTTCTCAGGAGCGCGAAGCGAGCTCGGTGAGATACAGCGCGAGGGCTTGCTGCAGCTGGTTTTGCGCGGCTTTACGCAGGGTCGCGGGTTGTTCGCTTTCAAGCGCCACGGCGGCCTTCATCATCTGCTGCACCACCATCGCCGCGGGGCGTAGCTCACCGGCGGGAATGCGTGGCGCGTGGATCGCAAGGATCTGGCTAAGGTAATCGCGCATACGTTGGCGAATGGTGCGACCCAGCATGGAAGGCAGGGCGCCGGCGACCTCGGTCAGCGTGACCATGGCCGGGTGCTGCTTGCGATAGTCCACGAAGGTACGGATGAGTCGCGCCGCAAGTTCTTCCGTTGTCCAGTCTGGCGTTTGCGCGACCAGCCGTTCCATTCGCTCGTTGAGGCCGTTGGCGTGTTCGCTCAGCAGGGCCTCGGCAAGCGCCTCTTTGGTGGGAAAGAACTGGTAGAGCGAGCCGATCGAGGCCTCCGCGCGGGCGGCGATCTCGGTCATGGTGGCTGCATCGAAACCTTTTTCGACGAAGCAGGCGGACGCGGCCGCCAGCAAGGTCGCCACGCGCTCGTGGCCACGCCGACGGCTGGGCGCACGACCGCCCTGGCTTGTCTTTTGTGAGGACATCCTCATAAACTCCAATGTGAGGCTATCCTCACATAGCGACTATTTCCGGCCGGTGTTCGACGCGGCATGAACGCAGCCGATTCTACGCTGATGACTACCCAATCCCCGCATATCCATGGAGTTCCCGATGGAAAAGCTTGACCCCCGCACCACCGCGCTCGTCCTTATCGACCTGCAAAAAGGCATCGCGCCGTTCGCCGGCGGACCGCATTCCAGCGCTGATGTGAACGCGCGTGCCGGCCGCCTCGCCGCCCGTTTCCGCGAGCTCAAGGCACCGGTGGTGCTGGTTCGCGTGGGCTGGTCCGCCGACGGCGCCGACATGCCGCGTCCGCTGACCGACGAGCCGCCGCGCAACATGACGTTGCCCGCCAACTGGATGGAGTACGCCGACGAGCTCAACGTCACCGACGGCGATATCCACATCACCAAGCGTCAGTGGGGCGCGTTCTACGGCACCGAGCTCGAACTGCAGCTGCGCCGCCGCGGCATCACTCAGATTGTGCTGGGTGGCGTGTCCACCAATATCGGTGTGGAATCCACCGCGCGCAACGCCTTCGAGCTGGGCTTCAACCAGGTGCTGGTGGAAGACGCGATGAGCTCCAGCAACGCCGATCAGCAGCGTTTCGCCGTGGAAAACATCTTCCCGCGCCTGGGTCGTGTGCGTTCCACTGAGCAGGTACTGGCCGCGCTGGCCTGATCTATCGTCCGCCAGCTACTCTCCCGTGGACTGACACCCGGGAGAGTGGCATGGCGGCAAAACACCTTGGATGGGCGGCAGTCTTGCTGCTGGGCATGGTTTCGACAGCGCAAGCGGCCGATGCGCATTTCGTCGCCGATGCGGTGACGGTGAATGGCCATCGCCACGCTTTCCAGGTGTTTGTTCCCCGCGACTGGAGTGCGGATCGCGCGTGGCCGGTGGTGCTGTTTCTGCACGGCAGCGGCGAACGCGGCAACGACAACCAGGTCCCGTTGAAGCAGGGCCTGCCGCTGTGGCTGAAAGAACACGGCGACGACTTTCCCGCCGTAGTGGTGGTGCCGCAGGCACCGGCCGACACTGTGTGGAGCGGCGAGGTCGAGCAGGCCGCCATGGCCGCGCTGGACAAGAGCATTCATGCCTACCACGGGGACCGCTTGCGGCTTTACCTCAACGGCCTCTCCATGGGCGGCTATGGCGTGTGGCAGATCCTGGCGGATCATCCCGGCATGTTTGCGGCCGGCGCGGTGATCTGCGGTGGCGTGCGTGCCCTGGATGACATGCCGGAGCTGAAGGTCTACGGCATTCCCGCGCATGTCGATCCCTATGCCTGGGTGGCAGGCCGGGTGAAGTCGACGCCGGTGTGGATCTTCAACGGATCGGTCGATGATCAGGTGCCTCCGGCCGAATCGCACGCCATGAATCAAGCGCTGACACATAGTGGCGACGAGGTCCGCTACACCGAGTTCCCGGGTGTGGGCCATGCCTCCTGGGGCCCGGCGTACGCCACGCCCGAACTCTGGCCCTGGCTGTTTTCGCACCGGCGCAGCAGCCAGGGCTGATCGCTTCAGGTTTCAATCCTTCGGAAAACCAAACGATCGATGTTGCGCCGCGAGAGCTACGCAGCCGCGGTAGCGACCGCGCAGCTACGCGATTGGGCTTGAGGTTTCAGTCCATAAACTATTGCGCTGCATCAAGAATCGTCTGATATCGTGACTTTACAAGTTTTGATGAAAACGTTTACGTTCCGCCGCACACGCGGAGGAACGCTCTTCTACTGACGTGTCCCAGGAGCCGATGTGTCCACCAAGAAGGCCACCATCAAGGATGTGGCGCGCGAGGCGAAAGTCTCGATCGCGTCGGTGTCGCGCGTGCTCAACGGCCTCGGTGGCGTCACCGCGGAAACGCAGGATGCGGTGCGCAAGGCGGCGGCCAAGCTGCACTACGTGCCCGATAACGCCGCGCGCAGCCTGATCACCGGCCGCACTCACACCATCGGCGCCGTGCTGCCGGATCTGTTCGGCGAGTTCTTCTCTGAGTTGATCCGCGGTATCGATCTGGCTGCCCGTGCGCGTGGCCTGCACTTGCTCGTATCCAGCTCGCACGATGGCGTGGAAGACGCGGCGGTAGCCGTGCGCACCATGCGTGGCCGGGTGGACGGCATGATCATTCTTTCCGAGTTCGTCGATGGCCCGTTCCTGGAGCAGAACGTGCCTTCGGACCTGCCCGTGGTGTTGCTGGACAGCCCGGTCGACAACCCGCGCTTTCCCGCGATCAACCTGGACAACATCGCCGGCGCGCAGGCGATGGTGAAACACCTGCTCGATACCGGCCACGAGACGGTGGCGCTTGTTACCGGACCCGCCGGCAACTACGACGCGCAGGAACGCGAAAAAGGTTATCGCGCGGCGATGGGGCAGTTCGCGCCCAAGGCGCCGCTCAACATCGTGGCTGGCGACTTCACCGAGGAATCGGGTTATCGCGCTGGCCGCGCTCTGCTCGCGCAGGCGACGCGTCCGCGCGCCGTGTTCGCTGCCAACGACATGATGGCGGTGGGCTGCCTGTATGCCTTCAAGGAAGCCGGCATCCGCGTACCGCAGGACATTGCGCTCGCGGGATTCGACGACATCCTCATCGCACGGTACGTCACGCCTTCGCTCAGTACCGTGAGCGTCAGCATCGCGGAACTGGGCAAGAGCGCATTGCTCCTGCTTACCGAGCTCATGGAAGGCAAGGGCCACGCTGATGGCCCACATATCCGCACCCTCCGTTGCGACGTAGTCGCTCGCGAGTCGTGTGGCGCACAGCAAACCAACGTCGCACCGAAACATCCTCCGGCGCTCGTCTGAGCGGCGGCCTTTGTGGGAGGGGAGAACCAGATGATTTTTCTACGCCAGAAAAGTAAACGTTTACTAGCTGTCGCCATCGGGCTTGCGATGGCTTCTTCCGTGCCCGTCATCGGCTGGGCGCAGAGCTCGGATGCGACCATTCGTGGCCAGGGCCCGGCCGATGTCGACGTGGTTGCCAAGAACACGGCGACGGGTGCAACGCGCCGCACGCACACCGACAAAGCCGGCAGCTACGCACTGGTGGGGCTGCCGCCCGGCACCTATCAAGTCGATGCCGGCCCGGGCACGGCACGCACGGTCACCGTGACGGTGGCATCGGTATTCACGTTGAACCTGAGCGCGCAGCAGGCCACTGCCGCCACGTCGGCTGAGGCCAACGCCCAGAACCTCGGCGGCGTGACCGTCTCGGCCACCACGCTGCAGGAAGTGAAGACGTCCGAAGTGGGCACGCTGGTGTCTATGCGTCAGATCGAAACCACACCCGCCGCATCGCGCAACTTCCTGGAATTTGCCGATACCGTGCCCGGCATGGTGTTCACGCGTGACGCCAACGGCAACACCAGCTTGCGTTCCGGTGCGCAGGCCAGCTCCAACATCAACGTCTATATCGACGGCGTGGGCCAGAAGAACTACGTGCTTCCCGGCGGCACCACGGGACAGAACAACAGCCAGGGCAATCCGTTCCCGCAGTTGGCCGTGGCCGAGTACAAGGTCATCACCTCCAACTACAAGGCGGAGTACGACCAGCTCTCCAGTGCCGCGATTACGGCCGAGACAAAGTCGGGCACCAACCAATTCCACGGCGACGTATTCGGCACCTTCACCAACGGCCCGATGCGCGCAAAGACGCCTTCCGAAGAAGCGACGGACAGGAAGGTCGACTCGCACGAGAAGGACTACGGCTTCGATTTCGGCGGTCCCCTCCTCAAGGACAAGGCGCATTTCTACATCGCGTATGAAGGCAAGGAGTTCAACAGCCCTATCACTGTCGTGCCGGCGGGTGATTCGAGCTTCTGGCCGAACCTGCCGCAGAACGTCAAGAACGAGCTAGGTCCGGCGAGCCTGCCGTTCAAGGAAAACAACTGGTTTGGCAAGGTGGATTGGGAGCCGACCGACCGCGACCGCATTGAGGTGAGCGGCAAGTACCGCAACGAAAATGCCATCAGTGGCATTGGTGAGCAGAACACGGCTAACACGGCGCTCAACACGCATAACACTGACAAGCGCTTCGACATCCGCTGGGATCACAGTACGGATAGCTGGTTCAACCGCCTACAGGCGACGTACGAAGATGCGTTCTACACGCCGACGCCGATCATCACGGGTGTGGGGGCGCAATACACGGCCTACAACAACCAGAACCAGCCGCTGATCGTCAATGGCGCCTCGCCGCTTTCGTTCCAGAACAAAGGCCAGAAAGGTCCGGCGATTTCGGACGACTTCACCCTCAATGACGTGCAGTGGCACGGCGATCACGTCATCAAGATGGGCGTGAAGTTCAAGTCGGTAAAACTAACGGCGCAAGACGCCGGTGACACCAACGCGCTGGCTACCTATGCGGTGGGTCCGGACGGTACGGAATCCATCCCGTACAAGATCCAGTTCGGCGCACCGGTGCCGGGCCAGAGCCCGGTGGCGACCAGTCGCGACAGACAGTTCGGCACCTACATCCAGGACGACTGGCAGGTGGACGATCACTGGACGTTCAACATCGGCGTCCGTTGGGATTACGAAGAAACGCCCTCGTACCTCAATTACGTGACGCCGGCTTCCGTCATCGCAGCGATCAACTCGCAGGATCCGAACGCACCGACGGGCCAAACCTATGCGCAGACGCTCGCCAAGGGCGGCGTGAACATCAACAACTACATCAGTACCGGTAACAACCGAAAGGCGCAGAAGAACGAGATTCAGCCGCGCCTCGGCTTCTCCAATGATCTGTTCGGCGACGAAGAGCACGTGATCTTCGGCGGCTGGGGCCGTTCGTACGATCGCAACCTGTACGAATCGCTGCAGATCGAGCAGACCAAGTCGGTGCTGTCGCAGCCGACGATCAACTTCAATACACCGCTGGTGCCTTGTGCCGCTGGCCCAACTTGCCTGGCCTGGAATCCGGCCTACCTGAGCATTCCTGCCTTGCAAGCGCTGGTCGCCAACAGCACAGCGGGCAAGGAAGTGGACATGATCAACAACAACTTGAAGGCGCCATATTCCGATCAGTTGAGCATTGGTATGCGCAACAAGATCGGCGATTGGAATACCAGTATCGCCTTCGTGAACATTAAGAGCCACGACGGCATTGTCTATACGTTGGGTAACCGCTATCCGAACGGCAGCTTTTGGCAGAACGGCAGTCAGCCGTGGAGCTTCGGCATCCCTGGCTACGGTAGCCTGATCATTGGCAACAACGGCTTGAAGACCAAGACCAACCAGCTCCTGCTGTCGGTGGAGAAGCCGTACACCGCCGACTCGCACTGGAGTGCATCGTTCGCCTACACGTACACGAATGCGGTGCAAAACAACGACAACCAGGATCCCACTGACCAATACGCGTTCGATTACGAGACGATAGGGAAATACCCGTTCACCGATGCCGCGCTCGCCAAGCATCGTTTCGTTGCCACCGGCTCGCTCGATGGCCCGTGGGGCTTCGTGTTTGGCAGCAAGTTGACCCTGGCCACGCCGATACCTGACCTCGGACTCCAATGCGGCTGGGCGCCACCGACGGGCGTGGATAACGGCACGGTCAACGGCGGCGGCTGCCTGAACTTCTCGATCCAGCCGCCGGGAACGGGGCGTTTCCTGGTCGGCGGCAAGGTATTCGGTTATCGCGACCTCGATCTGCAGGCCACCAAGAACTTCAAGATCTGGGGCAACTTCAACGGTTACGTGCGCATCGACCTGCTCAATGCGTTCAACTGGAATAACTACGTCGACTACATCCAGACCATCGGTACGAACGGACAGGTGACACGGCGTCAGGTGATCTATAACCCCACCGGCGACATCACCGGCTACCCGCGTACCCTCAAGGTCACTGCAGGCATCAACTTCTAAGTGGCACCCCCCAAAGCCGTCAGGACGATGGCATTTCACGAGGCCCGCGTTTTGCGGGCCTCTCTTTGAGAGCCCGGTCGATATCGCAGCGCGCAATTGGCTGAGATAGTGGAAGGGTTCAAGAGGGCTACCGATCATGCACAAACGAATCCTCCGCGCGCTTCTCGCAGGCGCACTTACGCTGGCGTCCGGCGTCGCTCTTGCGGCACCGGCGGATGCGCCCGCGCTCAAGTACCAAGCACTACCTAAGGACCAGCGCGCCGCCATCGACGAACTGGAGCACCGCACGTTCCAGTGGTTCTGGGACAGCGCCGATCCGGTGACCGGCCTGGTACCCGATCATTGGCCGGCCGACTCGTTCGCCAGCATCGCCTCGGTGGGTTTTGCACTTACCGCTTATGGCGTGGGCGTGGAGCGCGGCTACATCACGCGTGAGCAGGCGGTGGACCGAACACTCGCCACACTGCGCTTTTTCAACGACGCCACGCAGAACGACAGCGAAGACGGCGCCACCGGCTATCACGGCTTCTTCTACCACTTCCTCGACATGAAGACCGGCAAGCGCTATTCGCGCGGGGTCGAGCTGTCGAGCGTGGATACGACGCTGCTGCTGGGCGGCGTGTTGTTCTCGCAAACGTATTTCGATCGTTCCGCGGCCAAGGAAAAGCAGATCCGCGCGCTGGCCGACACCATCTATCGCCGTGTCGACTGGACCTGGATGCAGCCCAAGGCACCGCTGATCAGCATGGGCTGGACCCCGGGCGGCCAGTTCATTCCATCCAACTGGAAGGGTTACGACGAAGGCATGCTGGTGTACGTGCTGGCGCTGGGTTCGCCCACGCACCCGGTGAGCGACGATGCATGGCAGGCCTGGACCAGCACCTATCCCAAACAATGGGGCGAGTTTCAGGGACGTACCTTCCTCAACTTCGCGCCGATGTTCGGTCACCAGTACAGCCATTCCTGGGTCGACTTCCGCGGCATCCAGGATGCGTGGAGCCGCGATCACCAGACCGACTATTTCCAGAACAGCCGCCAGGCCACCTACGCCCAGCGTTCCTACGCCATCGCCAACCCCAATCACTGGGAGGGCTATGGCGAGAACATCTGGGGCCTCACCGCCTGCAACGGACCGGGCGATGCGATGGTGAAACGCGACGACGGCAGTACGCGCGCGTTCTACGGCTATACCGCGCGCGGCGCGGGCCTCGATTACGTCTCCGATGACGGTACCATCGCGCCGACCGCCGCTGGCGGCTCCATCGCATTTGCCCCGGAGATCGTGGTGCCTGCGCTGCTGGAGATGAAGAAGCGCTACGGTGACGCCATCTATGGCAAGTACGGTTTCGTCGATGCTTTCAACCCAAGCTACGACACGGGTACCGTGCCGAAGGATGGTCGTCTTGTGAAAGGCATGGGCTGGGCCGACGACAAGCAGATCGGCATCGATCAGGGCCCCATCGTGCTGATGATCGAGAACTGGCGCAGCGGTTTCGTGTGGAACGTGATGCGCAAGAATCCGTACATGCGCAAGGGCTTGGAGCGCGCCGGTTTCAGCGGCGGCTGGCTGGACGAGAAGCCACGGTGAGCCATGCCTGATCCGTCACGCCGCAACAGCGCAACGATCTGCCGGACGGCATGTCGCCTGCTGGCCGCCGTCGCGCTGTTGCTGGCGGGTTGTTCGTCATCGAAGGATGCGCGCACGCTGACGTTCTGGACGATTGGCCGTGAGGGCGAGGCCGTGGTGAAGCTGCTGCCGGAGTTTGAGCGCGAACATCCGGACATCCACGTGGAGGTACAGCAGATGCCGCTCACCGCGGCGCACCAGAAGTTGCTGACCGCCTTTGCCGGCGACTCCACGCCGGACCTGACTCAACTCGGCAATACGTGGTTGCCGGAGTTCGCCGCGTTGAATGCGCTGGAGCCGTTGCAGCAACGGGTGGCCGCGTCGGCCGTAGTGAAGCCGGACGACTACTTCACCCACATCTGGTCGATCAATCTGATCGATGGCGCACTCTATGGCGTGCCTTGGTACGTCGATACGCGCCTGCTGTTCTATCGCCGCGACCTGCTCAAGGCTTCCGGCTTCAATGCACCGCCGCGCACCTGGAACGAATGGCGGAGCATGCTCGCAGCACTCAGCCATCCCGATTGCGGCGTCTACGGCATCCTGCTGCCCACCAACGAGTACGAACAGCTGATGTCGCTGGCACTGCAGCAACCCGAGCCGATGCTGCGCGATGGTGGGCGCTACGGCAATTTCCGCAGCGCCGGCTTCAAGCGTGCGCTGGCGTTCTACGTGGACACCTTCCGACTTCGGCAAGCGCCGGCCATCACGGCGGTGGAAGCGGGCAACCCGTGGGATGAGTTCGGGCGCGGCGTGTATGCGTTCTACTTCTCCGGCCCGTGGAACATCGGCGAGTTTCGACAGCGGCTGTCGGCGGATCGAGAGAGTGAATGGGCGACTGCGCCATTGCCCGGCCCCGACAGCGCGGGCATGGGTGCGGCCGGTGGCTCCAGTCTCGTGGTGTTTCGCCGCTCGGCGCACAAGGACGACGCCTGGACGCTCATCGAGTATCTATCACGGCCCGACGTGCAGCGAAGCCTCTACGATCTGCTGGGCGACATGCCCGCGCGCCGTAGTGCATGGGATGGCGGCAGCTTGCGCACCGATCCCAAGGTGCAGGCGTTCCGCGAGCAGTTGGAGCACGTGAAGCCGTCGCCGTCCGTGCCGGAGTGGGAACGGATCGCCAACGAAATGCAGTTGGTGGCTGCACAGGCCGTGGCAGGTGAACTGACGGTCGATGAGGCGGCGGCCGAGATGGATCGGCGTGCGGATCGCATCCTCGAAAAGCGCCGCTGGATCCTTGATCATTCGCGTACTGCGGGAGCATCGCCATGAGCCCACAGCGCGCCGCATGGTGGTTCCTGGCGCCGGCGATGCTGGTGCTTGGCGTCTTCTTCCTGCTGCCGGTGATCGCGGCGCTTGGGCTCAGCCTCACCGATTACGATCTGTATGCTCTGGCGGATATCCGCCACCTGCGCTTCGTCGCCCTGGGCAACTACTGTGATCTACTCCATCAGAAGAAATTCTGGTCGGCGCTCGGGCACACGCTGTACTTCGTGATCGTGGGCGTACCGCTCTCCCTCATGGTGTCGCTGGGCGCAGCGTTGCTGCTCAACTCGCCGCTGGTGCGCTGCAAGGCTTTCTTCCGCACCGCGCTGTTCGCGCCGGTGATCACCACGGTCGTGGCGGTGGCGGTGGTGTGGCGCTACATCTTCAACACCAAGTACGGGTTGTTGAACTACGCACTCGCCACGGTGGGTATCCATCCGGTGGATTGGCTAGGCGACCCGCACTGGGCCATGCCGTCGATCATCCTGTTCGCGGTGTGGAAGAACTTTGGCTACAACATGATCATCCTGCTCGCCGGGTTGCAGGCGATCCCGAAGGATCTTTACGAAGCCGCACGTATCGACGGCGCATCCGCGCTGCAGCAGTTCCGACATATCACCCTGCCCATGCTCGGGCCGACATTGCTAATGGTGGGCATCCTCACGGTATCCGGCTATTTCCAGTTGTTTGCCGAACCCTACGTGATGACTGAAGGCGGGCCGCTGCAGAGCACCACCAGCGTGCTCTACTTGATGTACAACGAAGGCTTCAAATGGTGGAACTTCGGCACTGCGTCGGCCGTGGCATTCCTTCTATTCGTCATCATGTTTGTCGTCACCGCATTGATGCTGCGTCTGGGACGCCGGGGAGCAGCGGCATGAATGCGCGCGCCGCCAAGGCCATCATTCACGGCCTGCTGATCGGCGGCACGCTGGTGGCGGTGTTCCCGCTGCTTTGGATGCTTGCGGTGTCGTTCATGCAGCCCGGCGAAGCCGGCAGCTTGCCGCCGCCGCTGTGGCCGGCGCATGCCACTTGGCACAACTACGAAGTGCTATTCCTGCGTGCCGGCGTGGGCCGCTATCTGTTCAACAGCTTCGCTATCTCTGCAGCCATCACACTGTTGTCGCTCGCCTTCAACCTGATGGCCGGCTACGCGTTCGCCAAGCTGCGTTTTGCGGGCCGTGAGCGTCTGTTCCAGATGTTGCTCGGCTTGCTGGTGATCCCGGCGCAAGTGGCCATGCTGCCGCTGTTCCTGATGCTCAAGAGTATAGGGCTGGTGAACAGTTACGCTGCCGTGGTGCTGCCTGCGGCGGCCACGGCGTTCGGCATTTTCCTGGTGCGCCAGTACGCGCGCGGCATTCCCGATGAACTGCTGGAAGCGGCGCGCATCGACGGCGCGGGCGAGCTGCGCATCTTTGGCCAAATCGTACTGCCGCTGCTCAAGCCCATCATGGTGACGCTGGCGATCTTCACCTTCCTCACTGCGTGGAACGATTTCATGTGGCCCTTGATCGCGTTGACGGGGCAGGAACACTACACACTGCCGCTCGGCCTCGCCTCGCTGGCGCGAGAGCACGCGCAGGACAGTGAACTGATGATGGCGGGCTCGGTGGTGACGGTGATTCCCGTGCTGGCGTTGTTCCTTGCCATGCAGCGTTACTACATCGAGGGCTTGCTGCTGGGAAGTGTGAAGGGATGACGGGTCGCTCAGGCGATGCGCGCGCCCGAGACCGGGTCGAATATATGCAGACGATCGAGCGCCAGTTCGAAATGCATCACGCTGCCAGCGTCGGGCAGGGCGCTGGGCGCTACGCGCGATACCAAGGTTTGGTCACCGCGACGCAAGTTGAGGAAGATTTCGTTGCCTACCGGCTCGGTGACTTCGAGCACGGCGCTTATGGCCGCGTTGGCGTCACCGGAGGGACGCAGGTCTTCCGGTCGCACGCCAAGCACGATCTCACGGTCGATCCACGGCAGCAGTTCCGGCGCTTGCGCTTCCAGCACGCCCAGCCGCACGTCGCCCAGCGGAGTTTCGAGATGCCAGCCGTGGCCGTGGCGCAGCGACCCGCGCAGCAGGTTCATCGCCGGCGAGCCAAGAAACCCAGCCACGAACAAATTCGCCGGTTGTTCGTAGAGGCGCATCGGCGTGTCGATCTGCTGGATCTGTCCACCGTTGAGCACCACGATGCGCTGGCCCAGCGTCATCGCTTCGACCTGGTCGTGAGTCACGTAGATCATGGTCGCGCCAAGTTGGCGATGCAGGCGTGCGATTTCCACGCGCATCGACAGACGCAGCTTGGCGTCGAGGTTGGACAGCGGCTCATCGAGCAGGAACACGCGTGGTTCGCGCACCAGCGCACGCCCGAGGGCGACGCGTTGCCGCTGCCCGCCGGACAGCGAGGCCGGCAGCGCGTCGAGGCGATGTTCCAGTTCCAGTCGTGTGGCCGCCTGACGTACGCGTTCATCCACCTCGGCCTTCGATTTGCCGCGCAGGCGCAGGCCGAAGGCGAGGTTCTCCGCCACCGTCATGTGGGGGTACAGCGCATAGTTCTGAAACACCATCGCGATGTCGCGGTCTTTCGGCGACACCTCGTTCACCACGCGGCCACCGATGCTCAGCGTGCCGGAAGAGATCGATTCCAGGCCGGCGATCATGCGCAGCAGCGTGGTCTTGCCGCAGCCCGACGGGCCTACCAGCACCAGCAGTTCACCGTCAGCGATGTCGAAACTCGCTTCGGCCACACCGACATGGCCGTTGGGATAGACCTTGCTGATGCGATCCAGACTCACCTTAGCCATCAACGCCTCTCGCTCCGTGTTGCCGGCGGCCGCGCGAGCCACCGTAGCCGAATGTGGATGCCACCGGTGCACATCCGGGGCGCGCTAGGCTATTCTCAGTATGTAAGCGTTTACATCAAGCCGCAACGCGGCATAGGGAATTCCTCGACATGACCCAGAGCTATCGCTTTCCCCCCGGCTTCCATTGGGGTGCCGCGACCTCGGCCTACCAGATCGAGGGTTCGCCCTTGGCCGATGGGGCGGGGCCGAGCATTTGGGAGCGCTTCGCGCACACGCCGGGCATGATGGCGAACGGCGATACCGGTGACGTCGCGTGTGATCACTACCGACGCTACAAGGACGACGTGCAGCTGATGCGCGCGCTGGGCCTACAGGGCTATCGCTTCAGCATTGCGTGGGCGCGCGTGCTGCCGGAAGGCACCGGCCGCATCAATCCGAAGGGCGTGGACTTCTACTCGCGGCTGGTCGACGAATTGCTGGAAAACGGTATCGAGCCGAACGCCACGTTGTTCCACTGGGATCTGCCGGCAGCGCTGGACGACCGCGGCGGCTGGCTCAATCGCGACAGCGCAAACTGGTTCGCCGAATACGCCAGCGTGATGTACAAGGCGCTGGATGATCGCGTGAAGCGTTGGTCCACACTCAACGAGCCCTGGGTGGTGACGGATGGCGGCTATCTGCATGGCAAGCTGGCGCCCGGTCACCGCAGCAAGTACGAGGCGCCCATCGCCACGCACAACCTGATGCGCGCCAGTGGCGCAGGCATCCAGGCGTATCGCGCGCTGGGTAAGCATGAGATCGGCGTGGTGTTCAACATCGAGCCGAAGTACTCGGCATCCAATAGCCCGGACGACATTGCGGCCACACGTCGCGCGCACGCGTACATGAACGAGCAGTTCGCCGACCCCGCGTTGTTGGGCAGTTATCCGCCGGAGCTGAAGGAGATCTTCGGGCCGGCGTGGCCAGATTTCCCCGAAGACGACTTCAAGCTGACGAAGCAGAAGGTCGACTACGTCGGCATCAATTACTACACGCGCGCCGTGGTGAAAAACGACCCCGAGGCGTATCCGCTGAAGGCCGTGCCGGTGCGCCAGCCCAACGTCACGCACACCGAAACGGGTTGGGAAGTGTACGAGCAAGGCTTCACCGATACGCTCACGTGGTTCAAGCAGCGCTACGGCGATATCCCGCTCTACATCACCGAGAACGGCTCGGCGTTCTACGACCCGCCGGTGGCCGAGGGTGACGTGGTGGAAGACCCGCTGCGCACCAGCTACCTGCGCAAGCATCTGCAGGCGGTGCATCACGCCATCCAGCAGGGCGTGGATATCCGGGGCTATTATGCGTGGTCGTTGCTGGACAACCTGGAATGGTCGCTGGGCTTTGCCAAGCGGTTCGGCTTGTACCACGTGGACTTCGCCACGCAGAAGCGCACAACCAAGGCGACGGCGAAGTTCTACACCAAGGTGATCGAGAGCAACGGCGCCGTGCTGGATTGATCAACAGAGGAGCAGGGCCATGCGTCGACGGAACACCATGCTGCATGCCCTGACCTTGTTCTTAGCCTTCTCGGGTGCGGCCGCTGCCGCGTCGCCAACGCCATGCGATGGCGTGGACAGGCACCTGACCGATAGCCAGAAAGCGCAGTGGGCCGCGCCTATTGCCAAGCAGTTCGGCGTAGCGAAAGTCGATGTGCTGCAGTCGTTCGCGTACGGCCATTGGCGCATCGTCTACGCGGCTACACATGAGACGGACGAAGTCTTCCTCTTCTATGCCGGCGACCCTACTACGTCGCGTTACGTGACGCTGTGGGGTGGCGCAGCGATGGAAGATGAAGAAGCCGAGATCCGCGCCTGGGCGCTGAAAGATGCGCCGGGCATCCCGGAGCGCCTCGCCGCGTGTTTCGCCTGGCATGTCAGCAAACACCGGGACATGTAGTCCCGGTTATGCGGTCGGAACGGCGAACCATTCCTTGAGCAGTTCATCACGAGCCGCCATGGGCTCCGCGTGTGCCGGCCGGTCGAGCATTGCCGCGAGCGCCGGTGGTACATCGAGCTGACGGCCGATCAACGGCTCCACCACGCTGTCGAACTTGGCCGGATGGGCGGTGGCCACCACGGCCCATGGCAGCCCGGTAGAACCCATTCCATCAAGCAGGTGCACGGCCGTCGCAGTGTGCGGACAGAACACTTCGCCATGTTCGCGCGCGTGGCGCACGATGGTCTCGCGGATGGCATTGTCGTCCACGCTGCTGGCGTGCAATTGCAGACGCAACTCGTGATCGTGCGGGAAGGTCCAGCGCAGGCGTTCGAAGTTGCTCGGGGCACCCACGTCCATGGCGTTTGCCAGCGTGGCGATGGCTGGGCGCGGCGAATAAGGTGAGCCGTCGAAGTAGTCGCTCAGTGTGGCGTTGGCGTTGCAGGCGAGGTGGACCTCGCCGACTGGCAGGCCCATCTCGCGAACCCACACGCACGCCAGCGCATTGCCGAGATTGCCGGTCGGCACGATGAAATTGAGCGGCGTACGGTGTTCCCACCACCACGCTAGCGATGCATGCGCGTAATAGCTCATCTGCGGCAACAGCCGGCCGAGGCTGATGCTGTTGGCGGAGGACAGAGGTACGCGTTGCTGCAGCTCTGCGTCGTTGAGCGCTGCCTTCACCATGCGCTGGCAGTCGTCGAAGCTGCCGTTGACGCGCAAGGCCTGGACGTTGTCGCCAAAGCAGCCCAACTGATGTGCCTGTCGTGGCGACACGCGCCCGTCCGGATACAGAATCACCACGCGCACGCCGGGCTGGCGATGGAACGCCGCGGCCACGGCCGCGCCGGTATCGCCGGACGTTGCCACCAGAATGGTCAGCGGTGTGTCGTCATCGCGACGAAGGCGGCGGAAGCAGGCGGCGAGGAAACGCGCGCCCACGTCCTTGAAGGCGGCGCTTGGCCCGTGGAACAGTTCCAGTATCGACGCATCGTGCCGGTAAGGAAGCCGGCGCAGCGGCACCTCGAAGTTCAACGCCTCGCGGCAGATCGCCGGAAGTTCGCTCGCCAGCGAAGAACCACGGAAGAACGGATCAAGCAATGTCGTGGCCGTATCGGCGAGCGAACCGTGCGGATCGAAATCGCCCACATCCCGCTGCGGCAGCGCCTCGGGCACGTACAGGCCGCCATCGGGGGCCAGGCCCGCCGCGATCACTTCCTCGATGCCGGCGGCATGTCGTGCGCCACGGGTGCTGCGGTAGTGCAACGGCTCGATCATGCCGCGTCTTCCTCGTCGACCAGCGCCGCGGCGGGTCCATTGATGGGTGAAACCAGCACGTCGCTGGCGAGGCCTTCGGCCGCAAATGCCGCCGACATGGCAGCACCCGCTCGTTCAGCATCCTCGCGCCGCTCATACCAGCCGAATACGCTGGGGCCGGCGCCGGAAATACTGGCGCCGAGCGCGCCGTGATCCAGGGCGGCCTGTTTCACGCGTGCGAATCCTGGGACCAGCGGCGCGCGTCTTGGTTCCACCAATACGTCCTTCAAGCCTTCGCGCACCAGTTCGGCATCGCCGCGCTGGCAGCCGGTAAGGAAGAGCGCAAGGTTGGCTTGCTGCGCAACCACGTCGTGCAGGTCGAAGCCTGCGTTGAGCACCGCGCGTGCCTGTCGCGTCTCCAGCACCACATGCGGATGCACCAAGGCGCAATGCCAGCTCTCCGGCACAGAAAGGCGCAACAGACGATCGCGCGTGGACAGCACCAAGCCGCCAAGCAGCATGGGCCCCAGGTTGTCGCCATGTCGGCTGCCACTCGCTACGGCTTCACCGTCGAGTGCAAATCCATACAGCGCTTCGCGTGGTAGCGAACGTTCGAGCAACGCGTTGGCGGCCACCAGCGCGGCCACGCACGAGGCCGCCGAACCGCCCATGCCGGACCCCAGCGCAATACCCTTGTACAACTCCACTTCAAAGCCGTGGCGCAGGCCCAGCGCGCGACGCAGCGACATCAGCGCCGCGCCTGCGGTGTTGCTGGCCGCATCGAAGGGCAGGTCGGTGACAACGCCGTGGATGGCGGCAATGCGCACCACCGGTTCATCAATGCGGCGCACGACGGCGCGATCGCCCGCGCCCGCCACGCTGTGCCCAAGGATATCGAAACCAACAGCGACGTTGCCGACGCTGGCGTAAGCCATGGCTTGTGCGCTTAGCGCGCGTTGCGGGGACATCAAGGATTCCATCAGTTGTGCATTCATCAGCGCACCTCCAGCGATTCGGCGATGCGCAATAGATCGGCGAAAACGCCCGCCGCCGTCACTTCCGGGCCGGCGCCGGGACCTTGCACCAACATCGGGTTCTCACGATAGCGGTGCGTGGTGAACTGTACGACGTTGTCGGTGAGACGCGTGTGCGCGAAGGGATGCGACTGCGGCAATACGGCCAACCGCACGCTGGCGTGACCCTTCGCGTCGAGGCTGGCGACGTGCCGCAGCACGCAACCGTGCGTCTGCGCGTGGGCAACCTGGTGCGCCATCGGTGTGTCGAGCAGGTGCAGCTTGTCCATCACTTCGTCCGCGGGGAGCGCGGCCAGTTCGCGCGGCACCAGGCTTTGCACATCCACATCGTCCAGCGACAGCGACCAGCCTGCTTCACGCGCCAGGATCACCAGCTTGCGTGCCACGTCGAGGCCGGAAAGATCATCACGCGGATCGGGCTCGGTATAGCCCAGCGCATGCGCCTCGCGCACCAGCGCGGAAAACGGGCGGCTGCCGTCATGGCGATTGCACAGCCACGCGAGCGTGCCGGAGAACATGCCTTCCACTGCGAGCAGCTCGTCGCCCGTGTCGAGCAGGTCGCGCAGCGTCTGCACTACCGGCAGGCCGGCGCATACCGTGGCTTCATAGCGGAAGCGCGCGCCGCCGCTGCAGGCCGCGCGGATCGCGTGCAGGCGTGGCATCGGGCCGCTACCGGCGAGCTTGTTCGGCGTCACCACGTGAATGCCGTTGGCCAGCCACTCGGTGTAGCGCGACGCGACCGCGTCGCTGGCGCTGCAGTCGATCAGCAAGGCATGACGGCCATCGTTGCCGCGCAGGTGCGCGACGAAATCGTCGAGGTTGCTGGGGCGCCAGGTCTGCGCGCTATCGTGGCGGCCGTTGAGTTCCGGATCGTCGATGTCCAGCCACATGCGGCGGCTGGCCGCCACGCCGCACAGGCGCAGATCCAGTCCCGCACGGGCGAGGCGCGGCTGCGCGGTGCGCAGCTGGTCCAACAGGGCGCTGCCGACACGGCCGGGACCGACCAGGCCCACGGCGAGAACGCGCTGGCGCGCGGTGGTCGTCGGCAGCGCAACGGCATGTGGTGGTAGCGACGGTTGTTCGAGCGAGGGTGATGCGACAGCGTTCACGGTGGCCTCCAAAGGTGGTGGCCCGTGCTCGTCGAGGGGAGTCGGAGTGTGCGCCGGCCCGCCTCATCAGAGGGCGGGGCCGTTTGCGTCAGGAACTTATTCGCGCACGGAGACCCACCCCGACCTGGTGGTAATAGTGGTCGTGGTGGTGGTCAGGGTGGCGAGGGTCAGTGCACCGGCGAACAGCGACGCGCGCCCGGTGGAAACCGGGTGCTGGAACATGCGTGCTGGCGCAATAAGCGGCGACATGGTCCCGACCTTAGGGCGATTGCTGCACTGCAGTCAACAGGTACGTTTGAAACCGTTGGACCTTCCGCTGGCTACGCGCGAGCGCCTGCGCGATCAGTCCTGCTTGCCCCAGCGCCAGCGCGCCGGCTCGCCCTTGAGCCAGCACACAAGCAGCAGAACCGCGGTGAGAGCCGCGGCGTAGAGCACAAACCAGCCGTGCGAATGGTCGGCCTTCAGCCATGCTCCGCCACCGGCCAGCAGGGCGATGTACGCGCCCAGCACCAGCAGCCCTTGCCAGGTGGTGGGAAATCCCCAGCCCCAGCCGTAGCGCTTGGCGGGAAACCAGTACTTCTGTTCGCCTTGCATCGGATGCCTCCCGGCGTGTCAGGAGCACGCGCGGCAGAGTCTACGCCGTTGCGGGTATGGGAGATGGCCCAGAGGTTCCATTCGTCATTCCGGCCTACGCCGGAATGACGGTGAGGAAAACGGACGCTTACTCGGGATTTTGAACAGGTGCTCAGTGCGACAGGTCGATGGCGTATTCCGCCGTGCCGTCGCCGTTGTCCTTCAGCTGGCGGATGTTCTTCAGTCCCGCTTCGCGCGCCACGTCCTGCTTGCCGGTGGCTGCCTTGAACACCACTTCACCGCGCGTCTTCACCGGCACGAAATGCCACGAGGCAGCGGGCAGATCCTTGGCGGTGAGCGTCTGCTTTTTCTGCAGCCACTTGGCCAGGATCTCGCGTGCGCCGTCCGGTGCGGCCAGCACGACGTTGCTGCCGTCCAGGCCGGGGAAGGTGCCACCGCCGCTGGCGCGGTAGTTATTGGTGGCAACGACGAAGGGCTGGTCCGGCTTCACCGGCTTGCCCTTGTAGGTGAGTTTGACGATGCGCTCGCCGACCGGCTTGGTCACGTCGATCTGATAGCTCAGGTCACCCTGGATCTGGTCGAAGTTGTAGCCGGGCAGGCGGTCGCCGATGAGCTGTTGCTCGCCTTCCTTGGTCGGGTCGATGCGGTTGAAGCGCTCGGCCGACTTCTCCAGCCATGCCTTGAGCCCGGCGCCATCCACCTTCACCACCGCGAGCGTGTTCGGATAGAAGTACAGGTCCGCCGCGCTGCGCAGGGTCAGCGGCCCGGTGGCGACGTCGGTGTAGTCATCCGGGCCGCCGAAGCCTGTGCGGAACGCCGCCGCCGCTGCCAGTACCGGCACTTTCGCCAGTTCCGGGTGGGTCTTGGGCAACTCGCTCTGCACGTAGTCGCGCATGGCCGCGTTGATCGGCGCGAGCGCGGTCATGTTGCCTTCGTCAGCGAAGTAGCTGCTCAGGTGCACGCGCGTCTCGCCGATGGGCGTGTTCACGTAAGCCACGGCAGCTTCATGCGCCTGCTGCACCAGCGGGGCGATGGCTGGGTCTGCCGGCACGCACTCGTTCTTCTTCGGACAGATGGGGCGCACTTCGCTGTGCGTCTGGCTGTCGTCGATCACCCAGTGGCCGTCCTTGCGCTGCAGGGCCAGATCGATCACGCCCAGGTCCTTGCCGAAGAAGCCGCCCATCACGGCAGGCTTGCCCTGCACAAAGCCGCGCTCCGCATCGACGCCCTTCATGCCCTTGTAGTGCGGGCCGGGGAATTCGGTATGCGAGTGGCCGAGCAACACCACATCGATGCCCGGGATACCGGCGAGGTACCAACCGCCGTTTTCCATATCGGGCGTGTAGGGCGCTGTATTGAGGCCGCCGTGCAATACGGCGACGACAATATCCGGATGCTGCGCCTGCAGCTCTGGCAGGTATTTCTGCGCGGCCTCGACCACGCCGGTCACGGTGACCTTGCCGGCCAGGTTCTGCTTGTCCCAGTCGAGGATCGGCGGCGGCGTAAAGCCGATGATGCCGACCTTGAGCGGCACCTTACGGGTGCTGCCATCGGGCGCGGTGACGGTTATGTCCTTCTGCACCACCGTCCACGGCTTGAAGATCGGCGCGCCGTCGCGCGTGCTGAATACGTTGGAGAGCACCAGCGGGAAGTGCGGGCCGGCGCAGCGGTCTGTATGGCCGCCATCCACGTTCATCGGCGTGCCGGTGACCTGCGAAAGAAAGCCCAGGCCATAGTTGAACTCGTGGTTGCCAGCGGTACCGCCGTCGTAACCCATCGCGTCCATGGCCTTGTAGATGCCCAGTTCCTCGTTGCAGCTGACCGGCTTCACCAGGGCCTGGTAATCGGCCAGCACGCTGCCTTGGATGGTGTCGCCGCTGTCGAACAGAAAGCTGTTCGGGTACTGCTCGCGAGCGCGGCGGATCAGGGTGGCCACCCGCTCATAGCCCACCGAATCGTCCTCGCGCTGCTTGTAATAGTCGTAGCTGAGCACGTTGGAGTGGACGTCCGTGGTCTCCAGGATGGCCACTTGGGCGTGGCTGCCGTTGGGCAGCGCGGCCGTGTGGCTAGTTGTCTGGCTGGCGCAGCCGGCCAAAACAGCGGCGGCCAGCGCGGCGAGGGGAAGGAGGCCAAACGGGAGAAAGCGAGGGGTCATGGGCCTGTCCATGGAGGGGCAAGGGGGGCAAACCTAGCAGATCGGCAAGTCATCTTGCCGCGCAACGGCCGCTGAACCGCTTCAGGCCGCCATTTGGCCGTTGCCCACCATTGTGCATGTGACAGCGGCAAGTCCGTAGAATTGCCACCAAATGACACCGGGCCGAACAGGGGGCCTTCCGCACATGCCGCAACAATCGCTTCGCTTCCTGCGGAAAAGTGGGCCGTGGCTGCTAGCCGCGGGTTTCTTCCTGTTTTGCGTCAACATGACCGCGCTGCGCGAGCCTGCGTTGCTGCAGCAGGCATTCGTGATCGCCTTGATGGTGTGTGCGTTCGGCATGTTGCTGTCGGCCTTCGCGCGCCCAGCCACCGCGCTGGTGCTGAGCGGCGGCTTGTTCCTCGGGCTGAACTTCCTGTCCGTGATGAAGCTGCGTTACCTCGATTCGCCGCTGATGCCGGCGGACTTCATCTACTACGCGCGCAGCAGCTTGCTCGAAACGCTGGGGCATTACCCGCACCTGTGGATGTTGTCGCTGGTGGTGTGCGTGGTGACGCCGCTGGCGCTGTGGGCGGTGTGGCGTTTTGATCGTCGGTTGCTGGCCCACACCCGGCCGAGTCGCGCCTGGGTGATGCGCCTGAGCGGCGTGGCGGTGTGGGCGTTCGCGTTCTGGATCTGCCTGCTGCCCAACGGCCCGTTCGCCGAAGTGCATGCGAAAAACGTGTGGGAGAAGCTCTCCGACGACGCGCAGATCACCAACTTCTTCGTCAATTTCAGTGATTCGGACGTCCGCCTGCCTGCCATGGGCGACGACGCGCAGGCCGAGCAGGACTGGGGCTCCACCGCGTCGGGCGAGCCGGCGGCGATCCCGCGCTCAGCGGACTCGTATCCGGACATCGTGCAGGTGCTGGAAGAAAGCACCTTCAATCCTTCCAACTTCACCCAGTGCAATATCCCCGAGTGCCGCGTGGCGATGTTCAAGACCGATGTGCGCACGCGTGGCACCGGCCCGATGCGCGTACATACGTTCGGCGGCGGCACCTGGGTCAGCGAGTTCGCTACGCTCACCGGCATGCCGCAGGACATCTTCGGCCCTGGCGGCATGTATGCGCCCTACGTGCTCGCACCGCACGTGCAGGACAGCCTGCCGCGCCAGCTGCAGCGCTTGGGCTATCTCACCATAGCGATCTATCCGACCAATGGTGCTTTCCTCAACGGTCGTAACGCCTACAAGGCGTATGGCTTCGACCAGTTCTACGACGCCAATCAGCTGGGCCTGGAGGAGTGGGAGGAAACCGACAAGCAGATGTTCGACGCGGCCAAGCGCGTCTACGACAAGGTGAAGAAACCGGGTCAACCGGTATTTGTGATGATCCTGACGCTGGCGCAACACGGCCCGCACGATACCGATCCGCTGTCGTCGCTACCGGCACCGTTCAACAAGGGCGTGCTCAAGGGCCTGCCGACGCGCGAGTCGCTCAACTTCAACACGTACCTGTCGAACCTGCACAACTCCGACGCTGCGATGAGCGGGCTGGAGCACGATTTCCTCGATCGTGCGCAGCCAACAGTGATCGTGCACTTCGGTGACCACCAGCCTTCCTTCAGCGGCCTGATCAAGACGATGCCGCGCACGTGGCCGGATGCGTTGTCCCCGTACAAGGACTACCTCACCTACTACATGATCAAGAGCAACTTTCACGGCGCGTCGTTGCCGACGTACCCGATGCTCGACATCGCGTTGTTGCCGAGCATGGTGCTGCAGGCGGCGGACTTGCCGACCGATCCGTATTTCTCAGCGGCGATTTCGTTGCGCACGCGCTGCAACGGTCTCTACACCGATTGCGCACAGCCAGAGCTGGTGAAGTCGTATCACGCGTGGATCTTTAATCGACTGCACGTGTACGAATAAAGCGTTAAAAAAAAGAGCGGCGAATTCGCCGCTCTTTTCTTTTAGACGTCGTAGCGCACTCCGGAAATCCAGGTTTCCTTCACCACCAATCCATCGTCCAGCACCGCGAAGTCCGCGCGCTGCCCGGCAACGAGACGGCCGTGCGTGCGATCCAGGCCGAGCCACGCGGCGGGATAAGCACTCGCCATGCGCGAGGCTTCGGCTAGTGGCAGGCCGACCATATCCACCAGGTTGCGCACGCCAGTCGCCATGTCCAGCGCCGAACCGGCGAGCACGCCCGTATCGCTCTGGCAGATGCCGTCGCGGGCGATGATGGTCTGGCCGTTGAGCACGTATTCCGGGTTATCCGAGCCCACCGGCGGCATCGCATCGGTAACCAGCACGCTCTTACCCGCCGCCTTGGCGGCGATGGCCACGCGCAGCGCGACGGGGTGCACGTGATGGCCGTCGACAATCAGGCCGCACCAACTGTGCGGGTCGTCCAGCGCGGCACCGACCACGCCGGGTTCGCGGCTGCCGAGCGGCGTCATGGCGTTGTACAGATGGGTGAAGCCGCACACGCCCGCGTCGAGCGCGGCGCGCGTGGTGGTGTAGTTGGCGGCGGTGTGGCCAGCCACCACGCGAACGCCAGCCTCGCTGAGCTGACGGATGGTATCGAGCGGCACTTCTTCCACTGCCAGCGTCAGCATGACCACGCCGCGACGGTTGCGCGTGATGGCGGCGATGTCTTCCGCGTCGGGCAGGCGGAACAGGCTGGCGTTATGGATGCCCTTGCGTGCAGTGGCGAGGAAGGGGCCTTCCAGATGGATGCCGAGCACGCCCGGCACGCCCTGTTCGATGGCGGCGTCCACGGCATCGAGCGCCTTGCTCATCACTTCGGCGGTATCGGTGATCAGCGTGGGCAGGAAGCCGGTGGTGCCGTACTTTCGATGCGCGGCGCCAATGGCTGCCAGTGCATCCACGGTGGGCTCGGCGTTGAACAGCACCCCACCGCCGCCATTGACCTGCACGTCGATGAAGCCCGGCAGCAGCAGGCGGCCTTCCAGGTCATGCGCTTTCGCGCCGGCAATGCGCGGATCGTCGGCGCGGGTGATCGCCTCGATGCGTTCCCCGCGTACCAGGACAGCCAGACCGTCCTGCGGACCGTGGTCAGTGAGCACGCGACCGTTGATGAGTGCGGTAAGGGGCGTCGCCATTACATCGTCTCCGTAACCTTGCGCAGGTGCGGCGGCACGTCGGGGTCGTAACCGCGCGCCAGCGACAGCGCGCTGGCAGCGCGATAGAAACTCTGCACGGCAAGCAACGGCGACACGATGGGCGCGATGTTGTCGGGCAACGGCAGCTTGTCCGGGTCATGGTTGCCCGGCGCCGCGATGAACACACGGGCACCGCGCGAACGGAACTCGTTGGCGACTGCCATGGTGTTGTCCAGCGTGCCGTCGTCCTGTGCAAAGAACAGCACCGGAAAACCATTGCCGACGAGCGCCATTGGGCCATGCTTCACTTCGGCTGCGCTGAAGGCTTCCGCATGCAGGCCGCAGGTTTCCTTGAGCTTGAGCGCAGCTTCCAGTGCGCCGCCGAAGCCGTAGCCGCGGCCGACCACGAACAGGCTGCTGGCGCCGGTGAGGCCTTCGGTCATGGCGCTCCAGTCGCAATCCCAGCCGCGGCGCAGATCGTCGGGTAGGCGATTCACGACATCATGCAGGGTCTGGTCGTTGCTCCAGTGTGCGGTTAGCTGTAGCACGGCGGCGAGCGTGGCGAGGTAGCTCTTGGTCGCGGCGACGCTCAGTTCCGGGCCGGCGCGCAGCGGCACGAAGGTGTCGGCCATCTGCGCCAGCGGGGAATCCTCCACGTTTACCAGCGCCACCACATGTGCGCCAGCATCCTTCGCGGCTTGCGCGCTGCGCAGCAAGTCGGGGCTCTTGCCCGACTGCGAGATGGCGACGAACAGCGCGCCATCCAGATGCAGGTCCGCGTCGTAGATGGAGGAGATGGATGGCGACGCCGAGGCCGTAATCAGACCCAGGCGCGTCTCGAAGACATACTTTGCGTAAGCGGCAGCGTGGTCGGAGCTGCCGCGTGCGCAAGTGACGATGAAGCGGGGAGGCCTGGCCCGGAGCAGCTCACCCAGTTTCTTGAGGATGGGCGCGTTCTCGCGCAGCTGGCGCTCGACCACGGCGGCCGCTTCATGGGCCTCGCGGTACATCAGGGTGGAGCTTGCTTCCTTCATCGTCTATCTCTTGGTATGCGTGTGGGCGCACACCGCTCGGGTCGAGGCGTGGCCTCAGCCCTTGCGTGGCGTCGGGGTTTGCGGTGGCGCAGTGGAGCCGCGCACGACCAGTTCGGGTACGAAACATTCGCTGTGCGGCAATTCCACGGCCGCGCCAGCCTTGCGTTGCAGTTCGGCCATCAGTTGCAGCGCGGCGTGGCGGCCGATGTCGCTGGTGGACTGACGCGCGGTGGTAAGCGCGGGCCATGCCTGCTTGGAGAACGGGCTGTCCTCGAAGCCGGCAATGGAAAGATTCCACGGCACATCCATGCCGCTCGAACGCGCAGCAGCGAGTACGCCGGCGGCGATTTCATCGTTGCTACCGAAGATCGCGGTCGGCGGGTCTTTCAGTGCGAGCAGCTTGCGCGCGCCGCGGAAACCGTCGTCGAATGCGTAGCGGCCGGGCAACACCAGCTTCTTGTCCATCGGCAAACCGTACTCACGCAGCGCGTCGGCGTAGCCCTGGTAGCGCTCCGGGCTGGACCGGTGGTGCGGTTCGCCCCACAGGAAGCCGATGCGCTTGTGGCCCATCTGAATCAGGTGTTCGGTGATGGCGTACGCCGCGCTGCGGTCGTCGATGTAGACGCAGGGGGCGCCGTCATGAGGATCTTCGCGCGAGGAAATAATGCGCACGAAGCTGACGTCATTATCGATCAGGGTGTTGATCAGCTCGGCTTGTTCCGACATCGGCGGCGCCAGCACCAGGCCAGCGAGGCGATTGCGCTCGACCAGCGCGCACAGTTCCGCAGCCAGATCGGGCGAGGACGAATCGCAAGGGTGGATCAGCAGGCCGAAGCCGCGCTCGCGGCAGGCGGACAACACGCCGTCCTGCATGCTGATCACGTAGTGCGCGTTCGGGTTGTCGTACACCAGCCCGATGGCATAGGCATGCGTACTGCGCAGGCCGCGCGCGGAAGGGTTGGGCTGGTAGCCCAGCGCCTCGATCGCCCGCTCAACCTTTTCGCGCGTATCGGCGCGAACGGAGGCCTCGTGGTTGATCACACGCGAGACAGTCTTGAGCGAAACGCCCGAACGCTTGGCGACGTCCTTGATGGTGGGGTTGCGCAACGTGGAAACTCCGGCAATACGGGAAGTGGCATCGTAGCCCAGCGGGCCTTTGCCTGCGGATGGCGCGCGTGGCGCGCCGTCCCAAGGCTCAGCGCGCGTGCTGGCCCACGCGGTGCCCCCTCACGCCGTAGTACAGGATGTACAGGTAGCAGGGCACCATCAGCGCCATGAATACCAGCTGGAAGTTGAAGTGCTGTTTCAGATGCACGAACAGTTGGGGAACCAGGGCGCCGCCCGCGATCGCCATGATCAGCAGCGCCGAGCCACGCTCGGTCAGGCGGCCCAGGCCGTGGATGGCGAGCGGAAAGATCGCCGGCCACATCATCGCGTTGGCAAAGCCCAGCGCGGCGACGAAACCCACCGAGGTATGGCCGGTGGTGATGTACGCCCCCAGCGTGAACAACACGCCCAGCACCGCCGATACCGCAAGGTAGCTCTGCTGCGAAATGAAGCGAGGGATCAGCACCAGGCCCGCCAGGTAGCCGGCGAGCATCGCAATCAGCGTGTACGAGGTGAAATGCTTGGTTTCGTCCAGCGGCAGGCCGAAGCCCTGGCCGTAGGTGCCGATGGCGTCACCCGCCATGACTTCCACGCCCACGTAGAGGAACAGGCACAACACGCCCAGCCACAGGTGCGGGAAGCTGAAGATGCCGCCCTTGCCATGGCCGATGTCGGATTCGGCATTGGCGCCGGCCGGCTTGATCTCCGGCAGCGGCGAGCGGATCACCCAGATCGCCAGCACCACCAGCAAGCCCGCCATGATCATGTACGGCATGTGGATCTTAGCGGCGAACGCGTTGAGCAGAGCTTCCTTCGCTTCCGGCGTCGCCGCGGCTTTCACCTGCGTATCGAAGGTGTCGATGCCGCTGAGCACCAGGGCGCCGAACACGAACGGCGCTAGCGCACCCGCCACTTTGTTACAGATGCCCATGAAAGCGATGCGCTGCGCAGCGCTGTCGATCGGGCCGAGGATGCTGATATACGGGTTGGACGCCGTTTGCAGCAGTGCCAGGCCTGCGCCGATGACGAACAGGCCGACCAGTGCCGGATAAAAGATGCGCATGCTGACGAACTGGCCGAACAAGACCGCGCCAATCGCCATCACGAACAGCCCCAGGCCCATGCCTTTCTTCATGCCCGTGCGGCGAAGCACGCTGGAAGAAGGAATCGCCAGGAAGAAATAGGAGAAGTAGAACACCAGCGGCACAAGAAAGGCCGACACGTCATCCACGTTGAAGGCCAGCTTCACGAAGGTGATCAGCGGGCCGTTGAGCCAGGTGACGAAGCCAAAGATAAAGAAGAGCACGCCGATGATGAGCATCGGCACGACGCTAGAAGAGCGCGACTCGCCGGCGGCAAGCGTTGTGGCAGACATGGATGGACTCTACTCCCCGCGGATTGCCGCTGAACGATGGGCCTGGACAGGCCCGATTCCCCCGAAAGGCCTTCCCTCCCCCGAAGGGTAGAGGAAACGGCAAGCGTCGTTATCAACGCTAAGCACAACGTTGTCAAATTTTGTCACGAACAAGCCATCGAAGGGTGTCGCGACCACTGTCCGAAATGCCCCCCATGGCACGGCCTCATGCTGCATCGCGGCAGTCGTGAGATGTTGGCAGTCGGCACCCTCGGGTTTGTTATAAAAGCTTTTATTTACATCGTGTTGTGCTGCATCAAGTAGTTGCGCGGCTGGCGTCATTTTATGCGATTGCTGGCGTGCGCCAAATCGTTGTTTCGCATGATAAAACGTCGTATTGACAACGTTGTCATTCAAGCCAAGACTCCGGCCAAAATCGGGGCGGGCGTCGTGCAGTGCGGCGCAGACATGGCGAGGGGATGGCGGTGGCGCAAAGCGGTAACCACAGTCTGGATACACGTCGGCTACCCCTCCTGCAGGGGGCTTTCCTCGCTGCGGACGTCGGAGGAACACACGCACGCATCGGGCTGGTGAGTCGCCAGCCGGACGGGACGCGTCCGGTGACGGTGCTGCAATACCACCGCTATGCGTGCGCCGAGTGGCCGAGCCTGACCGCGGTGCTGCAGGATTTCGTCGGCCAGTTGGATCATTCCGTGCACGTCGACCGCTGTGCAGTGGCGAGTGCCGGTTACGTGCTGGGCGACGCCATCGTCAACGACAACCTGCCGTGGCCCGTCTCCATCCGCGAGATCCGCGACAGCTTGGGCATCGACCAACTGGCGGTAGTCAACGACTTCGAAGCAGTGGCCTACGCCACCCAGTTCCTGAGCACGACCGACACCACCGCCGTGATCGAGAGCGAAGCGCCGGCAGCCGAAGGCCCGGTGCTGGTGATGGGCCCGGGTACGGGCCTGGGATCGGCCGTGCTGCTACCCGGTCATCCGCATGCGACGGTGCTGGCCACCGAAGCGGGCCAGATCGCGCTGGCGCCGGGCAACGAACGCGAGATCGAGATTCTTCGTTACCTGGCGCGCGACCGCGCCTATGTGTCCTTCGAACACGCCCTGTCGGGGCCGGGTCTGCTCAACCTGTATCGCGCACTGTGCGCGCTGCGAGATCAAGCACAGGTACTGACCCAGCCGAGCCAAGTGACGCAGGCAGCGCTGGAGCGCAGCGACGCGGCGGCAGTGGAAGCGCTGGACGTGTTCTGCGGTTTGCTGGGCAGCTTTGTCGGCGATCTGTGCCTGCTGTATGGCGCACGCGGGGGCGTGTTCCTGGCCGGCGGCATTCTTCCGCAGATCCGCGATGTGCTGCTCACCAGCAGCTTCCGCCAGCGCTTTTTCAACAAAGGCGTCATGCGCGCCTTTCTGCAGCAGGTTCCCGTACGACTGATGGAGCACGGCCAGCACGGTGTCATTGGCGCCGCCGGGCTGTTCATCGATTTGCAAAACCGAGAGGGCGCCGCCACGGGCCCTCGCGCCGGGGAGAGCGCAGTACCCACGTAGTTCCAATCAATCCAACCGGGCACATGCCCAACCGACACGTTGCAGCCGACGTCCCACAACGTTCTCTGCAGTGAAGCCTTCGAGGGGAGGACACCATGTCACATCGCAAAACACTGCTAGCCGCCAGCATCGTTGCCGGGCTGTGTATTTCCATGTCGCTTCATGCGCAGGACGCGCAGCAGACCGGTACCACCCCGCCAACGTCCAGCACTAATCCCACGACGAACCCCAATGCCAATGCGCAGCAGGCACCGGACCAGTCGCAGGCCAAGCAACTGGCAACGGTCACTGTTACCGGCATCCGCGCCAGCCTGCAGGCATCGCTGGATACCAAGCGCAATGCCGATGCAATCGTTGATGCCATCACGGCGACGGATATCGGCAAGTTCCCCGCGACCAACGTGGCCGAAGCGCTGGCGCAGATCCCTGGCGTTACGCTGGATCGCCTCTTCGGCGCCACGCAGCGCGTAAGCATCGATGGCATCGACCCCAGCCTCAACAATGCGTTCCTTGACGGCCATCCGGTGGCCCAGGCGATGTGGCTGTATGGCGATAGCCCGAACCGTGGCTTCAACTATTCACTGCTGCCGCCGGAAATCCTGGGCCAGCTTGAGATCTTCAAGACCCCGGAAGCACGCTTGCCGGAAGGTAGCCTGGGCGGCACGGTGTTCATGCATACGGTGCAGCCGCTGGATGTGCCTTCCAACACGCTGACCGGTTCGTTTGGCGTGAACTACAACGACATGGTGGACAGGCAGCGCCCGAATGGTTCGGTCTTCTATAGCTGGCACAACGACGACAAGACCTTTGGTGTCGATGTTTCCGCACAGCATTACGAAGAGATCACCTCGCGCCAGGGCCAGGAAATCTTCGGTTATTCGACCGCCGGTTCCGTCGCGTCCGCTAATCCAGCCGTGGCATCGGAAATTGCCGCGGGAACCATCAAGGCCAGCGACCAGTTTCCTAACGAGTTGAACGTCGCTGATTTCCAGCAGACTGAGAAGCGCAACAGCGTCTTCGTCAACATTCAGTACAAGCCGAGCGACCATTTCGATAGCACGCTCAGCCTGATGTACATGAATGATAGCCTCAACAACATCAATACATCGCTCTATCCGATTGCCTCCGCCAGCCCCATCACCAGCTTGGGACCGGCCAACTCGGCTGGCTTCATCACGTCCGGCTCCGTGGCCGGTACGGCCTGCTACCACAGCTTCAACTGCGCCAGCCCTGCGCTGACCTTTGAAGACAACGATGCGCGCGGTTCGTATGTGCAGACTCGCGGTATTGACTGGCGCGGCACCTACCGCGGTGATGGCTGGAGCCTTGGTGGCCAGGCGGGCGTGAGCACGTCACGCGACAACATTTCGCAGGCCTTCGAAGAGTTCTTCTATGGCGGCGGCTTCAACTGGAATACGGCCAAGGGCTTCAATTTCACGGAGCCGTCGCAAGCGAATAACCCGGGCTATTGGGCGGACACCATGGGGGGCGGCGGCAGCATTGCCTACAAGCCCTATAAGTCGAAGGATGCCTATGCGCAGATCGACTTCACCAAGCAGTTCGATGGCTTCTTCAACGAGTTGCTGGTTGGCGCGCGTTATGCGTCGCACTGGGAAAGCCAAAGCTTGATCGATTACTCGGGCCTTGGTGAGCAATCGCTGGAAGACGTGGGCTTTGGTGGACTGTCCAATCTGCAGGGCGCCAAGAGCATCGGCCTGGGGGGCAGTTCGGTGCAGCACGTTGTCACCCAGGGCTACCAGTCCATCTTCAATGCGGTGCTCAGTCCCGACAACGGCCTCATCGCCAACAACGCCGTGCAGACGTACAACAACACGTTCAACATGCAGCAGAAGAACAGCTCGCTGTATGGTCAGGTCAACTTCGGCAACGATGACGTTCACGGCAACATCGGCGTGCGTTATGTCCATACGTCGATCACCGCGTATGGCTACAACGTGCCGCAAACCTGCACGACGTACGACTGCGTGCTGCCGGCGGGTTATGGCTACCTCGGTCAGACCAGCACGAACAACAACTGGCTGCCGGCGTTCAATATTGCATGGAACATCACGCCGGACCTGATCCTGCGTGGCGCGGGTTCGGAAACGGTGGCTTATGCACCGTACAACGAATATGCACCGTTCTTCGAAGCCAACGACACGGTTGCTCCGCTGACGGCCGCGCAAGGTAACCCCAACCTCAAGCCCTATCGCTCGGTGAACTTCAACACCTCGTTGGAGTACTACTTCAACCCCGAATCGGTGATCGCTCTCTCAGGCTTTTACAAGAACGTCCTGAACTACGTGGTCAACCAGGCGTCGTTCGAGAACCGACAGAACGGTTCGTGGGCACAGATCGAAAACGGTACGGAAGGCAAATCGCTGGTCGCAGCAGGCGTATGTACGGCGGTGGGTGTGTGTCAGTACAGCGTATCCACGCCCATCAACGGTGGCCGTGCGACAGTCAAGGGTGCGGCGATCAGTTATCAGCAGGCCTTCGGTAGCAGCGGTTTCGGTCTGCGTGCCAACTACACCTACTCCGATTCCAAGACGGTGGCCGGTGGCCCGCTGCCGTACAACTCCAAGAACTCGTCCACCATTGCGCCGTACTTTGAAAAGGGCCCGTACACCGCCAGCATTTCCTACAACTGGCGCGGCGAGTACCTGGCTGGCGGCTATGTGGCCGGTGCCCCGGACTCGTACACGGGTTCGTTCAAGGAACTCGATGCCTCGGCGGGTTACCAGATCAACAAGCACGTCCAGTTGACCTTCAACATGCTCAATCTGCTGAACTCGAAGTACACGCAGTACTTCGGCCCGGGCACGACCGAGTTGGCCAACGAATACGTAAGTGGTCGCGAGTTCATGCTGGAGGCCCACTTCAAGCTCTGATGACTTGCACCTCCCCGGTACGGGCCTGGCGGCTTGCCAGGCCCTTTTTTTGTGCGGGGAAGGAATCAATCGAGCGTGCCGGCACCCAGGCGTTCGTCGATGTGCTGTGTGGTGGCCACTTCCAGTGCAATCGTCAGCGCGCGCACCACATCGACGCTGCTCATGCTCGGCGTATTCGGGAATCGCGCCGCCTGCGAAGGCAAGTAAGGAATGTGGACGAAGCCGGCCCGCAGATCACGATGCGCAGCGGCAAGATGCAGCATCAGGTAGGCGACGTGATTGCACACAAACGTGCCCGCCGTATTCGAGATCTCCGCCGGTAACCCCGCCGTGAGCAAGGCCTTCAGCATGGCTTTGATCGGCAGTGTGCTGAAGTACGCCGCAGGCCCTCCGGCGAGGATGGCCTCGTCGATCGGTTGTTCGCCCGCGTTGTCCGGGATGCGCGCATCCTGCACGTTGATCGCCACCCGCTCGATGGAAAGGCGGCTGCGCCCACCGGCCTGGCCCACGCCAAGCAGGATCGTCGGCCGGACTTCGTCCACCATCAGCGACAGTTCGCGCTGCGAATCGGCGAATGCCGTGGGCAACAGGCGCGATACCACGCGATGCCCGCCGATGTGCTTACCGTCCAGTTCGCGCACCGCCTCCCATGAGGGGTTGATGTCTTCGTCGCCGAACGGGGTGAAGCCGGTCAGGAGGATCTGCGGTGGCTTGCTCATGGATGACGTCTCGAGATCAACGGAATACCAGTGCCCACATGGCAATGAAGGTGGCGGCAAAAATACCTGCCGCACTCCATGCCTGTGCACGGATCACCCCATAAGGATTGCGCAGCTCCAGCAACGCGGCGGGCACCAGGTTGTAGTCGGCGGCCATCGGTGTGAGCAGCGTGCCGCAGTAGCCGCACAGCATGCCCATGGAGCCGAGGATGGCAGGATGCGCGCCATAGCGATGCACCAGCAGCGGCAGGCCGATGCCCGCCATCATCACCGGGAACGCGGCGAAGGCATTGCCCATGATCACGGTGAACAACACCATGCCCAGCGCGAACACCAGCAGGCACATAAAGGCATTGCCCTCGGGCAGGATCGTTTGCGCCAGAGCAGCGATGCCAGCACCGACGCCACTCTGCGTGAACACCTCGCCCAGCGCGGCTAATAGCAGAGGCAGCAGTGCCGCCCAGCCGATGGCGTCGAGCAGTCGGTGGCCTTCCGACAAACCCTGACGCAGCGGTGCCTGCGCAACGCGGGCTGCGGCCACCAGGGCGATCACGCAGGCCAGCATCAAACCCGTCAGCGTCATCTGCGGCTTGGCGAACAGCGCATGCCCGTCGATGGACAGGTGGTCGCCGATCAACGCGACTACCAGCGTCACCAAGGGAATCAGCAGGGCAGGGATGAACAGCTTGTGGCCCAGCCTAAGTGCCGAGGCCAGTCGGGCTTCTGCGCTCGCCGTTTCCGGGTGCGCCTTGCGGCGCATGCGCGGCGCGATCAAGGCCAGCGCGATCACGACGCAACCCGCCAGCTGCGCGGGCAGAGGGTCCCCCGCCTTCTGTGCGGCGAGCACCGCGTCGCCACCGGCGAACAGCAGGCCCAGCAAGCCCCAGAACGCCGCACAATAAAATTGACGCTCGCGTGCTTTGCGCCAGGAGGTATAGAACAGGAAGGCCGCGATCAGCCAGTAGGCGTACTCAATGCGCAGCATGCTCAGGCCTCCTCACGGGTGCGCACGGATGCACGACGTTGAAGGCGGCGCTGGAATAGCCAGATGCGAACCGACTGGATCACGAACGCTGCGATCGCCGTGGGTAAGGCCCAAAGCGCAATGGAAAGTGGCGTCAGGTCAATGCCGTGCTGGGCGTAGAAACCCTGGATCAGCAGCACCGCGCCGAGCGCAATGAACACGTCTTCGCCGAAGAAGCGGCCGATGTTGTCCGTCGCGGCGGCAACGGCGCGTACTTCGTCGCGGTCGGCGTCGCTCAATTCAGGGTGGATCTTCTCTGCGGCGGCCTCGCCCATGGGCGCCAGCAGCGGGCGTACGGTCTGCGCCGGTCCGGCCACGCCGGTAAGGCCGAACATGGCCAGCACTTCGCGCACCAGCAGGTAGCCGATCAACAGACGCGCCAGCGTCATGCCTCGCAAGCGTCCCATCCATTGCTGGGCATGCTCACGCAAGCCGGCATGTTCGAGTAGGCCGATGGCAGGCAGGGTGAGCACGAACATCAGCAGCATGCGCGAAGAGACAAAACTCTTACCGAGCAGCGCCAATAGGTCAGGCACGTGCATGCCAGCCAGTACACCGCTGACCAGTGCGGCGCACACCACTACCGGCACGGGGTTGAAGCGCAGTGCAAAGCCGATGACGATGACCGCTACACCCAACAGCGGCCAGTAGTTCATGCGAGGCTCTCCGTGGCTTGGTGTTCCATCGCATGAGGCGCCTGGATACCGATGTCGGCAGCCTCCAGCGCCGCGCGCAGTTGTCGCGCAAACGCAACCGCGTGCGTACCGTCGCCATGGACACATAAGGTATCGGCTTGCAAGGCGATGACACTGCCGTCCACCGCGCGCACCTGACCTTCGCGCACCATGGCCATCGCCTGGGCGATGGCTTCGTCGCTTTCCTGGATCACCGCGTCGGGTTCACGCCGGGGCTGCAAGGAGCCGTCGGCCCGGTAGCGCCGATCGGCGAAGGCTTCGGCGGCTACCGGAAGTCCTACGGCCGTGCCGGCCTCGACCAGCGCGGAGTTGGCGAGCCCGAACAGGCGCAAGCCCGGATCGAAATCGTGCACGGCGCGGGCAATAGCGGCAGCCAGCTTCGCATCGCGCGCCGCCATGTTGTACAGCGCGCCGTGGGGTTTGACGTGGCGCAGGCGTGTTCCGGCTGCCTGGGTGAATCCGTACAGTGCGCCGATTTGGTAGAGCGTCAGTGCATACGCCTCGTTCGGCGTCACGGCCATCTCGCGTCGGCCGAAGCCTTGCAGGTCCGGCAGCGAGACATGGGCGCCGATGGCGACGTCGTGCTGTACGGCCAGCGCCACGGTGCCGCGCATGATGTCAGGGTCGCCGCCGTGGAAGCCGCAGGCGATATTGGCCGAGCTGACGATGGCGAGCAGCGCGGCGTCATCGCCCATGCGCCACGCACCGAAGGATTCGCCCAAATCGCTGTTGATATCGATGGTTTTAGCGAAGCGATTTTTCATGGAGATTCCAGCCGTTGTGCGATGCGTTGGATCAGTTGTTGCAGCGCATCGTTCCGCGTGCGCAGGCGTTGTCGGGCTTCGTCCATGGTGCTCTCGCGGAAGCATACGGCATCGCCCGGCCGACGCTGCGCGATGCGCGGCAGGTCCACCGCCGCGAGTTGCCCAATGCGCGGATAGCCACCGGTTACCGGGGCTTCCGCCAGCAACAAGATGGGTTGCCCCGAGGGCGGCAACTGCAGCGTGCCCGGCAGCGTGGCTTCGGAAACCAGTTCCAGCGGATGGTCGAGCTGCAACAGCGGGCCATCCATGCGGTTGCCGGTGCGATTGCTGTCCTTGCTGACCACGAAGCGCTGCGCGAACAACGCGTGTTGCGATGCATGGTCCAGCGCCCCGTGATGATGGCCGCGCAGCAGTCCTAGTGGCGCTCGCGCATAGTCGAGCCACGGCTGCGGGTCCAGCCCCCAGCGCAGTGCTTGCACGCCCTGCGTAGGACGAAACCAGGCCGCGGGCTCGCGCCCGCCGATGTCGATGACGTCGCCAGCTTGCAGCGCGCGGCCGTCCAGCGGGCCGATATGCGCGTGCAGGTCGGTGCTGCGGCTGCCCAGTACGGGCGCAGCATCAAAACCTCCGCGAACGGCCAGATAGCTGCGGCACCCGTGGCGCATGCCGCCGAGGCGCAACAGCGTGCCCGCCGGCAGGAAGCAGCTCGTCCATGGGGGGAGCGCTTGTCCGTCTGCGCGTGCTTCGATCACGGCACCCGTAAGCGCGATGACCGCGTCGTGCTGGAAGCGCAGCGTGGGGCCAGCGAGTGTGATCTCTAGCGCGGCTTCGTCGTCGTGATTGCCGACCAGCGCATTGGCCAGACGCCAGGCGGGCTCATCCATGGCGCCGGCACGTCCCAGGCCCATGCTGGCGTAGCCGCGGCGACCGCCGTCCTGCAGGCTGCTGAGCAAGCCGGGCTTGATGACCTCGACGCTCATCGCGCTGCGCCTGCATCGACGGCAAGTCGCCGGTACTCGTGCTCGTCGATAACCTGAAAGCGAACACGGTCTCCCGGCTGGCACAGCGACGGCGAGCTCGCTCCAAGGTCGAACAGGTGCATCGGTGTGCGGCCGATCAGATGCCACCCACCCGGCAATGCCTGCGGGTAGATGCCTGTCTGCAAGCCACCGATGGCGACGCTACCGGCCGGCACGCTGGTGCGTGGCTGGCTACGCCGCGGCATGGACAGGGCCGGATCGAGTCCCAGCAGATACGGAAAGCCGGGTGCGAATCCCAGCATCGCGACGTGATAGGCGGGGGGCGCTATGGCGCGCGATCACTTCCTCGGCCGACATGCGTGCATGTGCAGCGACGTCTTGCAGATCGGCGCCTGCTTCGTCGCCGTACCACACCGGCACGATCACCTCGCGTGTTCCCGTGGCCTGCGCTGATGGGTTGCTCAATGCTGCTTCGAGCGTCTCGCGCAGGCCATCGCTGCTGCGGACGTTGAGGTCGACGCGCAGCAACAAGCTTGCATAGGCGGGCACGCATTCGATGTCGGGCAGATGCGTCCGCAGCAGCGCCGCCGCCGCATGCACGCGTGCGTTCACGGCGACGTCGATGGACTCGCCGAAACGCAAAAGCCATGCGTCTTCCGCGAGGGCTTCCAGTTGCAGGTTTGCGAATGGATGGCTCATGCGTCTGCCATCCGTGCATGGTCGGGTCGGGTGGAAAACACTGCGTGGTTTGGTGCCAGCGGCGTGCGTATCAATCGTGGGCAATCGCGTATCACGCAAGGAGTGTTGCAGAACGACGTGCGTTTGCCGATGCGCACTGCAGCGTGGCTCTGGCATCGCGACAACTCGCGATGCGAACAGCGCACTTTCATTGAAAGCGACCGTTGCCGGGACGTGAAGTTACGTCGCGGGGTTCTGCGAGGGGGATGTGTGCACAACGTTGTCAACGTGGACGACATCCGCCTGCTTCGACAGCTTTAATGAGGCCGAAAATCCCCCCTTTTGGCTCGTCATTTGGCTGCTTCGGGTCATAGGAAATTTCGTTGGCGTGGCGCGTTGCGAAACAAAAATAGGCTCGCGCCTGTTGCTGGTAATAGAAAACAAAAACAATGAATTAAGTGCGATCTCGATCGAGCCTGGATGGCTTGATTCGGTGATCCATGCTGCCATGCCGCATAGGCCTCTTCGGCATGTGACGTGAGTATTGTTGACAACGTTGTCAAGCATTACCCAGACTCCGGCCAATATGGATCGCGTTCACAGGAACGTGACACGGGCATGACGAGGGGATAGCAGTGGTCGAAGGGGTCAGCCACAGCGCACGTGAGTTCTTGGCGCAAGAAGCCATGTTTCTCGCTGCGGACGTCGGAGGAACACACGCACGCATCGGGCTGGTGAGTCGCCAGCCGGACGGAACGCGTCCGGTGACGGTGCTGCAATACCACCGCTATGCGTGTGCCGAGTGGCCGAGCCTGACAGCGGTGCTGCAGGATTTCGTCGGTCAGTTGGATCATTCCGTGCACGTCGACCGCTGTGCAGTGGCCAGCGCCGGCTACGTGCTGGGCGACGCCATCGTCAACGACAACCTGCCGTGGCCCGTCTCCATCCGCGAGATCCGCGACAGCTTGGGCATCGATCAGCTGGCGGTAGTCAACGACTTCGAAGCCGTGGCCTACGCCACCCAGTTCCTGAGCACGACCGACACCACCGCCGTGATCGAGAGCGAAGCGCCGGCAGCCGAAGGCCCGGTGCTGGTGATGGGTCCGGGCACGGGGCTGGGTTCGGCGGTGCTGTTGCCCGGTCATCCGCATGCGACGGTGCTGGCCACCGAAGCGGGCCAGATCGCGCTGGCGCCGGGCAACGAACGCGAGATCGAGATTCTTCGTTACTTGGCGCGCGACCGCGCCTACGTGTCCTTCGAACATGCCTTGTCGGGCCCGGGTCTGCTCAACCTGTATCGCGCACTGTGCGCGTTGCGAGATCAAGCACCGGTACTGACCCAGCCGAGTCAAGTGACGCAGGCGGCGCTGGAGCGCAGCGACGCGGCGGCAGTGGAAGCGCTGGACGTGTTCTGCGGTTTGCTGGGCAGTTTTGTCGGCGATCTGTGCCTGCTGTACGGCGCACGCGGGGGCGTGTTCCTGGCCGGCGGCATTCTTCCGCAGATCCGCGATGTGCTGCTCACCAGCAGTTTCCGCCAGCGCTTTTTCAACAAAGGCGTCATGCGCGCCTTTCTGCAGCAGGTTCCCGTACGACTGATGGAGCACGGCCAGCACGGTGTGATCGGTGCAGCCGGCCTGTACCTGGACGGGCGTAAGTAAGACCAGGGGAGAGCGCAATACACACCGTTGCATTGAACCGGGCGCAAGCCCAATCGCCACGCAAGCAGTCGGACGACCCACAGCTTCCACTGCTGAAATGCCTTCGAGGGGAGGAAACCATGTCACACCGCAAGACGCTTCTAGCCGCCAGCATCATCGCCGGACTCTGTTTGTCCGGTTCGCTCTATGCTCAGACCGCCGCCCCGGCCACTGGCCCGGCGCCGCAGTCGCAGTCGTCGGATCAGGCGCCTGACCAGTCCAAGGCCAAAGATCTCGAAACCGTTACCGTTACCGGTATCCGTGCGAGCCTGCAGGCTTCGATGGACACCAAGCGCAACGCTGACGCCATCGTCGATGCCATCACGTCTGAAGACATCGGCAAGTTCCCGGCCAGCAACGTGGCCGAAGCATTGGCGCAGATTCCTGGCGTTACGCTCGATCGCCAGTTGGGTGCGACGCAGCGCGTCAGCATCAACGGCATGGACCCCAGCCTCAACCTGACCCTGCTCGACGGCCACCCGGTGGCACAGGCGGTGTGGCTGTACGACGACGCGCCGAACCGCGGCTTCAACTACTCGCTACTCGCGCCGGAAGTGATCGGTCGCCTCGAGATCTACAAGAGCCCGGAAGCCCGTCTGCCGGAAGGCGCCCTCGGCGGCACCATCATCATGCACACGGTCAAGCCGCTGGATGTGCCGTCCAATACGGTCAGCGGTTCGTTCGGCGTGAACTACAACGACATGGTCAAGGACAGCCGTCCGTCCGGCTCGCTGTTCTACAGCTGGCACAACGACGACAAGACCTTCGGCGTCGACGTGTCCGCGCAGCACTACGAGCAGTTCCAGAACCGCCAAGGCCTGGAGAACTACGGTTACACGCCGGTGTCGGGCATTGTCAGCAAGAGCCCAGTGGCTGCGGCTGAAGTCGCCGCAGGCAAGATCAAGCTGAGCGATCAGATCCCGAACCAGATCAGCGTGTCCAACTTCCAGCAGACCGAGAAGCGCGACAGCGTCACCTCTAATGTCCAGTGGAAGCCGACCGAAGCGCTCAGCTTCAACCTCGGCCTGATGTACGCCCGTGACAACCTGAGCAACCTCAACCAGTCGCTGTACCCCTGGGCGCTGCACAACCCGGCCGGCATCACGTCGCTGAATGAAGGCCCGAACGGCATCATCACCAGCGGTAGCCAGGTCGGCACGCCGTGCAAGAACAACCTCAACTGCGTCAGCACGGCCGACACCTACGCCGACAACAACGCCCGCAAGTCCGTCATCACCACCAAGGGCGTGGACCTGTCGGGCGAGTACAAGGGTGACGGCTGGCGTTTGGACGGCCAGGCCGGCGTGAGCACCTCGCGCAACCCGATGCAGGCGGCCGTGAAGGAGATCTACTACGGCGGCGGCTTCAACTGGTCCATCAACCAGGGCCCGCAGTACACCGACCCGTCCACTGCCAACGATCCGAGCTACTGGGCTGACAACGGCTGGGGCGGCAACATTGGTAAAGAGCTCTACAAGGCCAAGGACACCTACGGCCAGCTCGACTTCACCAAAGACTTCGACGGCTTCCTCAACAACATCCAGGCGGGCGTGCGTTATGCCAAGCACTGGGAAAGCCAGACGCTCAACGTCTACACCGGTCCGCAGGCACTCACGCTTGATCAGATCGGCTTTGGTGGCCTGTCCGACCTCAATGGCGCCAAGAGCCTGGGCCTGAGCCAGACGGCGATCCAGCACGTGCAGACCGCCGGCGCCAACGCCATCTTCAACGCGATCAACAGCACGCCGGGCTTCGGTTCCACGCAGGATCCGAACTCGTATTGGGACAACACCTGGGCCACCACCCAGGAGAACGAGGCCGCTTACCTGCAGGCCAACTTCGGCACCGACAACGTGCACGGCAACCTGGGCGTGCGCTACGTGCACACCAAGAACGTCAGCAGCGGCTGGGTGATTCCGGCGCCGTGCGCGGCGGCGGACGTTTGGAATTGCGACTTCCCGAGCGGCTTCGGTTACATCACGCAGGACAGCACGCACAACAACTGGCTGCCGTCGTTCAACATCGCCTGGAACCTCACGCCTGACGTGATCCTGCGCGGTGCCGGGTCGGAAACGCTGTCCTACGCCCCGTACAACCAAATGGCGCCGTACTTCGCCGCCAACGACACGGTGCTCACGGCTGCCGCGGGTAACCCGAACATCAAGCCGTATCGTTCGGTGAACTTCGACGGTTCTGCGGAGTGGTACTTCAATCCGGAGTCGATGGTTGCCGTGTCGTTCTTCTACAAGCACGTGCTGAACTACATCGTCAACGCGGCCACCACGGAAGAGCGCCAGAACGGTTCATGGACCCAGCCGGGCTTTGCCAACAACGCGGCAGCGCTGGTGGCTTCGGGCGCGTGTACGACCACCGGCCTGTGCTCCTACGACGTCACCGCACCAGTCGACGGTGGCAGCGCCAAGGTCAAGGGCGGCACCATCAGCTACCAGCAGGCCTACGGTTACGGCTTCGGTCTGCGTGCTAACTACACCTACTCCGACGCGTCGACCAAGACCGGCGGCGCACTGCCGTACAACTCCAAGAACTCGTACACGGTCGCTCCGTACTACGAGCAGGGTCCGTACAGCGCCAGCTTGGCCTACACCTACCGTTCGAGCTACCTCGCCGGTGGTTACGTGGCCGGTGCACCGTCGACCTACATCGACGGCTTCAAGGAACTGGACGCCACCCTGGGCTACGAGATCAACAAGAACTTCTCGCTCAGCCTGAACATGCTCAACCTGCTGAACTCCAAGTACTACGCGTACCTGGGCAGCAAGACGCAGATGTCCTCGGAGTACGTGACCGGCCGCCAGTACATGCTGAAAGCCAACTTCAAGTTCTAATCCCGTGTAGTACTTTTTTCTCCCCGAAACGGGCCCGGCGTGTTGCCGGGCCCGATTTTTCATCAGGGATCGCTACACCCTGTTCCAACAATCTGCTGGAGCCGATGGTATGAAGTCCTATCGCCGTCTTGCGGTCCTTCCGTTGTTGCTCGCTGCCCAGGCCGCAGTGGCGTCGGAGGGAAAGGTGCTGGTCGATCAGGTCGGTTACGAGACCGGCGCGGTCAAACAGGCCATCGTGATGGGCGACGCGGGGCCATCCTCGCAGACCTTTCGCGTGATCAATGCCGACACCGGCAAGGTTGCCCTGCAGGGCACGCTCTCGGCCGCCGGCAAGGTGGCGCGGTGGGATGGCAGCTACGCTATCGCTGATTTCAGCAGCGTCCACACGCCGGGTCGCTATTACGTCGAACTTCCCATGGCGGGTCATGACTTGCGCTCGTGGACTTTCGACGTGCAGGACAACGTACTTGAGCGCCACACGCTCTCCAACGTCGTCTACTACTTCACGGGCCAGCGATCCAGCGGGCTGATCGACAAGGCAGATACCCACCTCGCGCATCCCGATGGATCGCCGGGAACACTCGACATTCACGGTGGCTGGTACGACGCCACGGGCGACTACGGCATCCACCTGTCGCACCAGAACCTCACCAGCTACTTCAATCCACAGCAGGTTCCGCTCGCTGCGTGGAGCCTGTTGCGCACTTGGCAACAGCTGGAAGCACGCAACGACAAGAATTTCCGCGAGTACAACCGCCGCCTGCTTGACGAAGGCCTGTTCGGCGCCGACTTCCTTGTACGCGATAAGCGGCCGGACGGCTCGTTCTACCAGTCCATCGACGGGCCAGGCCCAGGCAAGCTGCCGCAGGATCGCGTCATTGGCGATCCCAACTGGCGTACGCAGATCAAGCTCAAGCCTGGCGACCATACTGAGAACATCGAGCAACCGGCACACAGTCCGCATGCCTATGAAGCCAGCTTCCGCGGAGGCGGCGGCATGGCCATCGCCGCGCTGGCGCTGGCGGCGAGCACGGGCGTGGAAGGTGATTTTGCGCCGAAGGACTATCTCAAGACCGCGGAGGACGCGTATCGCTTCCTCGATGCGCACAATCGCGAGCTGATCAACGACGGCAAGGAAAACATCGTCGACGACTATTGTGCGCTGCTCGCCGCGGTAGAGCTGTTTCGCGCCACGCACGACGATGCTTGGCGCAAGGCGGCAGACGGACGCGCCGACCGCCTGATGGCGCGGCTGATCACGCACGCCGGCCATCGCGATTACTGGCGTGCGGACGATGGCACGCGCCCGTTCTTCCATCCCTCTGACGCCGGGCTTCCCGTCGTCGCGCTGGTGGAATACGCGGGCATTGCCGATGCGAAACGGCAGGCCAAAGTGCGCGACACGGTAAAGCGTTCGCTGCAGGCGGAGCTCGCCGTCACCGGTGATACCAGCAACCCGTTCGGCTATGCACGCCAGTTGGTACGCGGGGGCGACGGCCGCGTGCGCACGGCGTTCTTCTTCCCGCACGACACCGAGGCGGCACCCTGGTGGCAGGGCGAGAACGCACGCCTCGGTTCGCTTGCCGCCGCGGCGCGACTGGCCGCGTCGCTGTACACCGGTGACGAAGCGTTCCGGCAGCAGTTGCAGGCCTATGCGTGGAACCAGTTGCACTGGATACTCGGCCGCAACCCGTATGACAGCAGCATGCTGATGGCCAGCGGCCACAACAACGCGCCGTACATGTTCTTCGACTCTTACGCGTATACCAACGCGCCGGGGGCAATCATCAACGGCGTTACGTCCGGTCTTTCCGATGACGATGGCATCGCCTTCGACCTGGGCTATGCCCAGACCGGCAAAGACGACGACTGGCGCTGGACCGAACAGTGGCTGCCGCATGATGCGTGGTATCTGTTCGCCATCAGCCTTCCTCACGATTGAGAACCACGATGAAGAAAACACGCTACGTGCTGGCCTTCGCCCTGTGTGGGCTCACTGCTTTCGCCCATGGCGCAGCGGCGCCGGTGAACCTGATCCCCATGCCGGCGCAGCTCACCGTGTCCGGGGAAGCCTTCACCGTCAATGCGCAGACACCCATCGTGGTCGACGGCAGCGACGCCGAGGCACGCCATACCGCGGAATACCTCGCCTCACTCGCGGCGCATACGCGCCATCTTTCGCTGCAAGTGAAGACGGGTGCGCCCGAGGTTGGCGCCATCGTATTGAAGCGCGATCCGCAGGCGCCGGTGGCGAACGCCGAGGGTTACACGCTCGACGTGACTCCGCAGGGCATCCGTATCGTCGCCCGCGACGAGGCGGGCTTGTTCTACGGCGCGATCACCGCATGGCAGTTGCTCACGCCGATGCCCGGCGAGGGCGACGTGCGCGTGCAGCCCGTGCATATCCGCGATGAGCCGCGTTTCGCGTGGCGCGGCCTGATGCTCGATTCCGCGCGTCATTTCCAGACGCCGGACGAAGTGCGCACCGTGATCGACCAGATGGCGCAGCACAAGCTCAACACGCTGCACTGGCATCTCACCGACGACCAGGGTTGGCGCATCGAGATCAAGCGCTACCCCGAGCTCACGCGCATCGGCGCGTGGCGCACGCCGCCCACGGTGAGCAAAGCCAGCCAGCCGGGACGCTACGGTGGTTTCTATACGCAGGACGATATCCGCGCCATCGTCGCTTACGCTGCCGAGCGTCATATCACCGTGGTGCCCGAACTCGACATGCCCGGCCATGCGCAAGCCGCTGTGGCCTCGTATCCAGAATTGGGCGTGACAGGCACACGTCCGCCGGTATCGCCGGATTGGGGCGTCAACCCTTACCTCTACAACGTCGACGACAACACCATCCACTTCCTGCAGAACGTGCTGGATGAAGTGATGGCGCTGTTTCCCTCCACCTACATCCACGTGGGTGGCGACGAGGCAGTGAAGGACCAGTGGAAGGCGTCGCCTGCCGTGCAAGCGCGCATGCGTGCGCTTGGCATCAAGACCGAAGACGCGATGCAGAGCTGGTTCATCGAGCAGATGGGCAAGTACCTCGCCGCGCACGATCGTCGTCTGATCGGCTGGGACGAGATCCTCGAAGGCGGCGTGCCCCCGAGTGCGACGGTCATGTCGTGGCGCGGCACCAAGGGTGCCATCGACGCAGCCAAGCTGGGTCACGATGTAGTGCTGGCACCCGCGCCGCAGTTGTATCTCGATTCGATGCAGAGCGATCTTCCGGACGAAACCACCGGCCGCCTGCCGTCGATGTCGCTGCAGAGCTACTACACATTCGAAGCGGTGCCCAAGGAACTGAGCACCACGCAAGCCAAGCACGTACTCGGCATGCAGGCGACGATATTCACCGAGCACATGCCCACGCTACGCCATGTGGAGCACGCTGCGTTCCCACGTATGGACGCACTGGCCGAAGCCGCGTGGACGCCCGCGAAGGTGCGCGACTGGCATAGCTTCCTCGAACGGCTTCCGTCCCAATTGGGTCGCTATCGCATGCAAGACATCGCCTATGCCGACAGCGCCTTCGCGCCCACCATCGACGTGGACCGCAATGCCGCGATTAGCAGTGGCCACGCCAGCGTGACGCTGTCCAACCAGGCGAAGTTCGGCAACGTGCACTACACCGCCGATGGCAGCGAGCCCGGTGCATCGTCGCCGCTGTACGTCCACCCGTTCACCGTAAACCTGCCCACCACCATCAAGGCCGTGGCGCTGGCCAACGACAGTACCCCGCTGGCCGCGGCGCGCACGCGTGTGCTCGACCTGCCGTCGCTGCGCACGCGCGGCACGGGCGAGCTGGAGAACTGCTCGGGCAGCGATTTCCGCCTGCGCGTGCAGCCCACGCCCGATGCCACCAGCATGGCGCCGACCTACCTCATCAACGTGTTCGATAACTGCCGCATGTACCGCGCAGCGAAGCTCGATGGCATCGCGGGTATCCGCGTGGATACCGCTACGCTGCCGCGCAACTACGCGCTGGCACACGACGCCAAGCTGGTGGTGGCGCACAAGGCGAACACGCCGCAGGGCGAACTGGTCGTGTACATGGACAGCTGCAAGGGCAAGCCGATCGCTTCGCTGCCGTTGCCTGCGGATGCACCCGCCACCTTCACGCTGCAAGGCGCGACGGCACAACAGGCCGGTACGCATGACCTGTGCCTGGTGTTCACTTCGCCCATTACCGGCCCGATCTGGGGCGTGGGTGCGGTCACGCTGCTGCCGGCAGATAAATCAGCGCCATGAATGCCGTGCTAAAGCGCCTCGCGTCGGTCGACGCGTTGCGGGGTTGTACGGTGGCGTTGATGTTGCTGGTCAATGATCCCGGTGACTGGGCTCACGTCTATTGGCCGTTGGAACATGCGGAGTGGAACGGGTGTACGCCAACGGACTTGGTGTTCCCGTTCTTCCTGTTCGTGGTCGGCGTATCCATCGCGCTGGCTAACGGCCCGCGGATGGAGCAGGGTGCTGACAGATCCGCGCTTGCCCGTGCGGCGCTCAAGCGCGCGGCGCGCATCCTCCTGCTTGGCGTCGCCATCAACGTGCTGGCGTGGTTGATCATGCCGGGCGCGCACCTGCGCTTCCCTGGCGTACTCCAGCGCATTGGCGTGTGCTTCGCGGGTGCTGCGCTGTTTGCGATCTACACCAAGCCACGCGTGCAGTGGGCGACCATTGCCGTGTTACTGCTCGGCTACTGGGGTTTGTTGCTTGCGGGTGGAACGCTGGAGCCGTTTGCCAACATCGTGAGCCGTACCGACTTCGCCATCTTCGGCCACACGGTTTACCTGATCGATCCGGTCACCGGACGCGGGCACGATCCAGAAGGCCTACTCGGTTGCTTGCCGTCACTGGCCACCGGCCTGCTCGGCCTGCGCGCCGGTCAGTGGCTGCGCGAGGAGAACATGAAGGCGCTGACCTTCTCCGGTATCGTCTGGCTGCTGCTCGGATTCGCGTGGTCGCTGGTGCTGCCACTCAACAAGAATCTGTGGACGTCGTCCTTCGTGCTATGGACCGCCGGCTGGGCCACCATCGCGCTGGTGGTGTTCCACATGCTGATCGATCAACGCGGCTGGCCGGCCATTGGCCGCCGCTTCGGCGTCAACGCCGTCGCAGCCTACGCGGGCTCCGAACTGATGCAGATCCTGCTGCCGGGCCTGCATATCCAAAACCCGCTCTACCAGCACGTATTCGCCAGCTGGCTCACGCCCTTAGCAGGGCCATACGTCGCATCGCTGGCGTTTGCCGTGGTATTCGTCGCGGTGTGGTGGGTGATCGTCTACGTCATGGATCGTCGGAAGATCTACCTCAAGCTCTGAGTGACGCGGGTTATTTAACTGCGTCCCCCTCAAACGGGATCAGGTTATTCCAACCCCGTTCTTCGAGATCACAGAGGCAGTACGCAGCGGCCTCGATAGGCGAGATGTTCTTGCTTTCATGAGTGCCACATCAAACATGGAACGCGCGACCTAAAGCCGTGGGCCGCCGCGGCGAACGTTGCCGAAAACCAGCGAGAGAATAAAAAGAACAATAAAAACCATGAAGATGATCTTGGCTATGCTGGCAGCGCCCACGGCGATACCGGTGAAGCCGAAGACACCGGCGATGATGGCAATAACGAAGAACACAATGGCCCAATAGAGCATGTGACTCTCCCGTCTCTATAGAAACGATGGGGTGAAAAGATTCAGTTGGGTGCGGACAGCATGACGTCGCCAGCCGGAGGACAGCGGGTTGCCATCCTCCGGCCCGGCGGCTTGTCACAGGGTCTTGTCAAACTCATGGATCTGCTTTTGCGCCTCTTCCTTGGCTATGCCATAGCGCTCTTGCAGCTTTCCAGAGAGATACTCGGTGTTGCCTTCGGCCACCTTCATATCGTCATCAGTCAGCTTGCCCCACTTTTCTTTGATCTTGCCACTCAGCTGTTTCCACTGACCCTTGATCTTGTCATCGTTCATGATTGAATCTCCTGCAAAGATTGTGTGCGCCAGGCGTTGCCTGTCGCGCGATCAATCGACTAGTTGCTGACCTTAAGGCCAGAGGAATCCACGGCGGTCACACCCTTGACGCTGCGGGCGACGGCCACGGCCTTCTTCACCACTACATCGCTTGCGACCACACCCGTGAGACTGACGTTACCGTTCAGTGTTGCGACGGAAATGTCGGTGCTCTTGATCCCGTCAGTGGTCGCCAACTCCGCTTTCACTTTGGTGGTAATCCACGTATCCGTGGTGGGTTGGCTCGAATCCGCCCGACTGGCGTCTTGAGGTTGCGCATACGTCACCTGGTGACGGTCCAGCGCGCTTCCCAGTAACAAAAGACCTGCTAATGTCAGTGACGATAGGGTGAATAAGGGGCGCATGGGGAGCTTCCTTCTTTGCGTAAAATGAGGGGAGTCACCAACGCTCTACTTTTTATGCGTTGCACCATGATCTTGTTCATGCCGATTCGGTTGCTTCGGCTCGTTAGGCTTGGAATGCTCCGAATGTTGCTTGTTGTCATCCCGTTGAGGCTGGCCTGACTTGCGTTCATCCGAATGCTGCGAATCCGATTTGTGGGTCGTATTCATAGGGTTTCATCTCCGAAGATAGACGCGCCACCGAAAATTCGATGGCGTATCGAACCTATGCGGTTCAATGTGTGGCGAACAGATCAAGCGGCACCAGTAGACCTAGTACTTTTAGTCCCTGCGCGGACTGCCCGCGCCACGTGAATATGACGAAACTCACAGGGCGATGACCTCTATGGATGCAACGGCCCCCACACCAAAAGTTGATCGTCATCAGCTAGAGCAACTCATCGCCGGACTGGCCGAGGGTGTTGTGCTGATCGATCCGGATCGGTCAATCGTCTGGGCAAACGAGAGAGCGCTTGCGATGCACGGTGTCGATGCCGTGGCAGAACTGGGTACTCAAGCGAACGAGTACCAAGAGAAGTTCATCCTGACGTATCGAAACCACCACGGATTAAAGCCAGAACAGTATCCAATCGAGCGTGTGCTCGATGGCCAACTATTTTCCGATGTCGTGGTGGAGGTGACAAAACCGGATGATCCCGATTTCTTCCGGATCCACCAAGTGCGGAGTCTCGTTCTCACTGACGCCAAGGGATCCCATGAATCTTTGGTCCTGATCATCCAGGATCTGTCGGCGCAATTTAGCGCCCAGGATCGCTTTGAGCGCGCATTCAATGCCAACCCTGCGCCAGCATTGATATGTCAGCTATCGAGTCTGCAGTACATCAAGGTCAATCAAGGCTTCCTGGAGATGACCACATATGACCGAGATGCGGTACTCGGTCACTCCATCTACGAATTGGACGTACTCGATAGCGCCGATGACCGCGACGAAGCCATTCAATATCTGCAGGAATGGCGAACCATTTCCCAGCGGGAGGCCGTGCTGAAGCTACCCGAAAGGAATACGGAGAAATCTGTGATCGTGGCCGGCCAGCCGATTGAGATTGAGGAAGAGAAATGCATGCTCTTCACTTTTATCGATCTTGATCCGCGCAAGAAGGCGGAAACGTCTTTAGTCCAGAGCGAAGAACGTTTCTCCAAGGCGTTTCGTCTTGCTCCTGTCCCCATGATGGTATGTGGACTGCCTGAGTTACGCATCCTTGAAGTCAACGCTGCATTTTTGGCGGGGATGGGCTATGCGGCGGAAGAGGTCGCTGGCACGTCCTTGAGTGACTTGGGCCTATGGAAGGCTGAGAAGCATCATCGTTCGCTCTTGAACAAGCTGGGCGCTGGTGACGTTATCCGGAATCTGGAAGTGTCCTTGCAAACCATATCCCGGACCACCATGGATTGCCTTTTTTCCACCGAAACGGTGCTGATTCAAGGCGAAGAATGCGTGCTTTGCGTCATGCAAGACATCACTGAACGCAAGCGGTCGGAAACGGATCTGGTAGAAGCCATTGACGCCGTTATGAAGGATGCGTCTTGGTTTACGCAAAGTGTGATGGAGAAATTGGCCCAGGTGCGAGGTGGCGGAAAGAGAAGCGAAGTGACGCTCGGGTTAGCAGATTTGACGCCGCGTGAACGCGAGGTTCTCACGCTGATCTGCAAGGGTAACGATGACGAAAGCATGGCGGCTACGCTCAAGCTATCGCGCAATACAGTGCGCAATCACATAGCGACACTGTACGGAAAAATTGGCGTGAATCGGCGTAGTGCTGCGGTAGTGTGGGGGCGGGACCGGGGCGTTGTCAGCTACTAGAGTGTGTGATTGATGTCCGGGCGGCTGATCCGTTGCGCAGATCGCAGTGCATCTGTAAGCGCTCGGTGGCGTTGACGTGGAGATCAAAGCCAGCATGCGAAATGGCCGCTTGGACGATAGTGAGTGATTCAATAATCCGACTCGATCGCTGTCGCTGCAGCCAGAGAGGGGTGAACACGCCAAATGGTAAGAGACGGATGCGTCTTCCAGACAAACAGATAGATAAGTCGACGTGCGTTCCATCCACGTCATGCCCGTTGCTTCCGAATATGGCGTCGATCTCATTTCGTCTGCGCGGGTAGAGCATCGCAAATGTAAACACGCCAAAGCGCCGGAACAGGCGGCGAGCAAAGCCGAGTCCGCTGGCTCCTGGCTCAAAACCACGCGTTATAACGAGTTGAATGTTGCTCGGTAGTCCCGCCTGGATATCTTGCAGTATCTCCAGTGCGGCTGTGTCGACGAGGACAACACGTGCTGGCCATCGTGGCCGGATCAGGAGGTTGCCTGCGGCACAGCGTGGGAGGGTGATTAGCGCCAAAGGTTTTACCGACTATTAAATGTTTTTGATCGGGACGAGAGGTTAGCCCGATGTTGCCGGTGTTTGCCACAAGCACTTGCGTGCCGGCTGGGCTAGGCGCAACGTAGCGAACTGTCCAAGCGCCTCGTGTGTAGCACGTCGCTCGACTCATGGGTCAGGTACGTACCAAGCGTTGGCGTCGTAAGCATGCGAACCCAAATGGGAGGCCCATGATGGAAGTGAATAACATCCAGAAGGCTTTGGATCGGCATTGGGCTGCATCGGCTGAAGGTGATCAAGTCGCCGAGCATGAGATCTATCACGATGATGCCGTATGCGAATACCCCCAGTCCGGTGAAGTCATTCACGGTCGGCACAACCTTCAATTGCTTCGTAGCCATCACCCAGGAAAACCTTCGGGGTTCATGATTCGTCGCATGGTAGGAGAGGGCGAACTCTGGGTCACCGAGTATGTGATTACCTATGGAGGCAAGCCCGTCTACACCGTGAGCATCATGCAGTTCCGGGATGGAAAGGTGTCACACGAGACTCAGTATTTTGCCGATCCATTCGACGCCCCTGCTTGGCGTGCTCAGTGGGTTGAGCGAGTAGTGTGATCAACGGCGCGAATCAAAGGCGGCCGCTTCAGGTGTCTCAAGACTTACAGCTGCGCCCTGCACGACAAGGTTCGATATAGAAATCGAAACAAGGAGGATGTATGAGCCGTAGATCCTGCTTATCAACGGTGCAGCCATGAGCAACGCTTTTGATGCGATCGTCATCGGCGCCGGCCAAGCCGGGCCGCCCCTGGCCGGCCGCCTGACTGCTAGCGGCATGAAGGTGGCACTGGTGGAGCGCCATTTCTTCGGCGGTACCTGCGTCAATACCGGCTGCATGCCCACCAAAACCCTGGTGGCCAGTGCGCGCGTTGCGCATCAGGCACGGCGGGCTGCCGATTATGGTGTCGTATTGAATGGTGATGTGAGCATTGACCTGCCGCGCGTCATGGCACGGGCGCATAAGGTGACAGAGACATCCCGCGGTAACGTGGAAAGTTGGCTCGATGGCATGGAGCACCTGACCGTATTGCGTGGACATGCCCGCTTCGAAAGCCCCGATACCTTGCGTGTCAACGGCGAACTCATCACCGCGCCGCGCATCTTCATCAATGTCGGCGGCCGTGCGCGAGTACCCGAGGACATGCCTGGCACCGGCGATATCAACTACCTCACCAATACATCGATACTCCAGCTTGCTGCACTTCCGCGACACCTCGCCGTGATCGGCGGCAGTTACATCGGTCTTGAGTACGCACAGATGTTTCGTCGCTTTGGTAGCAATGTCACCATCGTGGAACGTCAGTCGCGGTTGATTGCTCGCGAAGATGAGGACGTCTCAGAAACGATCCAAAGCATCATGGAGGCTGAGGGTATTACCGTGCGAACGAACGCGGAATGTATTGCCTTTGCGCCGCATGCCGAAGGCGCCGTCGTGAAAGTCGACTGCACGTCCGGCGATAGAGAGATCGTAGCCAGCCATGTGCTTCTGGCCGTAGGCCGTCGGCCAAATACGGACGATCTTGGACTGGAGCGCGCCGGCGTCAGAACCGACGCCCATGGTTACATCGTCGTCGACGATATGCTCGCCACGAACGTACCGGGCATCTGGGCCATGGGCGACTGCAACGGGCGGGGTGCTTTCACGCATACGGCTTACAACGATTTCGAAATCATCGCTGCCAATTTGCTTGATGGTGTGCAGCGACGTGTTTCAGCACGCATCCCTTGCTACGCACTGTTTACGGATCCGCCATTGGGGCGTGTTGGTGTGACCGACGCACAGGCGCGAGCGAGTGACAAGCGACTACTGGTATCGAAACGCCCCATGACGCGTGTTGGTCGCGCCGTTGAACGGGGCGAAACGCAAGGCTTCATGAAAGTGGTTGCCGACGCCGATACGCGGCGCATCCTTGGTGCCGCAATTCTTGGCGTGAGCGGCGATGAAGCCATCCATGGCGTGATTGATATGATGAACGCGGATCAGACGGTCGACACTTTGGAATGGGCCGTGCCCATTCATCCCACCGTATCGGAGCTACTGCCAACCCTTGTGGGTGATCTAAAGCCTCTTTAATGCAGCGTGCCACATAGAAATTGCTCGCTTCGGGTCGGAGGCGGACGTTTTTCCCGCAAAGCAGTCGCTACATTCCACGCCATTACATGTTGACTAACGCGAACCAAATCGTTTCTTGGCTTCTTCGGTTATCGGCGTGTACAAGCCAACAATGGTGCCCTCGGGATCCCGAAACTGCGCCGTGAGATTGCCCCAGGGCATCATCTTCGGCTCAAGGACCACCTCCAGCTCATCTTTGAGTCGCGAGAACTGTGCCTCCACATCGTCCACCTGAAACTCAATGATGGCCGTGCGGTTGGCGGCTGGCTCGACCGTGCCTTCTTTGAAGAGTGCAACTGTTTCGGCGCTGCCTATCGCAAGCGTGGCACCCGTCGTGACGATCTCCGCAAATACAGGTGCAAGCCACTCCGCCTTTCGATGGGTCAACTTCTCGTAGAAATCGACGACGGCATGAATGTCTCGGGCGATTAGCCGGGTGGATGCAAACTTCATGGAACTTCTCCTTTTCGATCTCGGTAGGAATCGCAAGGAGGCTTTGTACAAGGTGACTACTGCCAGCATCCTGTCAGTAGTCACCATTCGGATAGTGCTGGCTAGCAGCCAACTAGCCGCCCGGAGGCGGAAGCGCCGCACCGCCGGTCAAGGCACGGGCGTCATCGGTACGGTTCAGTACCCCAGTGGACCGATTGAAAAGTCCGAAGGCATTATTGCCTGTGCCGTTGTCGGCATCGTCCCAGTACACCGGACGAATGCCGAGACTGTTGGCCTGACCGACAACATACTTGTCGAAATACGTCCGTGACGCGAGATGCAGGTTGAGGTTGGTGCCCGTCAAGCCTGCCGTGCCGGTGCGGCGAATGGCCCCGAATTCACCCAAAAGCACGGGGATCCCTTTGCTGATGAATTGGGTGCTCATCTTTTGCAGTTCCGACGTGACGTATGACTCTTCCGTGGATGACGTCGAGTTGCGGTTCGTCAGAGTCGAAGAATGGTAATTCGCTCCCCAGAAGTACCACATCGATCCCCATGTGGCATCGGCGGTCATGAGTGCATATTGATACGGCGAGTAGAAATGGACTTCGAACGCCAGATGCTTTGCTGGATCGGACGGGATCGTCGTTACCCAGTCATTGGTGTCGTCAATGTTTCCACCGCCGGGCCCCTGGAGTACCAGCCAACGTGTTGCGTTGTTACCCCCGGTAGCACGAACCGCGTTGATAAAGTTCTGGTAGTACTGCAGTAGGACCGTGGTCTGCGCCTGCGAGGTAACGTTCGGCTCGTTGGCGACGGCGAAAAGCAGCTTCGAGTTGTAACCTTTGAAGTTGTTCGCGATCTGCGTCCAGTAGGAAGCCAGCTTGGCATTGACGTTTGGATCGAAGCTGTTGAAGTTCGAATCCTCGAACCAACCACCATCCCAATGATCGTTAATGATAACGGTGAGGTTGGCCGCCTGAGCCCATTGCACGACCTGTGTGACCGTCGCCATGTAGGACGCATTGATCACATGCGTATTTGGATCAGCGTTGTAGTCCCATGCGCAGGGAATGCGAATGGTGTTGAAGCCAGCGGCCGCGACGTTATTGATCAGCGTCTGAGTGGGCAGTACCGCACCCGACCAAGTGGCTTCCAGGCTGTTGCCGAGGTTCCAACCATAGGTTGGGCTCGCCAACTGTGCTCGTCCGCTTATCGGGAGCAGCGACAAACTGGCGGCCAGGAGCAGCGCGGACGCCAGCCGGAACGTTGGCCGGCCTGCAAACGACGGACGGTGGACAGCTAAAAGGGGTCGATTTCGGGCAACAATCCAATTGCGTAAATGCATACTGGGAAACCCTCTCGGTTAGGGTGAACGGAAGCGTTCACGCGGCGCACAACGATCACCGCGCCGGCCAGTTATGCATACTGCGAATGCCCCGGGCGCTGCGCAATTATGAAAACGATGGGGCCGCTTGATGTTTATTCATTTGCGATCGCCGCATTCGAGGCGTGGGATGCCTATCGCGAACGGCTGTCCACTTTGAAGTGGCCTCGACTTCTTTGAGGATGCGGACGATCCGTTCTTCGCTGAACTTCGACTTCTTCATGTAGAGCTTCTTGGATGGGAAACTCTACTTCCATCTGACTCGAATCAACGAGGATGCTTCAATCCGCTTCGCCACCGCATTCCGTACTACCGCGCTCTACTGGTTGGTGCTGCAGGCGAAGTACGGCATGGCGCGCGAACAACGCAGGCAGGATCCGGGCGGGTGAGGCGTGTTGTAAGCGCGGCACGTTCTAGATCTGAATATCCTGTGTGGCCGCGACGTGCACGCGATTGCCACCGTTTTTCTTTACCCAGTACATCGCGGTGTCAGCGGCGCGCATGAGTTCGCGTGAACTCCGCCCGTGCAGGGGATAGGTGGCGACGCCAATGCTGGTCGCTGCGTGCAAGGTGTGGTCGGACCAAAACGGGGTCAGGTTCACTTCGGGGATCGATAGCAAGTCGGGAAACGAATCCGGCTCCGTTATTGCAAGGCGTCCACTAGGGGCAACGGGAAGGAGGGCAGTCAAGTCACCCACCTTCCATCGGCTTGGCTACCCGTCCTATTAACCTCTGAATCAGCGGAGACGCTTCATCCGGCTCCATCAGCCACGCAACAAACTTCGGTGGCTCAGGTGGAGCTTAGGGGCGTGATGAGCCTTGGGCTTTCATCCATCAGATGGATTTGGCCGTCTGCCACCGCATCCAAGGAAGAGTCTGCTCCACCCTGGGCTTTATCCAGCCATGGAATACTTTCCTGGGGGCCAGGAACATAAGGCAGCCACTGGCCATACCAGTCCGACTCAGATTCTTCGGGCCGCATAAGATGGAAAGCTACGGGGATGCGTATTAACCAATGATCATTGGCCGCCTGCGGTCCAACGGTGGGAACGTTGAACGTCCACTGCTTTATCGCGTCAAGCGCCGCCTTGGCCAGAATGGCACGCCGGTCCCTGAGGTCGTTGTCTGTTGAGAGTGTCCCGATATTGACCTGTTCCACAGCCGCATCGGAGACATGGCCGTCACGAGTCAGGCGTAGCACCGTGTATACGGTGCCGAATACACGTCCCTGCCGAGCTTTCAACGGGTAGGTTGGCCGCACCATCTCTCGTACGGTGATGTTGTCATCTCGATGTTTGTCGTCGAACGTCGCGCCAGACAGCGCCATGGCATAGTTACCGTCATCCTGACGATGTGACACGACACGCAAGCTCATCTTGAGGCTTGTGCTGTCTGCTGTTTCAATGGGTGAGATAGGCGCAAAGTGCCACCCTTGCGCAGATCGGTGAATCAGATCAACGACAGCAGCGGGCAACCTCTCTTCCTCGTCCAGCGCGTACGAGCGAACACTGCCATCAGCAGCCAGGTTCATCGTACCCGTAATCAACATACTCAGCTCGAGGCGCTTGCGAGCCGCTTCTGGGCCATCAGCCCAGGCGGGTAACGAAAGGGTGAAGAAGAGTGCGATTCCAACTAGGTACTTCATTTTTGGTTTCTCATTTTCAGATCAACTGAAGGGCGAATACACGCCCATGCGGGAGCGTGAAAGTCGTTAGAAGGAGCTGATCTTCCTTGCGTGGTCTCACTTGCGACTACATGATTGAATCGCCCCGGTTTTCGCGGAGGCTATTTGGTTTAAGTGATCATGCGGCCTGCACCAAGTCGGAAGCCAGCTGACGGTAGTAGTTAGCTTCGGCCTCGGCGGGTGGAATATACCCGATGGGTTCGAGTAAGCGTTGGTGGTTGAACCATGACACCCATTCGAGCGTGGCCAGTTCCACCGCTTCTCTGGTTTTCCATGGTGCTCGGCGGTGAATCAGCTCGGCCTTGTAGAGCCCGTTGATGGTCTCGGCCAACGCGTTGTCAT